>JBGCGF010000020.1:0-92327 GCA_045110575.1 Saprospiraceae bacterium
CCTGATGGAATTCCGTTCATCAGAGCAGGAAATTTACAAGATAGAATTTCAATAGACGGCGCTGATACATTGCCAATAGAAATATTAAATACGATCGGATCGAAAGCGAGTAAAGCTGGTGATGCAGTTTTTACAAGCAAGGGGTCAGTAGGTCGAATGAGCTTCGTAAATGAAGATGACCCCATAGTTATTTATTCTCCTCAATTATGCTACTGGCGGAGCCTAGATCAAGAAAAAATTCATAGTAAGTGGTTGTTTTACTGGATGCATGGTAGAGAGTTCTGGGGCCAGATCTATGGTCTAAAAGGACAGACGGACATGGCTGACTATGTTAGCCTTAGAGATCAACGTCAGATGGAGATTACTCTTCCATCAATTAAGAGCCAAAGAAAAGTAGCCAAAACGATTTCATCACTCGACGACAAAATCGCCCTCAACCGCCGTCAGAACGAGACCTTAGAGGCGATGGCGCAGGCGCTGTTCAAGAGTTGGTTTGTGGATTTCGATCCGGTCATCGACAATGCTCTTGCTGCGGGCGTTGCGCTCCCTGAGGCCTTACAGGCAAGGGCTGCGCGTCGCCAGGCTGTGCTTGAGAGCGGTACCTATCCTCGTTTGGATGCGAAGGTGCAGGCGTTGTTTCCTGATCGTTTTGAATGGAGTGAGAAGCTGGGGAAGTTTGTGCCGGAGGGGTGGGAAAGCTCTACTCTAGGAAAATTTGTCAAGCAAATAAAAAATTCTGTCTCAGCTCATGACATCAATCCTGAAACACCATATATCGGCCTCCAACAAATGCCTAGAAATTCCATAGCATTATCAGAATGGAAAAAAGGGGAAGAAGTTGAATCAAATAAATACCGCTTCAAAAAGGACGATATTCTTTTCGGAAAACTAAGACCATATTTTCATAAAGTTGGAGTTGCACCAATCGAAGGAGTTTGCTCTACTGACATCATAGTCCTCAAAGCAACAAAGCCTGAGTACGACGGAATCGCTATTGCATTGATGAGCTCGAAAGATGTTGTTGACTACGCTACTTCATCATCAACCGGCACTAGAATGCCAAGAGCTAGCTGGAACTACTTAAAGCAGTATTCACAAGTTGGGATCCCTGACAACCTTTGTAGAATCTATTCCGATCGCATAAAGCCATCGATTTCAAAAATTCATGAAAACATTCACGAATCTACTACCCTCTCTTCGCTTCGTGATTTGTTGTTACGGGAGTTGATTGGGTGAAAACTAGTTTATGATCGATACACTTTACCAAGTAGACAGCTTTTATATAGCATCAGTTGAAATCGATGAGCTCCGTGCATCTTCTGATTCGCTTAGAAACGCGCTTACTCAACTTCACACTCATGCTGAAATTGGACGTTACGCTGTCGAGAGCTTGAATGATCAAGTAGATCGTATTTCAGACATTTACACCATCATTTTAGCCATCATAGGAATTGTTGCTGCGCTTTTCGTAGCAGCGGCTTATTTCAATATTTACAAACCACTTTTAGAAAAGGAGCAAAAAATAGATGGTTTACTCAAGGAGTCTGAATCACTAAAAAACGACTTAATATTAGAAAAAAGTAAAGTAGCCAAACTTTTAGAGGATACAGATTCTCAGATAACTAACCTAGTCAAGGAAAAGAACTCTGAGATTAGAGCAGCGAAACTTCAAGTAGTCCTAATAAAGATTCACGACAACAGAATAAACCCATCTGAAAGCGCATCACTACTTGCCGAATATAAAGTACTGGATTTCGAACCACTAGAACTAACAATCATACTTGATTACCTTAAAGTTGCTCAACTCCCTAATGATGCTCCAAAGGATAGCATAAACCTAACAGGAGCCCTCATCGTAATCTGTGACAGATTAGTAGCTGATGAGGAAAATGCTTTCAGGCTTTTACGGATTCTACAAAATCATTATAGAACTGAACCTAAGTTCCATCCCGCTTTCAGTCATCACTTTTCACAGCGCTTCACAGAACTAACAGCTAGATTTTACAACAAATGCTCGAGTCAACAGAAGCTGGACGTATTCACTCTAAAAGCAAAAGGAACCACTATAAGAAGCCAATTTGATAGCTTCTTTCGACACCTTTACAAGGAGAGCAGATTCCATTGCGCATCGTTCCTGAACGATAGAGAGCTGATTGACAGGATAGTAGGCGCAGGACTAAGGTTTGACTTAGTCACAACCCCTGAATCACATGAAAGCTATATTACCTCGTTAGTTCAATTTGAATTTCAAGGCACGTATTTCTACAAAGATGCGTTTGATCGAGCTAAAAATTAGATGTCCGTAAAAACCCAGCACACAAGACAACTCAAATGAAAAGACTCACACCCCAAGAAGAAGAAAAGTACGCTAGCTACAAAGAACTGACGGGAGAGCAGTTTGTTGAGGTGATGCAGACGGGGGAATGTAAGGGATACCAGGCGAAATTACGAAAAAATGCACTTAAAGAAACTACGATAATAATTAGCAAAGTAATAGTAACAAGTAAAATTGACATTAAATACAAAACTAAATTCGTAAATGCCATAATACTGAGGCATAATTTATTCAAGTTTAAATTCACGACTACATACGGAATATTTCATTCATTCTTCTACATCGATGGAAGTGAATTTCGATCACACATCAGTATAAATGGTGGTGAATTCCTTTCAGATTTCGCCATTTTTGACGGGACATTCAATTCTGGCCTCTATATTTCTGGCGGACAATTTGTTTCAATACGTCTTCATGGAGGAAAGCATAAATCGAATTTCATAATTTCAGGCGGGTCCTTTTGTACCATAAATATTGGAGGTGGAGAATACATATCAAATTTCATTGTTTCAGGAGGCGACTTTATCGATGAGTTCTCAATTACTGGAGGCGATTTTTTTTCAGACTTCAAAGTATATAATGGAATTTTCTGTAGTGGCTCGTCTTTTATCATAAAAAGCGGCAAATTTCATTCAGACTTCAGAATAAATGGGGGATCCTTCCAGGCACCATTTAATATCGACGGCGGGGAATTTTACTCAGATGTCATAGTAAATGGAGGATTATTCTATTTAGACTTTAAAATACTAGGAGGATTATTTCATTCAGGATTATTTTTGACTTCAATCAGCGATAGAGAAATTAAATCCCCACTGTCCATTAACGAGCTTACTATTGACTTAGATCACAAAGACTTGGCCTTAAATATTGTTAAAATAAATATACATAAGCTAATCATTAGAAACATGTATAGCCTTAAGACATTAAGGATTATAGATATCGACATGACCAACGACAGTCAATTAATCTTAGTTCAAAATAGCACCTTAACCAACACAGAGCTAATCGGCTGCGATTGGGCTGAAGCGACGCTTCAAGTAGACAATAGCAACCTTATGGGCCTCTTCTATACAGACACACTATTCCCTACAAAAATCACTTCTTCTGAAGACAGCACTAAAAATAACTTAGAGCAAGTCCGCGACACTTATAGTCAACTCCAAACCGTAGCTAAAAAGCAAAATGATCGTGAGTCAAGTCTATATTTCCAGAGTAAAGCGAATGAGCACATTTTTCAGCTTCAAAAAATGAAACTTCTTGGCACCCCTCCTAAATACTGGAATTATGCAGCTATTTGGAAAAAAGGCTGGGGTGAATTCTTACAATTACTGCTAAATAAATACTCTAATGACTTTGGCCAAAGCTATTTACGCGCGTTTGTGATGCTGTTTGTGTGTACAGCAATCCTCTTTTGCTTCTATGTGCCTAGTGTTGCTCCCGACTTAGTCTGGACTTGGAATCCGCTTGACATTCCCCAAGGATTGGCAGATGGTTTTCGATTGTATGGCGATAATTTTTTCTATTTTATCAATCCAATCCGCAAGACGGGGTTCTTATGCCCAGATGCCACCTGCACTGGTGCGCATTGACTAGCTGTCCTTATCGACTGGTTTTCTAGAATTGTGACTTTCTACTTGAATTATCCGTTTGTGCGGGCGTTTCGGAAGTATGGGCGGGCGTGAGGGGGGATAACGAAATCCGCACGGATAAACCCGGTGCTCCGAGTTAGGCGCAGCTACGCAGCTTCGATGTGCGGGTGGGACGTTGTGTGTGGTGAAGCTGCAGAGCTGCGTCTACTATTAGCCCTGGGTATTCCTTTGGCGATACACCAATAACCTTCAAGCGACCCGCACGGAGTGCGGAAGCCGTCGCTTGAATTACCTTTTGGCCATGAACGGCTACAACGCACCAGGCTCCGATCGCATTTTTGAAATCATTGCGGAAGATGACTTTGTGATCCGTGATGCGATCGAGTGGTATAACCGCACCTACGGGAAGAGATTCGAGCTCGTTTCCTTTTCATACGATGAGGTCACGTTTGCAACCATCGCTGGCGAACAAGTGAATGATCGAGAGATTTTTGAGTTTGGGTCTGCCTTTGGGTCTTTGCTGGCCGATGCGAAAAGAGAGGGGAAGGTGGAATATTGAGGTGGATAATAAACCAGCATGAACGAAATCCGCACGGATAAACCCAGTGCTCCGATTTAGGCGCAGCTACTCAGCTTCGATGTGCGGGTGGGGCGTTGTATGTGGAGAAGCTGCGTAGCTGCGTCTAACATTAGCCTTGGGTTTACCCGGGGCGATATCAAGAACACCTCCAATCGACCCGCTTCGGAAAGCGGAAGCCGTCGCTTACAGGCTAGTCCACATCAGCCGCCCAAAACTCTTCAACTTCCCATAGGTCTGCGCCTTTTCGATTAGCCTGCATCCAATCAGAGATCCTTTTCAATACCTCCGAGTACCCATCAACATCAAGCTGCGTCCAATTAGGGAGTTCCTTTATCGTGTAGCCGAGATCGGTGCGCATGTTGTCAAGCAAAATTCGATCGATGGGTGGATGCATCCATTTCTGCATGGGGTGCGCATCGATCTCTCCCAAACCGATCATGGCCTTGAGGTAAATGGCAATGACTTTTGCTGCACGACCGAAGGAGTGTTCTTTGACGCCTTCGGAATGTTTGTCCCAATATTTGAGCATCTTCTCGCATCGGCCTACGTGCCACTTGTCGAATGCTTTCTGATTCCTGAATACCTTGTCGGCTTCTACTGCTTTGCGCAGGCCTGCGGCTGTGATTGCAGCTTCTACATGCTTAGCAGAAGCGAAGTTTCGAGCTACGGCTCGGCCAGCGGTCCAAACGGCGAAGCGGTGGCGGTGTAATTGGATGGTGTATGGGCGCATGGGAGGAATTAAGCACCCTTTTTAGTATAAAGACTGTTTAACCACTCGATATCGACTTGCTCTATACCTGCGACTTGCTGAGGGGTCAACATAGGTAGAAGATAAGGAGCAAAAATTGTATTTGCATATACCCCTCTCAATAACCCTCTAACCGAAGACAGTGATAACCTAACAACACTGCTATGAAGCAATTGATGCATATTGACAATTAAGCCATTATTGTCTATCTCCGAATAATCTTTGAGGCTAGGGCAACTAAAAACAAACCGAAAAATAGAACTATACAAGCCTACTACATTTTGTCCTGTAGACATTGCTGTTGCCTCAACTCTGACAAGAACTAGAATATTTGAAAATTCAATTGATGGATATACTGAATTCTGAAGATTGAACTGCACATCAAATTTCTCATTAATCGAAGGCAACCAAAATGGATCTTGCTCAAGCTTCAAGTAAACAGGCTCACAATTACCAATTTGCAATACCGATGGGTCGAATATAGTATTCATATTAGTTTTGATTGAACGTCTTGAACGTTCTTGATTTGATGCAATGGAATTGCTTGAAAATTACAGGAATTGTGAGTGAATGAATTCACTGTTCCTTGTAATACTTTTTGGGGATTTGCTTTACCATCTACGGCTATACTTGCTAAAGGCAATAAACTAACATTAGAATATGCATTATCGACACCTTTTGCCGTAAATTCTAGTGCCGATCTCGCATATATAGGCAGTTTCGCCTCCTCAAATCGATAAGAAGGTCTACCGCAAACATTCACTAACGGCTCCTTAAGTGCCGCTGCAATTCTAGCGATCGACTTTAACGTCAAATTACTAGTTCCGCTTAATTGCCTACTGATCTGGTGGCGATCAAGGTTATTCTTTTCAGCAAAATCACTTACTGAATCATACTGCTTTTGGATTCGCAGACGCACTTCTTGGGCAAAGCGATAGCTAAGCTCCTGTTGATATTCTTCAGTGAGACTACCAGCCTGAGGATTTAAGAGTTGATCAATTAATTTTTGGTCTTCACTTTTCATACGTCATCAGGAATTTCAAACTCATACGAGCTATTCGGGTCTATAAGCCCATTAACAAACAAAATATCCCCTTTCTCAATCGCATTGTCAATCGCAATACCAATCGCTCTAGTTCTATGGCCATACGGCCCTGCATTAGGACAGCCTTGCCAAGAATCAGTAGTTTTACAAACTGCATAGCTTATAATCACTGACCGTTTAACTGGAATACAATACTCACGAAGAGCTGGTAGATTCTCCAATAATTCTCGTTCGTTTGGGGAATGTTCGGGAAGTAGACCCCATCGCTCTCGAGAATTTTCAGGAGGAAGAGCTTTGAATCCTCCTTCTTTTCTGAGCTTGAAACCATCATAGCCGTCGAAAGTGATCGATCTATGCAATCGACCCATTTCATCTACTTGAGCACGTTTACGCTCAATTGTCCAATCTAAAACGCTCGTTTTCATCGTTTCGTCAAGGCTAGCTTTGTACAAATCTCGTATCGGAAAGCCGTCTTCATCGAGGATCTCGATCGTAAGAAGGTTAGTTCCTTCTCGACTTCTCTTCTGCAAAAGTAACGCTAACTTAGCTAACATGTTGTAATTTATTACATCGCCCTCTATTTGAGGGTTGACTATATCGACAGCTGCAATATAAAACACTTTGTTGCAAAATCCGCGCAGGTAAACTCGATGCTCCAATTTAGCTCAGTCGTTTTGGGACAAAGTCGAGGCTCAAACCCAGTACATCCGTGATCCGGAAGAGTGTCTCCAAGCGAGCATTTCCAGTGCCACGCTCCAGATTTATAATGGTGTTCGGTGCTAGGCTACACATTTCGGCAAGCGAAAGCTGGGTAACATTCAAAGCTTTTCGACGCTCGCGCAGTCTCGCTCCCAACTGCTGCATTTGTCTTTGTGATGCCTCCATGTGAGGCAAACTACACCTCAAATACGCAACATGCTGCGTATTACAATTAAGAATGGACGTTTACCTCAAAAACTACAGCACAATACGCAACATAATGCGTTTTCACCGTCCAAAAACAGACAACAAAGGGGATTGCACTAAAAAAGCACACAAAACTGCGTATTCAAGTAGGTACTCACCAAAACTTCAACACTACCTTTCCGAGTAGAATCGCGTATACCCTATCCTTATGCTATCCTTCTCAGAAGCCAAACTTGAAAAACTCTTCACCGATCGCCTTGCTACGCAAGGGTTCGTGCATAGTTTTGGCGGAAGCCTAAACAGACGAAACAACGAGCAAGTACTGCTTACCGAAGACCTAAAGCAGTACCTCCAGCAACGCTATGCCAAGGAAGGACTGACAGACAAAGAGGTAGAACGGATCACGACAGACCTCGAAAGACTTCCGGCCTCAGACCTATACATGTCCAACCGTGAGGTGATGGATAAAGTGAGCAATGGTTTTGTACTGAAACGCGACAAGGCGAGTGATAAGGATTTGTATGTGGAGTTGCTGGCACCTGCTGCGCAGCTTTCTAGCCTGCGAATTGCCAATTCGCAGAACCTGCACCAGCTCAACGAGCTACCCATCCCTGCCTTTGCCCAGTTAGGCAACACCGACCACAACATCTACCGTTTTGTCACCCAACTCGACATTGTAGGCGTCGATGATCAAAAGCGCATACCCGATGGCATCCTATACATCAATGGACTTCCGCTGGTGCTGTTTGAATTCAAAAGCACGGTGCGTCAAGAGCCGACGATACATGAGGCATACGTACAGATAACGACGCGCTACCAACGGGACATTCCTGAACTGCTGAAGTACAATGCGTTTTGTGTGATCTCAGATGGTGTCAACAACCGCATTGGGGCGTCCTTTTCGAAGTACGACTTCTTCTACACTTGGCGTAGGGTTGTCGAGCCGATCTTGAGAGAGACCAAGGTGGATAGTATGGACACCATGATCCGAGGTTTGTTCGACAAAGAGCGCTTGCTAGATGTCTTGAAGAACTTCGTGTTTTTCCCCGATACAGCACCGCCTAAGGTTAAAATCGTCTGTCGATACCCACAGTATTACGCTGCACGCAAGTTGTACGCGAGCGTGCTGGACCATATGCGGCCGCATGGGGATGGACGCGGCGGCACCTACTTCGGTGCTACGGGTTGCGGTAAGAGCTACACCATGCTTTTCCTCGCTCGCCTGCTGATGAAGAGCGTCGAGCTAGGAAGTCCGACACTGGTCTTGATCACTGATCGGACAGACCTGGACTCGCAGTTGAGTGGACAGTTTGAAGGTGCTCGCAATTACCTCGGCGACAAGGTGGTGCAGAGTGTTGAGAGCAGAGCGCAACTACGCGAGTTGCTGGAAGGGCGCCAAAGTGGTGGCGTGTTCTTGACGACGATTCATAAGTTTACCGAGGACGCTGGCCTACTCACAGAAAGAAACAACGTGATCTGCATCAGTGATGAGGCGCACCGATCACAGGTCAATCTCGACCAAAAAGTTAGAGTTACAGAGACAGGTGTCGAAAAGCGATATGGCTTTGCGAAGTACCTGCACGATAGTTTGCCCAATGCGACTTTCGTAGGATTCACGGGTACGCCGATTGATGCGACACTTGAAGTGTTCGGTCCGATAGTAGACAGCTACACGATGACGGAATCGGTAGCGGATAACATTACAGTGCGCATCGTACGAGAAGGTCGCGCCGCAAAAGTCGCCTTGGATAGTAGTGCGCTCAAACGCATTGAAGACTACTATGCCCAGGTTGCGAAAGAAGGCGCGAACGAGTACCAGATCGAGGCGAGTAAGAAAGACTCTGCGAACATGAACGCGATTTTGGGTGATCCTGAACGTTTGCGCTCTTTGGCGGAAGACTTCGTGACGCACTATGAAAAGCGTGTCGAGGAAGGAAGTACAGTTGCGGGCAAAGCGATTTTCGTGAGTAGCAACCGTTCGGTGGCGTATGACTTCTATCGAGAAGTGACTCGCTTGCGTCCAGAATGGATTGTGCCTCAACCTGGCGAGGACGATGATGCGCTTCCACTAGAGCGTATCAAGCTCGTCATGACTCGAGGCAAAGATGACGAAGCAGCGCTGTACAAGGCACTTGGCAACAAGGACTATCGTAAAACGCTGGATGAAGAGTTTAAAAAGAGCGGTAGCAATTTCAAGATTGCGGTTGTTGTCGACATGTGGTTGACTGGGTTTGATGTTCCTGAGCTGGATACGATCTACCTCGACAAACCTATCCAGCGGCATAATTTGATTCAGACGATTAGTCGGGTGAACCGAAAGTTTGCGGGAAAAGACAAGGGGCTTGTTGTTGATTACATCGGTATCAAAAAGCAGATGAACTTGGCGATGGCGATGTACAATAGCGTCGAGTCTCAAAACATTGAAGACATCGCGCAGAGTGTTTCTGCGGTGCGGGATCAGCTGGATTTACTCCGCCAAGTCTTTCACAACTTCGATACTTCGGGCTACTTCAGCGATGAAGGTCAGGCGCAATTGGATACACTCAACAAGGCTGCCGAGCATGTTCAGCTTACGCAAAAACAGGAAACGCGCTTTATGGGCTTGGTGCGTCGCCTCAAGGCTGCGTATGACATTTGCGTGGGTGGAGATCAGCTATCTCAGTCGGAGCGTGACTGGGTGCATTTTTACCTGGCCGTCCGAAGTATCGTCTACAAGTTGACGAAGGGCGATGCACCAGACACGGCGCAGATGAATGCGCGTGTGCGCGAAATGATTCAAGAAGCCATTGCGAGTGAAGGTGTGGAAGAGCTCTTCAAGATTGATGGTACCACCGGCGCAGAGGACATCTTCTCTGATGATTACTTGGACAAGATTGACAAGATCAAATTGCCGCACACAAAAATCAAGTTGCTGCAAAAATTATTGGCGAAAGCGATCAAGGAGTTCAAACAGATCAACCTTGCGCAGGGTACTGACTTCAGTCAGCAGATGAAAATCTTGGTTGACAAGTACAATGATCGAACGGAGCATGATAACCTTAAAGGAGAGGTCCTTGAAGATTTCGCTGATCAGATCATCTCTTTGTTCAAGAACATGCAAGACGAACTGGGCAGTTTTTCAAAGCTTGATATTAGCTTAGAAGAGAAGGCATTCTTTGACATTTTGCTTCGGATTTCGGTGAAATATGATTTCACTTATGCGAAAGACAAAATGCTTGTTCTCGCCAAAGCCGTAAAAGACTTAGTAGACGACAAGGCACGCTTTACGGATTGGAATGAAAAGGCTGACATCAAGGCCGAACTCAAGATGGAGCTTATCATTTTACTAGACGAGCACGGCTATCCTCCTGCAACACATGATGAGGCATATCAAGAGATTTTTGCACAGGCGGAGAATTATAAAAAGTATAGGTAGGGAGGGGCTTTGACGTCAATCACAGGGTCGAGTCCAGCCACCCCAAACAAATACCCAATGAATAGACCCAACTCTAATAGTTACATAAGCTACCCGGTAGGTATCGTAGACCTAGTAGCTAATAATTTTCTCATCTTCTTCATATCGCTAGCCATATTAGCCAACACCCTTAGTACCTGGGACGCCACAGGGCTTGCCCTAGTTGGAACAATCTTACTTTCCAACCTATTGATCATAGGCAGCAATTACTCTTCGGTAAAAGGTAATAAAAGCAAGATCACCTTGTCAAGCATATCGAAATCGATCACCTTAAACGATATCATTGAAGTCAAGGCTTGGTGGTGCTATGACTTGTCTGGTAGTGCATCTTATACATATAGCGATATAGGTACAAGTATGAAACAAAGTGCTAGCAAAATGAACTGCATCGTAAAATTTTCGTCCACGTCAGAATCAATCTACATCCTTGAGGAAATCCATCTCGGAGATAAGTTTCCAAACCATCTACCTTACTCAATAGATGATACAATAGAAGAAGACAGAACGCTTAGGGTCTGGGATATAGACAATTGCCTTTCGGCCCTGGGAATACGGCTATAATGAGCGTGCGCGCCTGCGCAAAACGATGCCGAAGAAAAGACTCTATTTCCCAACGTATTCTAATTTGATCAAAACAACACTTATCAGTTCATAAAAAGATCTGACAAGAGTCTTTAGCTGCCTTCTATAAATTCAAGTCCATATGACAACCCTTCCAGACCTAATCTCTCAATACACCTCCATCTTAAAAACCGAAGGCCTAGCCGATGAAGCCTACAAGTGGGAGCTGCTTGAAAAACAGAAAGGAAGACCAGATTTGGAAGCCGTTAGCCTTCCTGAAGAACTTAAGCAGATTGACTTCTCCAATTTGCTCTATTATAATTCTAGAAAGCAACTTTTAGATTTTGTAGATAGCGACCCAATCAAGATGCGGGAGACGCTAAACCAGCTAGTTTTTGGAAAGCAATCGCTTTCTGATCGCATCGAAAAATATAAGACAGCAAGCGGCGAAATCTTGGTAGAGACGAGCTCTGGGAAAAAACTGAGCAATTATCAGGATGAGCGTACTGCAGCCTCGCTTCTAGCTTTTAAGGACCCAGCGAATTACACCTTTTTCACTTCTACACTTCAAATGAAAGTTTGCGAGGCATTAGGAGTACCACGAGCGAAAGCTAGCAAGCGATATGAGCAGTATTTAGACCTACTGAAGAACATCGTTTTGCCAGCTATTCTTGAGAGCGAAGAACTCCTCTCTATTTATACAGGTTTGGTACCCAACTGGAAAGAAGTGGACCCTAACCGACTTTTACTTGCTCAAGACTTGATGTACCGAATGCTAATAGCCAGGAAGAACGAAGGGCGTGAGTCTCTTCCTTCTTCGAAACAAGCCTGGATGTATGCTCCAGGGAGAAGAGCAGAAAATTGGGAATTAAATTACAACGAAGGGAACATGACTATCGGGTGGGATCATCTAGGTGACCTATCTAAGTTCAAAAGTCAAGACGAGATAACTGAAAAACTTGTTGAGCTAGACAAACCTGAAAGTAAACCGACAAACAAGTCTAAGGCATGTTGGGAATTCTATGACTCTATAGAACCAGGTGCATTGGTATTTGCGAAAAACGGACAGAAAGAACTAGTAGGCTTAGGCCGAGTTCTTTCAGACTATCGTTACGACCCATCACGAGCAAAATATTCTCATGTACGTGATGTCGAATGGCTCAAAATCGGAAGCTGGTTCCCAGGCTACGAACTTCCACTCAAAACACTTACTGACTGGACTGATTACCCAGATGCCATTAAAGGTCTATTGAACTTATTCGATCAGACTGAAACTCATACCAAGTCGTTAAACATGCCCCACCCCCTCAACCAAATTCTCTACGGCCCTCCAGGCACAGGTAAGACATATGCTACACGCCAAAGAGCGGTTGAGATTTGTAACGGCTCAGCCCCTGCAGATCGAAAAAAGCTGAAGGAAGAATACGAAGCCTTGGTAAAAGCTGGTCGTATTGTTTTTACGACTTTCCACCAGTCCATGAGCTATGAGGACTTTGTGGAAGGGATCAAGCCAGAGACTAAGGACGGAGAAATATCCTACATTGAAATGCAAGGAATCTTTACCCTCTTAGCAGAAGATGCTGAACAAAACTTACGGCTATCCAAGCAAGAAGGGGGTTTAAGCAAGGAACACAACCCTATAAATCTTAACTCAAATACCTTTGAAGAAGCGTATGATTTATTTTGGCAAGATCTTCTAACCGTAGAACGAATTGAATTACCCACCAGTACAGGACGACCATTTGCTGTACAGCAGAGTAAAAGTGGCAACCTTCGGTTGGTTACGTTTCCAAGTGCTAAAGTCACGGGTACACTAACGCAGGAGCGCCTTTTAAGACATTTAAACGGGGAAAACATCGACCCTGCTTGGCTTATCTACTACTGGGGAGTTCTCTATCATTTGAAAGATCATTACGGTCTCAACCTTAGCGAATACGCTGCACAAGAGGCTCCTCGCGGCCAGAGACACGACTCCACCCCGATCTACCGCACTACCGATCTTTCAAAAGAAATAGAGAGACAAAATTACGTCCTCATCATAGACGAAATAAACCGCGGCAACACACCAGCGATTTTCGGCGAACTGATCACTCTGCTCGAAGCAGACAAGCGACTCGGTGCTGACGAAGAACTCACCGTCACACTACCCTACTCCAAAGAACCGTTCGGTGTTCCGAACAACCTATATGTCATCGGAACGATGAACACCGCAGACCGATCTGTAGAAGCACTTGATGCGGCACTGCGCCGCCGCTTTGAGTTTGACTACGTCGGTCCGAAGCCTGAGGTTTTGGCGGAAGTCCCGCCGTCCGGCGAGGATCCTCGTGCTCCGCACGGGACAGGAAAACGCGATCGCGGATACATCACCCTTGCCGATGGCTCTCAACTGTACCTCCCAGACTTCTTAATCTTACTCAACCAACGAATTGAAGCACTACGTGATCGAGACCACACGATCGGACATGCACCGTTTTTCAAAGTGCATGACGCTACTTCGCTAGGACGAGTCCTCGCGAAGAATGTCATCCCACTTTTACAGGAATACTTCTACGGTGACGACGCACAACTCGCTCGCATTTTAGGGAAGGGATTTGTAGAAGAGCTCAAAGACCAAGTCACTTTTGCTACCAGCGGAGAAGACGATCCTGATTTGCCGACACGCTATACAGTGCATGACCCAAGCGTGAAAGGATTCGCACTAGCAGATGCGCTAAGAGCCGGTGGATTCTCAGTGACGGAAGAAGACTAGTCATGCCGGTCATTACCACCTTCGAACATTGTACACTCAAGCTCGAGAGAAATCTATCGGAGCCGCAATTGAATGCGCTTCAGGCATTCCACGGAAACGGCTCTGATGCCTTTTCGCTTGTGCATCGCGGTATTCGTACGGGTAGCTTTGTCGGGGTAATCCAGGTGGGCAACTTGACGCTTGAGATTCTACCCAAAGCGGATAAGGTCAACGGCGAGACCTTCTGGCGATCGCGGCTCGTTGAGATGCTGCGTGTGGTTACCAAGCTACCTTTGCAAGCACCTTCCGAGTCGAAACTTGCATTGCGACCAGGTGCGGTGTTACACCTCTACTTCGAACTATTCGTCCGTGAGATGGAGCAGCTCGTCCGTCGTGGACTGGTGCGCCAATACCATCGTAAACGACGCAACTCGACCGCACTGAAAGGTCGCCTTGTGATGTCCGAACATCTGCGACAGAACTTGGTGCACAAAGAACGTTTTGCCGTAGAGCACGATGTGTATGATCGCGATCATACGATTCACCAAATACTTTTCAAAGCACTTCAAATCATCGGGCAGCTCGATCACAACAACGTGCTACGTTCAAGACTTTCGGGACTTGAACTCGACTTTCCTGAGCAATCCAATGTTGCCATTTCACCAGCCCTCTTTGAACGGCTTTCGCCAAAACTTACCACCCGAAAGTTTGCGCCGTACACGCGAGCGATGCACATCGCTCAGTTGCTTTTACTGAACCATCACCCAGACCTCAAAGGCGGTCGACAACAAGTCCTTGCTTTGGTGTTCAACATGAATAACCTTTGGGAATCGTTTGTGGCTGCCGCTCTTCGAAGACACCTTGGAGATGACTTTACGGTTCGCACGCAGACGAGTACGTTGTTCTGGAAAAGCGAAAAAGGAACGAAGCTCACGCTTCGACCAGATGTCATTGTAGAGCGAGAAGGTTTCCGATTAGCGCTGGACACAAAATGGAAGGTCCTCGGCGAGAAAGCAAAACCATCCATCAGCGATCTCCGCCAACTCTATAGCTATTCGCACTACTTCGATTGTCAGGCTGCGGCTTTGGTTTACCCAGGGCAATTCGCAAGGGTAAAAGGAACTTTCGAAGCAACTAAGATCAATGAATCTTATCGCGACGGTAGCCTACTTGCCTTACCAATCACAGAAGGCAATGTGACGGAATGGATGCAGGATATTGCGGCGAAGGTGAAAGGATTGATGCCTGAGGAAGAGTTGGGTTAAGTAAAAGCCCAGCCCGCTTCTAGAAGACTACGGCTTCGTCAAGCAAACTGGCCTCACACATGATGGACCTCCCGGCCCATCACCCCCCCCCCACCTCGCTGGGCTGGTAAGTCCAGCATACGGTAGGCCGGTTTGGCGAAACGGCGAAGCCTTTAAGCCGGGCTGGGCGACATACGAAAACTCCGCATCGATAAACCCGCAAATCCATCTCGCTATCACCCCACCAACCCCCAAAAGCCCAACTTCCGCCCATGCGCCTTTCTTAAATCCTCCACCCAATCCTCATGCGTTACATACTGCGCAAAGCTTCCAATTTCTGCGGCCAACTGAACAGTCGTATTGAAGCGCTTGGCCGCAGTTGGGTAGAATTTGGACTTACCATACCCAAGTGATTCTTCAACGAGGCGACGAAGACACAGCGAGACTTCTAAGGCATGCTCGGGCGTGGGTAAGCGCTTCACTAGTTCTCGTAAACTTGATGAATGGGAATTGCTAAGGTCGATTCGATGGAACGTCTGGATGGCTAGATCTTCCTCTCCCAAGTCTAAGAAAGCGAGTACGTTGAGACCGCTAGGATGAGCATCCTTTTCCAAACGAATACGGAAACGCTTTTGCAAATCTTCACGATGTGATGAACCAACCTTTTTGATCAAAGCTTCCAAGCTATCGACCGTTCTTGCTTGCTGGAGCCAGACATCTATAATTTTGTTCGCCTCTTCAGTTTGCTTGGTTTGCGTATACGCATCGTATGCTAACTCTCTGGCTTGAATAGCAAAAGGTCCTTGGCTAATAAGAAGTGGATCGAGGTATGTTATCGCGTCAGAAGGTTGGTTTTCCTTCAAGTAAAGCTTGGCTAGTTCGAGCGCATCTGTTACATGAAGTTCACCTTCGTTAGATACATGCTGGAGAAAACACGCTGGATCGCCCGTCGCTTTAGCTAAGCCTTTTTTATAAACGTCATTGACCAGAGGCAAGGCCTTGGAACCTCCATCTTCACTTTTCAAAAGGAGGTGAATCTCTTCGAGGCTCAGGAAATCTTGAGCATCGTTCCAAATGTTTTCGCGTAAGCCGTAACCGCTCGCATTCACAAATGGGATGAGCAACTTGAGTAACTTTTGACGATCGGGATATTGCTTTGCATGATGCACGAAAGCTGGCTTCAAGTAAAGATCAAACCACATCCCGATCGCTCCATCTGAACCATCGAGTATGTAGGCGACTCGTTCGTCTATTGCGTATGCAAGTAGTGCAACTTTAACGCCCTCCACAGGGTCAGAGATGTCTTCCTTGATGGAAGTCGCCAGTTGCTCAAGTTCTCGATAAACCGGTCGTTGCTCGTGATACGGTACGAATTTCTTTCGCCGTCGAAAGGCTGAAATTTGCTGCTTAATTGCTTTGACACGTGCTGCAGGATCTTCTGTTAAACGTGCAACGACTTGGCGCACCTCATCATTTGTTTCTGCTAGTGTTTTTAATGTTGCGACGAGGGTCGCTTTAGGGAGAGAGGATAGCTTGGGCATGAGGCAGTTCGAACGAAAATGGTTAGATCAAGCTAAAGTAAGATGAGTTCAGGTTCAATGTATTTATCCCGCCCAGCCCGCTCCCTCAAGACTCCGTCTTTCGAAGCAAACTGGCCTCACCTATGATGGATCTACCGGCCCATTGACACACTCACACACCTCTCGCTGGGCTGGTAAGTCCAGCATACGTTAGGCCGGTCTGGCGAAAGGCCATCACCAAAGCACCGAGCCGAATGGCATACAAAAGACCGCGACAGCCATCACCCAATCATCGCATCAACGCCAACACCCCCTCACGTCGACTTCTACTCACCAAGACCGCGCTGCCATCACACATCACCAAGGTGCCGCCATCCTCGCGACTAAAGCGCTTTACGTGCTGAAAATTAACAACGTACTGATGGTGGACGCGCTGAAATCCATGCGCAGACAAACTTTCCTCGAGTTGCTTCAAATTGCGGCTGATCGTAAGCGCTCCACCTCCCAAGGTGTGCACCGTCGTATAAGATCCATCACTAACGCAGCGAACAATATCAGAGATTTGAACCAGGTCATATCCATCAGAAGAAGGCAAGCTGATGCGACTGGGAAGCTCGTCATCCTTTAATCGATTGATACTGTCGAACAAGAGACGCAAAGAGCCCGCATGCGAGGTTTTCGCAGGCCCCGACTGCACTTTGGATACGGCAAGTTTAAGTTCCTCCGCCGAGATCGGCTTGAGTAGATAGTCTATCGCCGAATACCTAAACGCACGCACTGCGTATTCACTATACGCGGTCGTAAACACAATATGACTCCCCAGATCACCCAGCTTATCCAAAACATCGAAGCCATTAAATTTCGGCATTTCTATATCGATAAAAAGGATGTCAGGCTTGATCTTCGGTAATTCTACAAGCGCCTCTTCAGACTTGTGAAAGGTCTTCACTACACTGACATGCGGACAGTACTGCGTAAGATCCCACGAAAGCGTTTCAATGCAATGCTTTTCATCGTCGACGATTACCGCCGTTAAGTTTGCTTCCTGTTTCATACCGGTAAGAGGTTTGGAGATGATTTGGTAGTTCTATGTGTTCCACGTTGCGGTTGACCAAGCGTAATCACCACTCGGGTTCCTGTGGGAAGACTAGCTGTTCCGAGGTCAGTAATCTCGATTATGGTTTTAATGCCGTACGTCTCTTCTAAATTTTGCAACCGATCTGCAGTAATCTGCATACCGAGGCTCTTGTGGTTGGTCGCCGATCTGCTTTTCATTTCTTGCGCAGCGACTCGACCTATCCCGTTGTCTTCAATGGTTACTTCGATGCGGTCCTTTTTTCCGTTTTTAATATGAAGACGAACCTCACCCCCAGGTATATCCCGGTGCAACAGTCCGTGCCAAATTGCATTTTCGATATACGGCTGGAGCAACATCGGCGGGACTTCTAGCAGATCAACTTCCACATCTTCATCAATTTCGATGCTATACGTAAATCGATCCTCGAAGCGTAAGCTTTCCATTTCCATGTAAAAACCTAGCGCCTCCAATTCTTTCTCGAGCGGTATCAACGAACTCTTACTATTTTCCAATATCAAGCGAATCAAACGGGCAAACTTACTGAGGTATTCAGCCGCTTCTTTAGGTTGATTCCGTATTACAAAAAGCTTGATAGAGTTCAATCCATTGAATAAAAAATGAGGATTCATTTGTGACCTAAGCGCGCTCATCTCCGTCTCGGCTACTTGCTGGGTAAAGTCGCGTGTCAACTTTCGCTCTTTCTCCTTTGTGAGCAGTGCTATCGCAATTGCAAAACAAAGTACCAAGCAGACCATTCCAATCTCAACAAGATAATTTAGAAACGACCCCGTCCATACCAAGTATAGCCAGATAATTTTTATATGAGCATAAGGATGCAGTACTGCCCATAGAACATATACCATCACAGACATGGACAGCAACGCATTTCCTAAGATCAGCATCCGAATTGGCCAACCCCGATGCTTGAATGCAATACGCACCACGAGCAAAAGGTAAGTGAGCAAGGAAACTAGCGTAGTGATACGAAACACGTCTGGCAACCAAACCAGCATTGGCGTAAACACATCCCAACCTGCAACAGACATCGCATAGGCCCCACACCAGACCAAACCTTCGATCCCCTTGTATATCGCCATGCCGTACAACACGTTGAGCATCGCCTTACTTCCTCCTACTTGCCTTACCACATTGGCAGTAAAGTAGAAAATCGTAGTATGCGCAAAAGCCGCAGGAAGGATAAGCCAGTATTCTCCGATCCAAGAATTCCTGAATAGATCGTGGAGCACAAAGTTTTCAAAACTGATATAAGCAAGCAGCGTTAATAGCAATAAACAATACGCACCGTACATGTTATCTCGGTAGGTCAACCATTGAAATAAATGATAGACCAGCATGAGGCAAAAACCACCTACTAAAAAGTAAGAAATAACCACATGCCAGTGGGAATATTCCTCGACATAAGCTTCATCGTAAAAGTGAATTCCAGGCTCAGCACCTTTACCATAAATATTAGCTCCATTATTGTTTCGAATGCGCGTCACCAACTCATAAACGGGCTGTTTTTCGGCAGAACTACCCAGCGTTCGATCATGATGTAGTTCAATGGTATTTCGATACGTATGTGGCCACAACAATTGCGAACTTCGCTGAGCTAAGGGCAGGTTATTACCGGCTGAATAGGTTCCGATCAACTCCCCATCTCGAAAGAGGTAAATTTCATTATCTGAGTTATAGCCAATATTCAAAAAGAACCTATCGATGTACGGCTCATCAATTACAAACTTAATTTTGAACCAGTGACATGAACGATGATCGTCACGCCATTCTCGGAAGTCCATCGCCTCCCAATCTGGAGCTTCTACCAGTGAATGAAATCTGCTTTCGCCAAAACCTGATTCATCATCAAAGGAACACATCTCATCCCTTAGGTACCAGCGTGCAGGAGCAAACAAAAAGTCAAGTTGATCTGACTGCGAGGTGATGTGATAAACAGAATCGAAAGGGGCATAATCACCTTTTTCAAGTGCAACAAGCGGACTTATCCCTACCCATAAGCAAAAGAAAAGCACCAATAAGCGAATAAAGGAATTTGAATCTTGATTCATTGGCTTACTGGTGCTGAGAAGAACTTTACTGGAAGAAAGATAGGATCAAATTGGATTACACTCATTATCACCGGTGATCCCAGTGAAAACCACACGTGTCAAGGTAATCGCACCTTGTCCAAGTTCGCGGGTCCCTGTACTCACACCACAACCTGCACTGCTCGTAATCTCTACATCTTCAAGTGTTAGGCTAGCTGGTGAATTCGAATTCGACACCACACCTATGTTAGCGGCATGCAAGGTGCCATAGATCGCCGAACTGCCTCCATTACTGATCCGCGCATGTCGAATTAGGTTTCGTGAATCACTCGAAAAATAAGCGATTCCTTGCCAATGACCAGCATTTGGCGCTTCTCCAGCAATTGAAACTGGTCCAGTTTCCGAACCTAGCACTTGCATTGTGGCTCCAGTTCTAACCTCGATGGAAGTTCCTGCACCCATAAGAAAACGTGTATCCGGTCGAAGAAGCAATTCACCAGAAATAACCAAGCCTTTAGGGAGTAAGAAAGACTGTCCATTACCAATAGAGCCCAAACTAATCTCTTCGGAAGCCTCTATGCGAGAATTTGAAATTTCAACCCCATCAAAGCCATTACCCGCCAGCAGTATTCCCGCAGGAAGTAGATCTGCCGCTTGAATCGTGATGTGCACTGCTGATTGGCTCATGTTATATACTTCCAGCGCTTCAACCGAGCGCAAGGTTCCGGCTCGATAGATGCCCCCTCCGGGTATGTACAGTCCAAACCCTTCACCATCACTGATCACCACATGAGACAAGCTGAGTTGGCCTCGCGTTGATAATTCATACAAGCCTATGGCCGCTCGCTGATTCGATACCCAATTGTCAGAAGATCCCGTGTGACGCACCGTAACATAAGACAAGGAGTTACGCGTATCGGCAGACAATACTCCGATGCCACGCCAGTGCCCCGAACGCTCGACTTCACCTTGAAAGTGAATCTGATCAGCTGCAGGGCCACCGTCGGCAACTACATAGCCACCATTCTCAATAAACATCCGGCTATCAGCCGTAAAGGCAATACGCACTCCCGGATCGATGTTTAGCCCCGCAAAAATTTTCCAATCGCTGTCGGTAACGAGGTAGTCCACCGCAAGCGGATCTTCAAATTGGTTGGTAAGCGTACGATCCTCATCGATGTCATCATCGATAAGTACGGGGCCAGTGGCAATTCCGCTACCACCATCATCGTCAGGTGAGCAGGCTGGAATTACCAAGGTGACAAGTAGCAACAGCTGTATCGAAAGAACTTGAAAGGAAGATAGAAGCTTCATGGTTTCTGGTTTTTATGTACAACAAATGTGAGTCGGTTTCAAAGCTCTTTTACGTCCCAATTCATAACTCACATCGTTGCGTACATAACCTGCATCAGCCAAGCTTACCGCTGAGAGAAAACAATGGCCGCAGGCTCGCTCATCTCTCCGGGGAGCTGCTTTTTGGCCTGTAGCTGTAGCATGTACTCATAGCGCTTGTTAGGCTTTGCACTCCTATCCGTCCACGTACCGTCGAGCGCTGGCAATCGCTTAATCATGTCGTACGGCCCTCCGTCAATCGCTCGATAGACACACACACTAGCCTCAGGATAGGCGCTCACCCAGGTTAGCACTACCCCACTTTCATCCTCCCCTTCACTGGCGGTAACTTGATCTACCACACCCAGTCGATTTAGCGCCCCCTCAGCCTCAAGCGCAAATGCGATATCAGACACCAGTCCGCTTTCATCCGTTGCTCTCAAAGCGTAACTATAACGAACACCAGCAAGCGCCGTTGAATCACGCAGATAGCCAGTAGCATCGCCCTTCCCCCAACTACGAAGCACCGTCCAATCGGATGCGCCCTTCGCTTCTCGACGCAACCACTCGTGTCGCACAACATCATCACTCGTACTGGCGACAAACTCGGCCACGATGATTCCATCTTCTTTATTTAGCTTCCGCAAAACAGGCGGCACAGGAGCCACAACATCTGGCTTCACCAAACGAAACGTATCACTCGGCAAAGAATAATTAGAAGTTGCATCTATTGCGATTACATAGTAAAACATGTCTCGTTTTAATGCGCGTACAACTACGGTATCTGTAAAGGAATTTTCTTCTATATTTTGCCCATTACGCAGGGTGAAAACATGATCTTCTTGATGCGCATAAAACAGCTGATAGCCTACCACCCCTTGATCTTCTGAAGCATCCCACTTCAGTTCGACGATACCGTTGGTATCCACCGTTCCAGTTAAGCCTGTTGGAGGTACAGGCGGAATCGAATCAACAAACATCGCATAAGTGGTTAGCGAAGGAATTCCATTCCCTGCGGTATCTACAGCCGCAACCATGTAGTAATTTTGCCCATCAGCAAGAGGGGTCTTATCCACGTAGGAGCGAGTATTTGCAGGCAACATCACCTTATTCAGCTGACTTATTTCACCATAACTCTCTTGTTGTCGAGACACCCAAAATCCCGCTAAATCACCCAAGCCCGTTTCTGGCATTTCCCAACGGAGCTCTACGGTTGGTCCGGGAGTTGTTTCGGCGGTCAACTTACGTGGCGCAGGTGGAGGCGTGCGATCTCTAGCCATCCCGACAACCACCTCACTCGGCTCACTGGTTTTGCCGAAAGGCGTATGCCCTACCACCCGATAACGGAAAGGAACATATAATTCAGCAAGTGTATCAGAATAAACAATATTCTCCGATTTTTCTCCAGACTTCGCATCCACTCCGTGTACAAAAGGCTGCCTATTTAGCCGCACCCAACGATCCATTCCTTTAGGAGATCTTTCGATAGAAAACGCTGTATAATGTCCCGCATGATACTTCCTATTTAGATGAATACTTACAATGGTTTCCGATTCCCCAATTTTAGCAATACGCGGTTTGAAAGGTTTAGCTTCCGCCAAAACCCCAACTACGCCCGCCTCTACTCCCTGGCCCTCAGGCTGCTCACTCAAGCGGACGCGATAGATATAATCACCATCCACCTTCGCGGTCTTGTCTTCAAACGCGAGCGCTAGTGCCTTGGCATTCTCCCAACTCATGTCGGCAGAAAAAAGCATCATGTTATAGAGCTCCTCAAACTGAGTAGCAGCATTCGCATCAGGCCCTCCGCGCACCAGATTTTTCATCATTACGCCATGTAACATTTCAGCACCAATGAGGAGCATAGAATCATTCGGATTACGAGCCGCCAAATCTTTCCATGCAGGAAGGCCCAGCGGTTTCATTCCTTTGGCTAACACTTTGATTGGTGTCCCAATTTCAGCCTTAACATCGAGCCGCTCAATTGTGTAACCATAGTAGTTGGCTAGCATCCATGAGGCGGCATCGCGAGGAGCCCAACGCAGCCGCACAACCCCATCAGCATACTCGCCCAACACCAAAATATCGGCTTGATCAAGTGTATCCGTTGTCGGCGTTTGCGCCACAAGCGTAAGTGCGAAGAAAACGCAGCTACTAGTGAGGGCCAGTGCCCGTAGAAGTGATTGGTTCATCTTGGAGATTGAAGGTTCGGGTAACGGTTTCTCTGCCTAAACTCGCAGGTGCGGCGTAGGTAAATCTGATATTGTACAAATTGCTCTGGCGCTCAGCGAACTCGCTACCTAGCGGAAGAGGAGGTGTAGTGTTGTCAAAAGGACGGTAATCCCATTGCCTAATGGAGCCACGTAATTTTAGCATTGTAAAATAGTGCGAGGCGTGATCTTCGGCTATTTGATCACGTAGTGCTTTGCGGTAAACAAACTCGAAATTGCGATCTGTCTGCCTACCTAGGCGACTGTCATTTCGATTAGCAAGGCCGGCACTTACAGCACCTCCATTCATGCGAAATGCATAATCCAGCATCAAGACTCGGTTGATGTGGTTACTAATCGATTGACGATGCTGCTGCACATAAAACGGAGTTTGAAAAATGAGTCCGAAATTTTGCTGCGGTGCGCTACTCGCTGTAACACCCCCGGGCAAGGTGGTGCTCGCTCCAGGAATGCCTACACCCCAGCCACCTCCGATACCCGAGCCACCGAAACCTCCTATGCCGCCAATACCAGTCGCTGGACCTGTACCACTTGACGCCGTTGGAGTACCCGTACTCGACACCGTTACATGGCTTGCCGCATTGATATCCCCTGTCGTTAATCGCTCAATCACCCAACTGCGAGATGGATCGAGGTAATAGCCGTGATTCAACTGATGCATTATGACATCCATGAACCTAATTTGTGGCCATCGGGGCAATGCTACACTCCCTCTAAACGGCAATGAAATTCCGGGAACAGAGAAGTCTATCTCTACGCTACGCATGCGTTGCAAGCCTTCATAAGGTACATACAGTAACCTGTTGTGATAAGCGAAATAGTCATCACCTAGAGAAGGCGTGAAGCGAATGAGCGGACGAACAACGAAGTCTCCTTTGGTAAAACCATACACTTCTATTTCGTCGAAATGCTCCGGCAACTGTCCGCGGATTTGCGCACCGGCATATCCTAGTCCATTGTGAGGTGTCTTTCCGTTGAGATCGAGTGTTGCAAGCTTCCCTGCCAAGTCTGAAAACTTGCTCGTGCGGAACTGCCAGTCATAAACTTCCTCTTCCCACTCAGGCTTCGCGACTTCGTCAAAGCGAATCTTGCGCGTAACTCTACGTTGGGTATAGTCACCGTTTGCCTCGGTATTACGAATGTAACGGAATCGCTCAGTAGAAGCGTTGGTTGGAATATTTACATTCTGGATGCCAACGCCTACCGATGCCAGTAAGGCTGCCCTATTCTCAGCAGCATTCTTTTGCTTCACGCGAAGCAATTGAACGCCATAAATAGTTTCCGGTGCGAGGTCTTCAGAGATGGTAAACGTTAATCTTGCACTCGCTAGTCCCGACACAGGTACATCAAACATTTCAGCTTCAGCACTTAGCGGAATAAACCTGAGTATGTAGTTGAATTGACGACCCTCTTTTTCTGTATAAAAGAGTGCACGTTGGTGTACTCGAGTCATCTGAATGACTCCTTTGCCGTCAGTCACATCTTGCAGGAAATGTTGTTGTCTTTCGAGTGGATAGGTGAAAGCCAAGCCTCGGCCATCCAACCGTGTTGGCGCATCTCCCGTCGAGAAATAGCGCGTAGAATCCTCACGGTAATGTCGAGTCTCTCCTGGTTTTACATAAACGACAGGACTGCCATAAGTATAGTCCTCAAACTTCAAGGTGATGTCAGTGCGCAGCGAAGCATTTGCAGGCAACAACGCAATCGGATCGAGGTAAGCTACGTAGCCGTTTTCCGTCACGCGAATAGGCTGCGTTTCAATGTTGTCGCTTCCTGCACGAATCGTCCAGTCATCGATAAAAGGCTTGAAGCGATAAAAGGTCGGCGGACCATCACTTGGAATCGTTTTTGGTAACACCAGCATTTTATTGACCGGAAAATTGAACGTTGCTGCAGAGCGTGCATACACATCTTGTCGGCCACTCGGCTGCAAGTCTTCTAGCACGCGAATGTTCGCCAGCGGATCGGTGTTGATTGGATCACATTTTTGTCCGAATTCAAACCCTACGGTTTTGCGTCCACTCAATGCTCCACCCAACACGCTGTACTCCACAGCAGCACGTCCTGCGAAGTAGTTAGGATTTGGAAGCTCAGCTTGCAAGACAAAGCCCGCGGCCAGTTCAAACAGCGGGAGTGTGAAGTCTCGAATTAGCGTTACGCCAATTCCAAACTCACCCCACATGCCAGCGTAAACCTGACCGCCGCCGCGCCATCCATTGACCCCAGGCCGCTCACCCGTTGTAGAGCAGATGTAGGTATCGTCGAGGTTGGTCACAAAGACATCTACTCCTAGCGCGAGACGAAGTCTGAAGTAGAATGGGATAGGATTTCCAGAAATTTGAGTAGAAAAATTAGTTCCAAAAGCAAATCCAGTACCGGTGGCCAATTCGCCTAAATCACCAGATCGCCCAGCTCCTGCGAGCGCGGCTGCTCCTGCGCCATTACTCTCAATACTATTCTCTCCGACTCTAGAATTGCTAGCGCTTCCGTAGAGGAGTTCGCGTAGTTGATCATCAGCTATTGGAGGTAATTCCGCAGGTACTCCATGACCAATCATGAGGTACTCATTCAACCTTGCTAGTTCTGTTCCTCCGAGCGTAAGATTGATACCGCCAGGATCTAAATACGTACCAACGTTCATGAACCAATGGCTCGCTTCGCTATGGAAATGAGCATCCACCATCTTATTGTTCGTTCCGCTACCGGTAAGCACGCCATAGGCATTGAGATAGACGGCAAACCTTCCATCAACGACTTTCTGAACGGCGTCATAATCAATGTTCAAATTTGCCCAGAGCATTTTATCCTCACTCGCACGGTCGTTGAGACCTGTCATTACGTATGCATCTCCAGACAAGGAGAAACTTGCTAGTCCGCCAGCGTTTAGGAAATTAGCAGAAAGACTTATGTCCATGTTGAAGGCATCCGGCTTGGGGAAGGTGCCCAGAATAACCGTAAACTCAAGACCAAGCCCTTGCGCAAAATTCTCCCGATACTGAGCCGTACTCATCACCACTGGATTGTCGATAGCCGTACTGTCAGCGCTTGATCCACCCTCCACTTTGGATGCGGTATGAATCTCTGAAATAGGTACGGCAGCTCCTACGCGTTCCATGTGATAGCTCACGCCACCGCCTAGCCCGTAGAGCGCAAATCCACTAAAAATCTGCAAGCCTGGTTCAAATTGAATGAGGCCATTTACGCGCCAGTAACTATAGTAATCTCGGGTATCATAGGTGGCTGTTTCGTTAGCTTTAAAGGTACCAAATACACACTCCATTTTACCACGTATCCCCATAGGGATGGTGACATCTATGCCTCCAGCCACCTCATCGATAGTACTGGTTTTGCGCCAGCGGATATAACCCGCCAGTTGCACCTTGCTCACGTTGGCATTCACAGATATTTCTGATAAATCAACGCGATCCAGACCGATTTTTTCTATCCCGGAGGCCTCACTATTGAAGGTGGATCGGAAGTGCAACATTGCAGCTCCTGATATTCCTCCACTACCTCCCATCAGCGTGAGGCGCGGTTTGATGTAGAAACCCGGATGCTCCCAATCACTGAAGTCAAGACCAATGCTATCGATAGAAATCGGGAAGCCAGCCGTTGACTTTTGAGGACTCGCAAATCGCCATGTTCCGGGTCGACTTGCACGCGTGCCTGTGTTGAGGTACACATCTTCAAACTCGACACCTGCCATGTTCATTCCTGGCGATGATGATCCGCCCGAGGCATGCCTGTCTGCGTTATCACCAGAGATGTCGATCTCGCCATGAAGGTTTGCCTCGACATAACTTTCAGCCGAACCGAAGCCTAGCCTGAGTTTTAAAAACGTGCTAGGTTTTAGCGTAAGCTGACCCGCCATCAACGGTACTGCTAATGGGTCTCGTGGATCAACGGAGACCCCGATTTCGAGACCAGTTGTGTTGATGTTCGCGCCATACAGCATGTGCTCTCCTTCATCGGTAAGCGGCATCTCAAGCTTGCCACGCAGCCCTGCTTCGAGGGCACGTGTCTGGATCAAGGACGCATATAATGTGTCGATCGTAATGCCCCAACCATCGATGGCAGCATCACCTGTACGCACCACATTTCTGGCAACAACCCGAAAGCTCAGGGCAGCAGGCTGAAAGTCGACGATGAAGTTATCTACGCCAATTTCTAGCGGATCGGCCGAAGCGTTAAGATCGTCGGGAAGCCGCATCAACACTTGCGGAATGTAGATACCCTTCCACGTGTTACGCGCCCTACCACTCGGCCAAACGTAGCCTTGCGGAACGGACATTCCCGCAGGATTTTCGCGATCAGAAATATCAATCCAAATTTGACTTTCGGCCCAAGTAAAATTGTCAAGGTCGGGCGCAATGAAAGCGTCCAATTGAGCTTGCACCATCAAATCAAATCCATCATCAAGGCAAATTTTCCCACCAAACCGAGCGGCAACTCGCGCATCTGCTTCAGTGACGCGCGTCGTATCAGGGAGGATGATATCGCGACTAAAATCTAGCCGTCCACGTAGCTGCAAACACGTGAGCCCGTCACAGCCAAATTCTGCGTAGGTGATCTGAGTGGTGTCGCTGCTGTTGCCTCCCGCCACCGAGAATTCGATGTCATCGCCGGGGTTCAGTTTAAGGTCTTCAGGCATGTAAAGTCGTCCTTCATTTCCTAGACCGCTTGCGCGAAAACACCAGTCACCCATGCCGAGTGAAATGTGACTTTCATATTCTGGGATTTCGAGCGCACACACCAAATCTAGGTCTGCACTTGTTGCCGTAAAGTCCATTGCAACGATACCCAGCGTGGTCGTATAGTCGCCAATGTTTCGGTCAAAGCCGAGCGGCATTCCGATGGCACGTCGATCGGTAAGCGCACTCACCAATCGTTCAGTGCCACTAATAAATCCATTGAAGAGTTCGGCCTGCGTTTCGCTCACATATGGGATGCTACCACCACCTACTCCTGTACGCTGAAGCACATCGAACGGCATTGGATCTTCAAGTGCTTTTGCAGAACCGGCAAAGGCTACACCGGCAGCGTTCAATTGGATTCCGGTAAAGCCAACTCTGATGCGCAGGTCATTCAGGAATGGAATGGCAATTGTTCCGCTTCCGCTAAAACCAGCGGCACTACCTGAGACCTCTTCGGTGACGAGGCTAAACTGTCCAAGCCGCACACTATCGCCGACCGAAAGACCGGAGCGTGGGGTACGATCTGTAGGCAGAGCAACTTCGCAAACGGAGGTGCATGCCGTATCGACGGGGTTGCCTCCACCTGTCAAATGAGTAGGCGGAGTTCCGGTGCTATCAATGCGAAATTGCCACGTTGAGCTGGGGTGATAGTCACGACCTGCAGGTAGATATCCATTTGTTCCCAGGCTGTAGTTGGGATCAGTAAGCCACACCACGCGCCAATAGTAATCACCAGTATCAACTGCATTTACAGCGAAGTCTAGTGACTTATAAAGCTCATTGGCGATTGCCTCTGGATTGGCCAGCGGAAAGGTGAGTCTTACATCACGCTTGGCTCCTGCCACCATGCGGAGCTCTTCGAAGTCTGGGCTACGTGCAACTTGTACAACGCAGGATTCGAAGACGTTGCCGAGTGTTTGATAACCTGTGATCTCCGTTCGTTCAGCACGAATGAGATGGAGATAATCGGGCAAAAGTTTGGTCGGTGTGGCTCCGGTACTGAACGCCAAATCGACATTTCCAGGCTGGAGAGTGGCGCCGTTTGTCGGTGTACTCAAACGTGGTTTGGGCATTCCGTGCACGAAGTTTTGTGAGACGGTCTGGTCGGCGTGACGGGCACCTCCTGCTTGCTGCATTTCGGTGTTCAAATCCCAAGAATATTGCCCCGCAGGCTCTAACGGACCTATTGCAGCTGTTTGTTCTAGTTCAAGGTTGAAGACAAAATACTGGGCTTGCTCGCGGGTAGCGCCACCTACTAAAAGGTCGTTTAAGTATCCCCATGGTCCGCGAGCATCCCATGCATTTCGATCCGTTCTTTCGTAGGTGCGGCCTCCGTTTTGCCGTAAGGAGAAATCAAAATCGAAGCGACGATAGTCATCACACAAGGGATCAACCCGGGCGACACACGGTGTAAAATTGAAAGGAATCGTATCGCCAGTAAGCGGATAATGCGCTGTGATACTGTAGTCCGGATCCGAACAATCTCCACCTGAAGCCGGCTCTCCGTATGTAAATACGTGCACCTCACTATGGCCACCGTTTTCAAAGATGATAAGTTCATTTTCTTCAAAAGCGGTGATTCGAACAGCGTACTGATGGCCCTGAATAAGCGGTGGATCAGTTGCATCAAATCCGTAGGTATAAAATTGATCTTCAATGCCAAAAGCATCGGTTTCGTAATGGACCGGTATACCACTATTGAGCATCTGGATATTCGCCATGCTCGGATCGATACCGTTATCGGTCATATCGATCATTTTAAGTCGGTAACGAATGTCGTAGAGACCAAACCCAGCTCCATTGTAATCCCATTGAATCAGGACATCCTCGTCTGTAGATGCGTCTAGTTCATCTCCATTTTCAGGCGTCAACAAAACTGGCTGACTTCCGGATATTAAGCCAAAAGGATCGGAGCAATATTGGGCCTCTTCATTTAAAGTAATGGGCAAGTTTGTATTAAAATCAAATGCCTCAATACAAATTTGATATTCACCTTCTGGTAAATGACCGATTCTAAAAATCTGATCTAATTCCAATCCCGAAACCCCTGTTATATCCGCTCGCTGAAAAGACAAATTAAGGTCCCGAATCAAGGCACCATCATAGGTTTCAGATTCCAATCCCTCTAGCACTACGGGTGCGCTGGGACGAAAGCTAGCATTCATTTCAGCGAATGGAGATCCATCACGTGTGATACTAGCCAAGAGGTAAAATTCTAACCTTGCTTGACTCGTATTCGTTAGCGTAATGACGACCTGCTCGTTGTTTGCGAGATCAGTGTAGTTGTCTAAGCGGGTGGAGTAAGGCGGCAATACCATCAACTCCGCTTCAAGATTTTGAGCAAACGCTTGAATGGAAAAAGCTACCTGAAATAGCGTCAAGAGGCAAAGGCCACGTAGGAGACTGTTCATGGGAGTAGATTTCAAAAGGTGAATCGGTAACTGAGGTTGTTGCGCAACTCGCCAAACGAGCGATCGGCGAGAGGACTTGTATTTCTGAGTAATCCGAGACGTAACGAGAGGCTGTGTGCACGACTGGGTTGATAGTTTGCTGTTGCGGCCAGTGTAAAGACAGATCCATCGCTTTCGGATTCACGCTTACGCATAGCGAGATTGGCCGACAAGCCTAGCTTGAGCGGAGGCGTTTCTTTGGCTTTACTCTCCGATGCCCCGAGCTTAATCCCCTTGCTGATTCGGGCCCCAAACTGCAGCACCGTGTTGCCACGATTGAGAGAAACATCGGTACGCTCGGTGAGGCTACGTCGCCAGGAGGCGTTCGCGTTTATCTGAAAGTGGCTTTCCTTCCAATCGCGACTAACCGTAGACTTGAAAGAGAGCTGACTGGTTTGCTGTCTGACGCTTGTACCGTAATCCAGTTCGCGGAGTGTGCTTCGTAGACCTATCCGCAGGCTTCCTGTTTCCAGCCTACGGGTATAGACAGGGCTGAGTGAATACGTTGACGTTTGCTGACCGCGTTTCAAGGTGTCGCCGACAAGAATAATTTCCTGATTCAGGCTACTACTAAAGTTACTATATCTAGCGCTAAGGCGGAGTTCTTTGGACAATTTTGCCGTAAGGCCAAGGGAACCAATTGTGCGCTCACGGGTGGAGGTAAGCAGCTGTGTAAGGTTGTTGCGTTGTCGGCCAACAGAACCATTGACGCGTACTTTTCCTTTACCAAAGGCAAGTCCCATTTGCAAGCGAACGCGCTGAATATCATCGGTGAGGTATGGCGTTCCAAGCGAACGATAAAAGGGGTCGACGCGCTCAAAGCTGAGGCGCGTATTGAATCCTCGCTGCCGAAAACCTATACCATAATCATGAGCAAAATGTGCACTAGAACTCTCGTTGAGTTCGATTGCATTACTCACAAACTCAGGCACAGATTCCGGTACGTTTAGGCTGTCGCGACCTTGTTCGTTGGTGAGAACACTTAGTGCTGATTCGCCCGAAATTTGGATGACCTTGGCGAGACTGAAGTTGAATTTTGTACTTACGCCAAGATTCTCTGCAGGAGCTGGAAGTAAGAAATCTGCGCCCGATGGGTCCCCTTCTTTTTCACGATCAATTACCCGCGAAACGGTCACGTCGAAGTGATTGCTGTTTGTACCAACGCCGATCCGTGCTGCGGTTAGGGTGCGTCTGTACGGTTCGAAAAGTTCGGCCCCAATGACGAGTGAGTCCTCCTGAATGATCGGGCTCCGAAGTTGGCCATGAGCAGCTGCAAATCTGAATTTGCCTGGCGTCAGCTCCATTCCAACCCCAAAAAAGGGCTGCCCAGAAACAAGGTATTTACCGAAAGGGATACTGCGGTGCCCGAGGTGGAGAGTTGCCCATTTGTAGCTGGGGCTAAGGCCATAAAAGGCGAAAGGATTGGAAATACTTCCGCGTTGGTTGTTGTAGGTAGCCGAGATGGGAATGCTAAAATCACCGTAGCTCAGTCGCAGGTTTCCGTTTAGGGCATAGGCCAAGGGGCTGCTGCGGTTTGCTATTTCTCCGCTCCGACTGTATTGCATAAGGCTTACGCCAAAACCCCCAGTAGCTTTCCACTTGGCATCCTTGAAACTTTCAATTGCCTGGGCCTGGCCAGCCGTTGCGCACAGGAAGATCAATAACGTGAGAAGAAGTTGTTTTGCGACTGCGTAGGACATCATGCCTGTTCTTTGGTGACACAAACTTCAAGAAGAAGTGCACCTCAGATCAGACGGAATGGATAAGCTGTCGCTTGGGATGTATAAGCCGGAAGCAGGTTTGAAGAGAAGAGCACCTATTGGGCTGCTTCCAGACCCAACGCCCAGCCCGCTTTCTAAAGACTTCGTCTTTCAAAGCAAACTGGCCTCACATATCATGGACCTACCGGCCCATTGACACACTCACGCCCATCGCTGGGCTGGTAAGTCCAGCATACGTTAGGCCGGTCTGGCGAAGCAGGGAAGCTGACGAGCCGGGCTGGGCGAAATAGAACAACTGAGCGAGGCGAAAAAGAAAAACTCAGCAGGGCGAAAAAGAAAAACTCAGCGGGCCGATAGCGCACTAATCGAACTGTGCAAAAACAACACTAATCAAGCTCTTTCTCACGCCCAGCCCGCTCCCTCAAGACTCCGTCATTCAAAGCAAACTGGCCTCACATATCATGGACCTACCGGCCCATTGACACACTCACGCCCCTCGCTGGGCTGGTAAGTCCAGCATACGCTAGGCCGGTTTGGCGAAATGGCGAAGCCGTTGAGCCGGGCTGGGCGACAGGTCCTAGGCCGGGCTGGCGAAGCAGCGAAGCTGATAAGCCGGGCTAGGCGAAAAAGAAAAACTCAGCAGGGCGATAGCGCACTTACCGAACTGTGCAAAAACAACACTAATCAAGCTCTTTCTCACGCCCAGCCCGCTTCCTCAAGACTCCGTCTTTCGAAGCAAACTGGCCTCACATATGATGGACCTCCCGGCCCATTACGATCAACGTCTCGCTGGGCTGGTAAGTCCAGCATACGTTAGGCCGGTCTGGCGAAGCAGCGAAGCTGATAAGCCGGGCTGGGCGAAAAAGACAAACTCAGCGGGCCGATAGCGCACTAATCGAACTGTGCAAAAACAACACTAATCAAGCTCACTTCTCACGCCCAGCCCGCTTTCTAAAGACTCCGTCTTTCTAAGCAAACTGGCCTCACTTATGATGGACCTACCGGCCCATTACGATATACATCTCGCTGGGCTGATAAGTCCAGCATACGTTAGGCCGGTCTGGCGAAGTGGCAAAGCCATTGAGCCGGGCTGGGCGACAGGTCCTAGGCCGGGCTGGCGAAGCTGATAAGCCGGGCTGGGCTACCCTATCCCTGTTTCCAACGACTCTCCACCTTCGCACGTACACTCGGCACGCGCAACACAAAGCCCAACACCAAGACGACCGCATAGACAATCCAAGTCTTGTCGAGCAAAACGATGTGTAGCATACTCAAGCCCGCAGCGAGATAGGTGAACCGGTGCAGTGCTTTCCACTTCGAAAGCATCTTACGCATCGACTTGCGATTGGACGTAAACATGAGTGGGATAAAGATCAAGACTGCAATCAGACCAGCGACATAGTTGACCTGCGTAAACGTCTCCATCATGCCCTCTGCCGCCCAAAAGATGACAAAGTGAAGGATGCTCCACACAGCAGTCGCAATGCCCATCGCTTGGCGGACGAACAGGTTGGTGACTCCAAACACGATATAGAATGGTGTCAGCGTCAACACGGCCACCATCCAACGAATGGCGAATTCACCTGAGATGTGATACAGCATGTTGAGCGTCGAGCGACCTCCACGAGCAACCACTTGCTTGAGGGAAATTTGCAGTCCGTCGGAAAACTCAATATTGAGGTTACTGAAAATACCCATCAACGGTAAGGCCGCCATGATGGTAACAATGACCCAGCCGTAGTTCTTCTTGATGGCGTTCCACATAATGCTTGCTTTTAGCTTCTAGCTGCAAAGGTGCAACCCAGAATGCTCGAAACACTTAGACTAGATTAAGAACGTGAGGTTTAATGCACCCCGACTGCGAAGTAGTCGAACAGGAATTACGTGGGGTCGAACAAGGAAAAAGCAAGTTAAACATTAGATCGTTTAACGACCCCACGAAACAGAGCAACCTCAAATCACATCCCTCAACGCCCCTTTATCAATCCCCAAGCCCTCCAGAAACACCCAAGGATCTTTGCCTTCCGCCAAGGCTTCAAATAAGACCGCCTTGCCGTGCTCCTTTAAAATCTTGTCGCAAAGTGCAGCCCCAATCGCATACGGAATGGACGTGTCCTCTTCGATATACTGCGATTGATAAGGATTCAAATGTTGGGTGAGATCAACGTCTGGGTTAGCGGCCAACCACGTCTTGAGCTTCTGCAAATGCCATTCGTATGGATAGCCAGAACTTCCACCGATCAACGTCGCGAGTCCTTCGTTGAGGATACCCGTGCTTATCGGAACCGCTCGAATAATGAACAAATGCGCAACCTCGTGGACATACTCGTCACGATTATTTCCAGAGTAAACCATATCGCCAAACCCAGCCTGTCCGCCGGTTTCAAACTTGTAAAACATCGGGTGTACCACATAGCCCCTGGTCTCCAACAACTCCGTAGAATACTGAAAACTATAGAAAGTAATCGGGAAAGGATCGACCTCGAAAAAGTCGGTCATCTCCTCAATGGCGACTTGCTGTTCGTTGGCCTGCTTTCGCGAAAACTTGTGTTTTGGCGAAAGCACGAAAGTGACCTCCCCTACCCTTTCGCGTTTCCAGACTTCCGTCAAAACCTCTGTTGGGGCACTGAGTCTCAAGTCACCGTTCGCATCGGGCTTTACTAAAAACTGGAAGACATATTTCACCTCATCGGTTGATCCCATGTCGTCGAGACTCGCCCACCGCACGTTGGCAAACCGATAATCGTCGTGACCTTCCACCGCATCGATCGACAACAGGGTTGGCCAAAAATCCACAGACTTATCGGGACCAAATTCTGCTACGCGAAGCTCGAAGTAATCCCGAGTGAACTGCCCATACGTTTCCGGAATCCAATACCCTTGCGCTTCGGCAGATTGTCGCCGTAGCTTGTCATCAAAGAATGTTCGCAGCACTTCGATCACACCTGCATTTGCGCCAATGGTATCGACGTTAGACCAAATAGAGAGGTCGCTTCCATCAAGAGATCTCTTTTCTTCTTGCCCCTCCACATCGAAGTTCATCTCAACAACAACCGCTTTCTCTGGAGTCGCCTGTGCACAGGCTACGAGCAAGAGACACAACAGTTGAAACACAAAAAGTCCACCGCGAATGCTCAGTTTACTAGCGATCATATCTTGACGTTTGATGTCACTCTACCATAAGGACAGCGACAAGATATTTCTGTTGCACGAAAGGCCGGCAAGCACAAACAAAAACGGCCCTCCCATGGGGGAGAGCCGCAAATCGGGGACTTTATTAAAAAGCCACGAGAACAATTGAGTTACTGCTTCATTACCCGCCTTGTGGTTGCAGCATTCCCACTCACTACTTGGAGCGTGTAGGTTCCGCTAGGCAGTGCAGATAGATCTAAGCTGGTTTCAGATCGAACTGAGGATTCGGTTTGGGTTTGAATCAGCTGTCCATTCATGTTGAAGAGACGGATCACCGTTTCGGTACGCGCTGTTCCGTCGATAGAAACCATCAGGTAATCGGTTGTTGGATTCGGGAAGACAGAAACACCTTCTAACTCTTCGAAGCTTTGTGTAGCTGAGACGCCCGTATTTATAGCACAGAAAGTTGGATCTGCCAATACAAATTCACTCTCACCGTTTACAAGTTCTACTGAGCGTTGCAAGGATTGCGTAGAAGTTGGTGCTGACAAAACGCGCCCAGTCGTCCACAAGCCTGCTGTCACGGCAAGAGCCGATCTGCCGTTTCCTGTGCTTCCCCACTCCATGTAAGATACGATTGCTGATGCATCGGCAAAGCTGTTGGTGTTGTACAGGGCGAGCTCGCCATCGACAACGTCGAGTCCGTCAAACGCTTTGACTACGACAATCTCTCCTGGAGCTAAAACCAGTGTCCCACACTCAATTGTGAGTGAACTCAACACAGCGTAAGAAGGACGATTGCAAACCCAGTAGTCTGTTAGGTCTACCGTTTGGTCGGTGTTATTGATAATCTCAATCCAACCGTTTTCGCCTACTTCATTGAGGGCAACTGTTTGATCTTGATTTCCGCCATTTGGATCTTCGCGAACTACGGTGATGTAAGCATCAGAGATCGCTTCGCAAAAGTCATCGTTCAAAGTCGTGATTGACTCACCAGCAACTGGATCTGGAAGTCCACGGTAATTCCAACCCCAGATGCGGCATGTCCCCACTGGTGCGCCAGAAAGGTCAAGCGTTGAGGTCGTTGCAGCGTTTGCAAAGGCGAGAATGTTATCGCTATCATCGGTAATGATGTACCAGTAGCTAAGGCGTCCACCTGTTGACGTGTACGCCACGTTTACCAGCGCGTTACCAGCAGTAACTACGGTATCGGTTGCACCACCGAGGAGAGTAACGGTTCCTCCATCTGGCGTCTCGCGCCAAACGGTGATATACTCCTCAGAAACATCCTCGCACGGATCGTCTGAAAGTGTTGAGATGTTGTCACCCACAATCGGAGCTCCGAGCCCGCGGTAGTTCCACCCCCAGATGCGGCACGTGCCGGCCGGAGCTCCAGAAAGATCGAGTGATGAGGTCGTTGCAGCATTCGCAAAAGCGAGGATGCTATTGTCGGTATCTGTAATAATGTACCAGTAGCTCAATGCGTCCGCAGTTGTAGTGTGAACGATATCTAAGACAATTTCTCCTGCACAACCTGTGTAAGTTGTTGCGCCATCGAGTAGCGTCACTACCCCACCATCGGGTGCCTGACGAACGACCGTAATTGCATTCGAAAGGTCATAGGATCCGACCAGATCACTGAGGTGATTACCAGTCGCTAAATTTTCGAGACCGTCCTCAAATGCGAGCCACCATATCTTACACGTTCCTTCCCCTGCAGCTTCTAAATCGAAAGGACCGTTATTGGTAGGAAGTGCGAGGATGTTTCCGGGATCGTCGGTGATAACAAACATGCGGTTAGTTCCTGTTGAATTCCCATCGCGCAATACAGCAAATGGAGAAGGCACACCATCAATACATATTACGGTATCGATTGCTCCAGACACAAGGCTGATCGCCCCTCCCTCTGGGAGAATAACGTTTAGTAATGATGGATCAGGAGTTCCGACCGTTGGCGCAATATTGACATAGCTCAAGGTCGATGGAGGTGTTCCCTGTGCCTGAATCGAAGCGCCTGCCGTTGGAGGCGTAAGTGACATTCCTGCAGTCCAGATATTCGCTGCAACTGCGACAGAAGATCGTCGGTGCCCTGTTGAGCCGTACTCGATATAAGAAGTGATCGCTGTTGAACTTCCGAAACTGTTGGTGGAGTACAATCCTAGTTCTCCATCACTTGCGTCAAAACCTCCAAAACCAGAGATCACCGTTGTCGCTCCAGGAGACAACTGAAAAGAACCAGACTCGATCGTTAATGTTGAGACTTGGGAGTAAGCAGGAAAATTACAAAGCCAATAGTCTCCAATATTTACACTCGCGTCGGTTGGGTTAAATATTTCAATTTCACCATCTACGGTTACTTCTGAAATGATTACTCGATTGAGACTAAACTGTCCTTGCACAAGGCTTATTGAAGCGAACATCGCTAGCAGGAGCATCGCGCCAGACAATAGCTTTTGTCGAACCGCACTGCGGGTTGTCGTTTGAGGTTGTAGAACTGGAAACATGGAGGTTAGATTTGGGGCAAAAAAATAGTATCAGGTGTATTTAGACACCTTGCTCGATCACCTACTATTTTTAGATTATTTTACAATACCGGACGGATTCATCCAGCTTTCATTACCCTATACTATACGCTATTCGAAAAGGATGCTTCACTTAAAATAAAAAGTAAACTTATCTCTACCACCTCTACCACACAGTCAGAAACAACACCTACTAACGGCAACAAATCCCAATAAGCACTGGCTTTCAACACAAAATATCACAACAAAAAAGAGCCTAACAGGTCTTCCGACATGCTAGGCTCTTTTTCCGAATGGACAATATATCTACTTCAAATTCAGATTTACAGCCGTATTCAGACCGAAGCTCCATACTTTTATTTCTCCGTGTCCGATACCTGTCAAAGGGACATGTACGAAACCTTCAACCTGCAATTGACTTCGTTTTGAAATAGGAATTTGATAACCGAGAGCAACTTGCGCCATCCCCAAATAATGTTGGTTTGAGTTAACGCCTTTCCATCCAGGCCTAAGATCGGCAACCTCCACTGTTGGGGGAATAAACGAATCATCATAGTTGTAGGAATAATCCTCCTTCAACAGGATATAATTCAAAACTCCTCCGCGCATGAAAACACCTGCAGCCCTGCTTCCATTTAGATGATAGGTTGCTTCAACAGGTATTTCTAAGACACGACACTGGGCCTCAATTCGGCTTGGTGAAGCTCCGCCAAACCAAGCTGCACTTTTGGTTTTATACCTGTCTCCACTGGTGACATAGAGCAAGTTATTGATCGATACTCCTGAACCTACGCTAAGCTTATCATTCAAAGCGTAGCCAAAACCGACTCCGTAACGCGTTCTCAAAGATCCTTCCCCTATGTTGTCGGTAACACTGTACAGCATCCCGCCTTGCACCCGCACCGAAACGCGAGATAAAAAAGGAGTCGGATAATTCGATAAAGAAGGAGGGGGAGGAGGGGACGGTACTACTAATTCTTCATCTACGCTCACGCTGTCCGATGCCACGAGTTGTATTCCACTTAAAGGAAGCGCAACAAGAATGACATCGGTTTCATCAGCACCAGTAGTAGTAGTAGTAGTAGTAGTAGTAGTAGTAGTAGTAGTAGTAGTAGTCTTGATAGTTTCTTGACCTCCAATCTCTTCAACAAGTTGACTTCCAGACGGAGATGTAACGGAACTATTTTTCGGGTCTCCAGTATTCGACTCTGCTACTCCATCAACACCACCTTGCACAGAAGCATTGTCAACTTCTAAACCTGAATTTTTTTCCGATATATTCGAAATCAAAGGCAGTCGTGACGTCATATGCTCACCGTTCGTGCTATTCGTTTTTCGAGACTGATTTTGATTAGGTCGAATTGTACTTTGAAGCGATGAAGCTTCCTGTGATTTCGAGACTTTCATCTGCTCAGCTTGTCTTTGCTGAAGACTAGCCGCCGTACCGGCTGCGTTATTCTGCTCTCCAATTTGAGCAACCGTAGTGCTATTGTCCTTCTTACCAACCTCTTTGGCGAGCGTTTCTTGAGCAGGTGCTTTCTCGGTCACCGCATCTCCTGCACCCAACAGGGATGAATCTGCAACGCTCATGGCTGCGGTCTTCAAGTCAAGCGCTGTAGGCTTATTGCTGCTAGTCCCATCACCGGTCGGCGCTAGGTCCTCCACCACAGTAGCTGCAGTAAAAAGGCCTTCAGTATCGGACGCAACCTCCGGATTCTCACCATATCCTGCTAATGCGAAGTATAGCATACTTACCAAGCCCAGACCCAATAATCCATAGAAAAACAGTGGCCAAATGCGGCGACGCTTTTTCTCAGCATCGAGCATTTCCTCCATACTGCTCCAGGCAGATGGGTTGTAGGTGAAGTCATGTAGCTCCGCCCCTTCTTGGAATAACTTGTCCGTTTGATCGTTAGGAAGCTCAGCCATTAGTCTGTAATTGTAGGGTTACAAGTTCTTGAAGCTTCTTTCTCGCTCTGGATAAATTAGTTTTTGAAGTACTTACGGATATTCCTAAAGACTTAGCAATTTCCTCATGTTTAAACCCATCGATAACATACATATTAAACACAGCTCTGTATGCTGTTGATAGCGATTGGACGAGCCCCATCAATTCCTTGTAACCGATCTGGCTTAGGATATTTTCACGGTCTGGAAAATCACTCTCCGTATTCATGCTCGTTTCTTGATTTGTTCTACGTGCCTCTTTTGCAATTTGCGTAAGGGCGGTATTGACCACAATTCTCCGAAACCATGGTTTGAATGGCTTGGATCTGTCGAACTTCTCTAGATGCTTGTAGACTTTCATAAATGCATCGTTCACAACAGAAATCGAGTCGGCCTCATTTTGAATGTACCTGATCGCGATGCTCATACCATACGGGTAGAACAATCGATACAGTTCATGCTGACTCTTGCGATTCCATTTCGCACAGCCATCAAGCAAGCCCAATAGATCTTGTTTGGTTTCAAAGGGCATGCCCTATGGTTTTTCGATTGTTCCCTACCCCGTACTCGCTCTGGGATGGTTTGGTTGCGTAAGATGGTCAATAAACCTTTGGCTGGGACAAATGAAGCTCGATCGTTGCACTACGAGATCGCTTTGCTGCTGACGGCTCGGCTGCTGGACTGGTAGCAGGAAGACTCTTGTCTAAAGAGTCGATCATTGCAAAGCCTCCTTTCTTAGCACGAGGATCCTCCCAGCATGCCTGCGGGATTGCCTTCTTTGAGAAGCATATGCATTTTGCACTGCGCCTCTAATTGACTAATGATCCCCTTGCGCACTACCGCTGCTGTTCACCACGTCTCAGGAGTTAATAGGCTTCAATCACCAACTTCCCCGTCAACACCTGATCCGCGCCACTTAGCGCCAACATGTACATGCCTGGGACCAAGTCACCTACATCAACAGAGGTCTTGTTTTGCGAAAGCGTGACTGTTTTAATGAGTTTTCCCGAAAGGGTGAACACCTCTACGCTACTAGATTCAAGCAAGGAATTACCGTCAAGGTTGATAATAGATATTGTGTTGGTAGCCGGATTTGGATAGAAAATTAGCGACTCCAATTTGCTCTCTGGCAAGGCATCATTTCTTGATATTACTGCTTCGCATTCGCTCGCCAAAACCTCAGCTACGGCCCTAAACTTAGGTGCAGGAATGAGGCTAGTATCTTGATGCATCGTCTCCAGCATGCCCCAGCTTCCGTATTGTGCAGAGCGCCCGGTCACCAGTGAAAAGTGCTGCAACTGTAACGGCTCATCTCCTACTTGCATGGTACGCAACGTATCGAACCACTCCATGTAGATGTTGTACATAGATGTATCTCGTTGGATGTCAAGTAGCGCTTGCGCGTAAGTAGGTTCTTGACCAAAAGGCTGAGCGGTGAGGTGCTGGCCTCCTTCGTAAAACAACATTGGTATCTGGAGTGAATCAGCTATCGTTTCCTTAATTTCTCGCAAGTACGGTGTGGCCCCTTCTGTGATATTGCGTCTTGCCCAGAAGGCAATATCCGCGGCGGTTGCAGCTGCTCCGAGTACATCAAGTGCAGCATCACCATCCTCACCTAATCCAAAGTAGAAGGTAGGGGCGACGGCGTCAAAGCTTCCTGGACGCATGTTGAAGACGGCGCGTTGAGCGACATCTGGCCAACCCGTCTGTACACCCACCACACGCTTAATTCGAGCAGTATCGGCACCGTAGACGTCCGTCCAGATATCAAGCGTTCGCTGTACAAAGCCGACGGTACACTCTGGCCATGGTAATCCTGTCTCCAATTCACCATACTTGTTGCACCAAGCTGCCTGACCGAAAAGCCAGTTCCAATTTTCATTGCTGTACTCGACGGTTAAGGTTCGCTCAGGCTCCAAATTGTCATGAAACAGCTCTGCCATTTGGCGGATATAGTCTGGACTAGCACGATAAGGCACACAGACCCACCCGTCGAGGTCTTCCTGATTCATAAGCTCTATCATGAGCTCATAGGGAATGCCCTTGTTGTGCGCGTACGTGTAGTGCTCTGGCTGTTGGCGTGCATCCCAATCGTATAGATCAGGTGAATCCCAAGCGGTCCAATCCTTTTGCCCCCAGTTATTCGTCTGCCCCCAATCCATGAAGCGAACAGATCTGAACATGCGAACTCGATCTAGCCAGACGTCATCGAACGGCTGATCGGCGTAAGTAGCCTCCGCCCCAGGCATCAACACGCGAATGTTCCGAATAGGATCTCCTGCTTCCGAACGATTGATTCGAAGCTCAAGCACATTGGCTATCGCGGTATCAAGATCGAAGGTCATGCGACCGTTGCCGTGATCTACGAAGTTTGCATAACCACCCCACCAGGCAAGTTCCCCGTCGCCATCATACAATACGGTGTAGCCGCCTTCTTCCCAGCCGTCTAGTTCCGCCCAGATTGTAGCGACTGCTTGCGGGTAAGCATAGTTTATGACGTTTTGCGGAAGCGAAACCGGGTAACCGTCAGGTCTCAACTCAAGGCTATCGCGCAAGTCGGTGCTCCAAGGGCTTCCGTTTGGATTGCCAATGTCCTTGGTATACCATTCTCGTGCATTGTGCATACGATCAACGAAAGGAAGCTCTGTTCCCCAGTCGAACATCCCTGCCAAATTGGTCCCAATCGCCAGTTTGCATGAATCCGGCAAAGAGGATTGTGCCACGAGTTTTGGAATGGCACAGAGAAGAAGTAAAAGGCCGAAGACTGTGTAGTGAAAAGTAGACCGCATACCAATGGTTTGAGTAAACCAAGGTAAGAAAGACATGTGGGCAGTCGTAAAACGGTCTCGAAGCCTCTACTTACTGACTAGGCGCGCATTTCTTGAGGCGGTAAAAGTTGGTGCCCCAATTCCATAAAAGCGAGCAAAAAGTAGAAATCCCAGCGTATAACGGCGGCAGCAGACTGGTTGAGCAGAAGATTTTCGAAGAGAAAACCCCCACGTAACTCCCGTGTTACATAGTACTTATAAACTTTTACCTGTCCATTTTCTTAAAAATCAGAATTATGTGTAGGTTTGTCAGACCACAAACTGGTCAACCAGTTTAAGGTCGACCACAATTCCTTCTCAATATGCTTGATAGCTTCTCTAGAATCCAGATCGAAAGTCCAGTCGATAAAATCGTCGGGCAAATCAAAGAGCTGGTTCACAGCGGTGAACTAAATGCAGGTCAGAAATTGCCGAGCGAGCGCGCCCTAGCTGAACAGCTAGATGTAGGACGTAGCTATGTGCGCGATGCCATCAAGAAGTTGGAATTTTTCGGTGTCCTACGTACGTCTCCTCAAAGTGGAACGTACGTAGTTGGTGTTGGAGTGACTGCGTTGCAGGGTCTCATTGGAGATGTGCTAGCTTTTGAAGGTCACGAATTCAATTCTCTGGTCGAAACGCGAACACTCATCGAGTGTGAAGCTGCTGCACTTGCAGCCACGAGAAGGACCGATGCAGACATCAAAGACTTGCAGTACGCCTTTGATCAGCACAAAGCAATGATTGAAATTGGCGACCCTGCTGTAGAAGCAGACTTGCTCTTCCACGTGAAGATTGCTGAGGCTTCTAAGAATACTGTACTACAATCACTTTTGATGATTATCACACCAGATATCATCAAACGATACCGTGAACTTAAGATATGCGCCAATGATGATCTGCAGAAAACACTGCATGAGCATCAGCAAATATTGGACTGCATTATTTCAAAAGACGCACTTGGAGCAAATAGCGCAATGGCTACGCACCTTCAAGATGTACTACTCTTCAGCAAAAATTCTATGACGTAATACGAATTACATCATAGGCTTTTACGCTTAAAATTTCTTAAACCAAAACACTCGTTTTGGAACATCAGAAATGAATCCCTACCGGATTCATACTAGTAGTTAACACCTAATTGCTTCGACAAAATCTATGCAGTAATACCAACTACTCTATAGGCTTTCAGGCTTAAAAATTCCTTAACCAAAACACTTGTTTTGGAACTTCAGAAATGAGTCCCTCCCGGATTCATACTGGTATTCAACAACCTTTCACTTCGACAAAAACTACCTCAAATTGTGAAAACATTACTCCATTTGAACCGCATACGGCATTGTAGCGGGACCCAAAAAAGAAGCGTGAAAAACCGCTTCTTACTCATCGCCGTAGCATTATTGCTAATGCCGGCATTCATATTTGCGCAAGCAAATCAAATCTCAGGTACGGTAACTGATGAAGCTGAAGCGCTTATCGGTGTTTCTGTATTTGTAAAAGGTACAACCAACGGTACAATCACAGATTTCAATGGCGCATATGCTATTTCTGCGAGTCCTGCCGATACGCTTGTATTTAGCTACATCGGCTATCTAACGAAGGAAGTAGCAGTAGGTACTCGTACGACTATCTCTGAGCAGCTAATGACCAACACAACAACCATGGATGAAGTGGTAGTCGTTGGTTATGGTACACGTAAGAAGTCCCACAACACCGGAGCGATTGCTTCTATTGGTGGTTCTGAGATCGCTGGCGTACAAGCTGCACGTGTTGATGATGCCCTCGCAGGTAAGTTATCTGGTGTCTTAATTCAGAACCAAGATGGTTCTCCTGGAGCTGACCCAAAAATTCAAATTCGTGCTGCAGCATCTATTTCGGGCGCATCCAATCCACTTATTGTGGTAAACGGTTTCCCGATCTCAGGAAGTTTAGCAACAGTTAACCCAAGCGACATTGAAAGTTTGGAAGTACTTAAGGATGCTGCTTCTTCAGCGATCTACGGTTCACGTGGTGCAAACGGTGTAATATTAGTAACCACTAAGAGTGGTAAATCTGGAAAGCCAACCATTAGCTACAACGCTTATGTTAGTACTTCTAACAGGTACGTTAACGATGTTGACCAACTTAAAACTGCTGGAGAATGGGCAGACGAACTAGAAGCAGGCATAGCCAGCGGAGCATATGATGTTTCCGAGGTTGATCCAGCGCTCGTTGATTACAGGTTAACAGCTAACAGAAACTCACCTGATGTAGTGGCTGTAGAAGATTGGTTATTCCGTACAGGAACGAGTACAAGTCACGACTTCGGTATTAGTGGTGGATCTGATGATGTTAAGTACTACGCTTCTGTAGGCTACCTTAACACAGAAGGTATTGTTATTACGCAAGGGTTTGAACGATACAATGCACGTTTGAACGTGGACGCTAAGCTCGGTGAGCGTTTCGAAACTGGACTAAGTTTCAATGGCTTCATGAGTGATAGAGATATCGTGGGTCACGACATGAGAGACCTCTTAAGAGCGTACAGCGTTCACCCAATCTATCACACAGAAGCATCTATTGCTTTCGTTCAAGATTTGGATGCAAAAAGACAAGCATTGTCTGATGCTGGAGTTACTTCTACAGGTGGTGACGGTACCAGAATGGACGATACTTTCGACCAAGGCTACAGAGGTGGTGATGCTCCGTTTAACAACAGTATCTACACGCTAGAGCCCGGTATGACAGCACAAGACTGGCATTACGGAAGAAACCAAAATGGTATTGGTGGATCTGGAGATGCTGGCCCTGCAACTAAGCTCGACAACACAGAAAGCTATGAGAAAACTTTCTTCGGAAACTTAACTTCTTACCTCCAGTACAAAATTGCTGATGGCTTGAAGCTTCGAACTGTCCTAGGTGGTGATCTTAATGATACACAGAACTTCTTTTCAAGAGAGCTAGAATTTGATTCTCGAGCTCGTACTAACCAGACTCGATTAAACCAGACAGATCTAAAACGATCTTCTGTTTTGAGTGAGACTACGTTGAACTACTCTAAAGTATTAGGTAGTCATGATATATCTGCAGTAGCGGGTGTAGAGTTCCAGAATTTCTACAGAAATGGAATCGCGTTAAGCGGTACAAATGTTCCTTACGGTCAACCGTTGAACTTCGCCCTTTTAGATCCAGCTGATGTTTCTATTACCGAGCGTAACGAAACGATTGCAAGACGAAGCGTTTTTGGACGTATCAACTACGCATATGACAATCGCTACTTAGCGTCTGTATCTATAAGACGAGATGGAGATTCTCGCTTCGGAGCTAACAACAAGTTCCAGACGTTCCCTGCTGTTTCTTTGGGTTGGAATCTACACAATGAGTCCTTCTACAACTCAGATCTATTAACGGATGTTAAGCTTCGGTTTAGTGCAGGTTCTTTGGGAACTACTTCTTTCCTGGGTGCTTACAACTCACTAAGTCTTCTGAATCCTCAAGCGACAATTTTCGGAACAGGATTCCTTATTCCATCTGATGTTGCTAACCCTGATTTGACTTGGCAAACGAATACTGAGACGAACTACGGTATCAACTTAGGTTTCCTACAGAATCGTTTTACTGCTAGTGTAGATTACTACACTTCTGACATCGAAGACATCTTGATCAATCAAAGTGTATCTGAGGTATTAGGAACCACGTCAATTGCACTTAACTCTGGAGATGTAACCAGTTCTGGTATTGAGCTAGAACTTGGCGCTGCAATCATCAACCGACCTGGTCTACGATGGAATGTCAACGCTAACATGTCTACTGTAAATACAGAAATTACAGATCTAGGTGGTCTAGAAGAGTTGCCTCAAGTAATCTTCGGACAGTCTGGTCGTGGACCAGTATTTAGAAACTATGTTGGCGGAGAAATCGGCGAGATGTGGGGACTAGAGACAGATGGAATGGTTGAAACCAGCTTCATGGTAGATCCTACTCGTAACATCGGACTTAGTAGTTCTGAGTACTATGTTGTTGATCAACAAAGTCCTGGAGAAGAAGGATTCGGTGAGATAGACAATACAAGAACTGTAGCTGAAGGTGGAGACCTCGTTAAAGTTGGGCAGAATACGCCTGATTTCTACTGGGGATTAAGCACGCAAGTTGCATTTAAAGACTTCGATGTATCACTTCAATTTCAAGGTGCTCAAGGTGGAGACGTCTTCAACATTGATGAGATCTACTGGAGATCAGAATTTGGCGGACGACTACGGTCTAGTTTCGACGCTGATGGAGATGGCCTAGCTGATCACAACGGAAAGCACTACACGCAATCTAGAAATCAGTTGGACGCACAAATCCAAGATGCATTTTACACAGCGCTAAGGAACATGACCGTAGGTTATACCCTTGATCCAGAGAAGGTTGACCGTATCGGTTTGAGCTCTCTACGTATTTATGTCGCTGCGACCAACCTATTGTACTTAATGAGTGATGATTACACTTCACTCAACCCTGAAGGTGTAAACACTTCAAATGGTGGCTACCTCGGACCGACCACTTACGGAGTACAGGTGGGTGCAAGCCCAGTTGTAAGAAGTTTCTCTCTAGGACTCAACGTAAACTTTTAATCATGAACAGAATTAACCTACTTTTTGTAATTCTTCTTTCACCGATGTTTCTATTAACGTCGTGTGATAATGATTTGGACCAGTCTCCACCTAACCTCGCTAGCTCTAGCTCTTTGACAGACTACGGAGGCGTATTGAATGGAGCATACTTCTATCAACTTGGATCCGTTACGCCAATGGCAGTAATGGGAGACTTCAGAGCTGATAATGCTTTGATGTTGGAGCCACCCTACACTGAATTTGACGTGTTCGGGGCCAACCTAACGGCTATGGAGGATCAATACTTTGGTCCTTTTTACACTGCTCTTTACAAGTCGATACTTAGTTCGAATCTTGTCATTGAGAACTCAGAAAATGCTTCTGAGGTTGGTGAAGCTCGTTTCCTAAGAGCTTTGTCTTACTTCAAGCTTGTACGTGTATTTGGTGCTGTTCCTGTGAATTTAGCAGGTACTCCAAGCCTTAGCGATCAATCGATCCTAGTAAGAAAGCCAGCTGCAGAGGTGTATAGCAGTGTGATCATTCCTGATCTAGAAGCTGCTATTTCAGCTCTTGATAATTCAGGACTTTCAAACGGGCGAGCATCAATGCTTGCTGCTCAGGCATTGCTTGGTAAAGTATATGTTCAACTGAATGACTTCAGCAGTGCAGCAGCGCCATTAGCTGCGGTTATAAATGGAGCCGCGGCAGCAGGTGTTAGCCTTCAAGCTAACTACGCTGACATTTTCGGTGTAGATAATGACCTGAATTCAGAAGTCATTTTTGCAACTCAAGTATCAGGTTCTATTGTTGACGAGTACGGATTTTCCGAATTCTGGTCTTGGTATGGTGGTCTAGATACAAAATCGCTACAGCCATTGGATCCAGACTTAATTGCTGCTTTTGGAGGAGCTACTTCAACGGATTTAAGGTTCACTGTAGTAATTGACACATCAACATTTTCTTCATCTGCAAAGTACCCTCAGACTGGTGGTCCAGACCATGACTGGATTGAAATGAGGTTAGGAGATGTTGTGCTGCTGTATGCTGAGACTTTGAATGAGAATGGTGGTTCTGCAGAAGCTGCACTCGATCTTCTTGATCCAATCCGTACCAGAGCAGGTCTAGCACCGCTTGATCACATTGTGCTCAATACTCAGGCTTTGGTTAGAGATGCAATTCATGCAGAAAGAAGACTAGAGCTTGCCTTTGAAGGTCAGCGTTGGTTTGATTTGGTGAGAACTGGAACAGTTGACGCAGAAATGGGTCAAGCTGTGAATAGTAACTACCACGTTTTCCCTATTCCTATCTCTGAGGTACTTGCAAGCTTTGGTGAGATCACTCAAAACGCTGGCTACTAATTCGTAGTACTTGCTTTTGAAACCTTAGACCGTATGATCTACTCCTCATTGGAAAAGATCAATACTTGTTGCAAATCCGCAACATCGAGTAGTTTAACTACTCTTCTCGTAATTTTCTCCTTCCGATTTTTCGGAAGGAGATCATTATGAGTTAAAGAATACTAACCCAGAGGCCTGGGTTCAAAATTGAAATTGTTTTAGTGAGTTTTGAGTCTCAACTAACTAATTGATGAAGGTGAGGCGCTGTCTACGGAAAGTGTCCTCACCCTTCTTTTCGGAGAAGTGATTAGACCGCATCAACCTTAACGTACCAGCCCTTGTACACATCGGCTAGTGTCCCCTTTCAATCTTCTACCGAGAACGATATTACGCTCGTGCAATCGTCCTAATTACCATCTTGAATTTACCTGTGCACCTTCTTCTCACCTATTCTATATCTTCGTGGGCCATCTGGCTTTCTGCTATATTTCTATATGCGGTATCAAGCTCTTTTCAATCATCAGAGCTTACTTCAACAGTTAAAGACATCAAGTCTTTCCTAAAAAAAATCTACGAGGCTCACCTCGGACATACCTCAACAATTCAAAATAGAATGTTCGTGGTTGCCGAGTACACCTTCAAAAGAAACGACTTCACGAAGTCAGTAGCGCTTGTTTCAAATAGTAACACCTACAAAATCATCAACGAATGAATAGGTTTCTATTAATCGGCGCATTCATCCTTCTGTCGGGGGTTTTGGCGAAAGCACAAGAACACTCCTCATTGAGTGTCCCTTCCAGTGTCGTCAAAGCTGTGCAAACAGGAACTAACGTTCCTCCAATCTTCCAGCAAACGCTAAATGCTACTCAACTAGCGGTAAAATACTGGATGGATGATGGGATTCTAGTCCCTGTACCTAAAGACATGGCAGGTGGCTACACGCACGAGGTGCACAAGCGAAACCTCTTGCTCATGCAGCAAGCAGGTTCGCTATATCAGCTAACGGAAGACAAGCAATATTTCACGTTTTTGCGAGAGCTATTCTTGACCTACGCGGAGAAGTACCCAACTTTTGGAGCACACCCTTCGACGAAGTCTTATGCACCAGGTAAGCTCTTTTGGCAAGCGCTCAATGACGCGAATTGGTTGGTCTACGGCAGTCAGGCATATGCAAGCATTCGCCCTACCCTATCTGTAGAAGATCGGGGAACTATCGAGAATGACTTTTTGAGGCCTTATGCTGATTACATCTCCTTGGAGAGTCCGCAGTTCTTCAACCGAGTACACAACCACAGTACTTGGGGAAATGCAGGCGTCGGAATGCTAGCGATCGCACTTGACGACGATGGTTTGCTCCAACGAGCGCTATACGGTCTGCCTGCAAGCATCACGACCAAGCTTAAACTCGACAACGACGGTGGAGATATTAAAGCTAGTCCGAACGGAGACGCAGGATTCTATGCCCAGCTCGATAACGCGTTTTCTCCTGATGGCTACTACAGTGAAGGTCCTTACTACCAGCGTTACGCCATGTTGCCGTTTATCGTTTTTGCGCAAGCTCTTGAGACACACGATCCTTCTCTTAAAATCTTTGAATATCGCGACGGACTGCTACAAAAGGCAGTTCACGCACTCGTCGGCATGACAGATGAAAGCGGTGTATTCTATCCGATCAATGATGCTCAAAAAGGAATGTCAATCCTCTCTCGAGAGTTGATTGCTGCAGTTGATGTAGTCTACTTCTATTGTGGGCGTGAGCAAACGTTATTGACCACCGCACAGAAGCAAGGGAAAGTCCAACTTGACCAAACAGGCTTCGCGATTGCAAAGGCACTGAATGAACTCGAAGTATCTCCTCCCCAGCTTAAAAGTCAGCAATGGTCGGATGGGCGAGATGGCAAAGGAGGAGGAATCGCAACGCTGAGAGGTGTCCCCCACCCTAACGGAAGGATAAATGCCCTTTTCAAATTTGGAACGCAAGGCATGGGACACGGTCATTTTGATCGTCTTTCCTATCAGCTATTTGCTGGAGACACTGAAATACTACAAGATTACGGAGCGGCTAGATGGGTAAACATCGATCAGAAAGGCGGAGGTCGATACCTCCCCGAAAATCAAACGTGGGCGAAGCAAACCATCGCTCACAACACGGTTGTACTTGATCGTAAAAGTCAATTTAACGGAAGTACCAAAAGAGGTGAAGCTCACCCTTCTGAAAGCTACTTCTTCAACCTTGACGAAGGAAACTATACTGCTGTAAGTGCTAAGGATCGAAATGCATATCCAGGAACGGAACTTCATCGTACAGTTGCCTTGCTTCATGAAAAATTGAGCGGACAACCGCTTTGGCTAGACATCTTTCGAGTGAACAGTAGCGAATCCCATTCTGCAGATCTACCTTTTCATTTTGCTTCTCAGCTTATGACAAGTTCTGCTGAGTTAACGACAGAGCTAGATAATCTACAAGCACTGGGGAAAGACGCAGGCTACCAGCATGCATTCCTTGAAGCAGCTGGACAGATTGATAGCTCACACTACAAAGTGTCTTGGTACAACGAAGGCAAGTTTTTCACGCAAGTGAGTACCGCTGATGCTGGCGATTCCATCGTCTTTGCCCGCATTGGAGCGAATGACCCACAGTTCAATCTTCGACGTGACGCTTTTCATGTGCTGAGCAAGTCAGCCGCCAAAGAGCATCTCTTTGTGTCTGTCATCTCCGCTCATGGTAAGTATGATCCAGTATCAGAAATTTGCAAGAAACCATATGCCGAATTGATCCAACCACAAGTGCTCATCGACAATGCGAAGTACACGGCCGTTACGGTAACCGTTGCAGATAAAGCGAGTTGGACCATCATCATTGCAAACCAAAATAACAGCTCAAAGCAACAACATACCCTCGACGTATCTGGACAACCTTATACCTGGACGGGACCGCTCTTAATCAAACGAAAGAACTTATGAGTTCACTTAAACCAAGTAAAGAATTCCTGTTCGGAAACGAACTCCCCTGGGAAGAGGTAGGTCCTGGTCTTAGCAGACAAATCATGGGTTTTGACGACAAAATCATGCTTGTCAAAGTACGCTTTGGTGTAGGTGCCATCGGCCAACTTCACGAACACATGCACTCTCAAGTAACCTATGTAGAGTCGGGTGAATTTGAAATGACCATCGGCGACAACGTTCGCACGCTAAAAGCTGGCGATTCGTTTTACATCCCGCCTCATGTCATGCACGGATGCGTTTGCACGAAAAGCGGCGTATTACTCGACGTTTTTAGCCCTCACCGTGAGGACTTTATTCCTTCTGTCACCCCAGCAAGTTTCTAGCTTATGAAAGTTAAAGGATTAAGATGGTGGGTCATCGCATTGGTGTGTCTCGCAACAGTCATCAACTACATAGATCGTCAATCTCTAAACGTCTTATGGCCAGAGATTGCGGAAGAACTATACCCCGACAAGAATCAAGATGAGCGTAAAGAGATATTCTCTTATATCTCTGTCGTATTTGTATTTGCTTACGCATTTGGACAGGCCATTTTCGGAAAAATATTTGATTGGGTCGGAACACGAATAGGCTTTGCGCTTTCGATTGGTTTTTGGTCAATTGCTACAGCCTTGCACGCCTTAGCCAGAGGCTTGGGAACATTCGTGCTCTTCCGAGGTATTCTCGGAGTCGCCGAAGCGGGTGCTTGGCCAGGAGCGGCGAAAGTCAATGCGGAATGGTTTTCAATCAAAGAACGCGCACTAGCACAAGGAATTTTTAATTCCGGGGCAGCTATAGGTGGAATTATCTCAATTCCACTAATTGCTTTTCTATCTATTCATTTCTCTTGGCAAGTCATCTTCATCCTTGTTGGTGCAATAGGATTGCTTTGGTTAATACCATGGTTAGCACTTGTAAAAGGCAATCCAGCGACTCACAACTGGCTCACAGATGAAGAGCGCAAATATATCCTCGACGGACAAAAGGAAAATCCAGAAGCGCTTAGTGATGATCCAGATGAATACGTACCTACAACGGGTCAAATTCTAGGGCATAAACAAAGTTGGGGCGTAATTTTATCCTCGGCAGCAATAGACCCTATCTGGTGGTTATTTGTTTTTTGGATTCCTATCTACCTATCTGAGGTATACGGAATGGACGTCAAGCAAATCGGTCTTTATGGATGGGTACCTTATGTAGGTGCCATGTTCGGAGCTTGGTTTGGTGGTCTTCTAGCTCAAAATCGACTCAAAGCAGGATCAAGTGTCAATGCCACGCGCAAATTGACGATTACATTGGGTTGCGCCATCATGCTGCCCGCTTTGTTGGCGATGTCAAATCCTGGTGGACCTACGACAGCAGTGCTACTGATGGCTGTAATTCTTTTCGGATTCCAAACAGCTATTGGGAATGTTCAAACCTTACCTAGCGATTTCTTTGGTGGTAAAAGTGTTGGCACCCTAGCAGGATTCTCCGGAACGGCTGCTAAACTCGCTGCTGCTGGACTTACCTATCTCGTCCCTTGGTTAACTGCAGGAGGCAATTACTCTCCAGTATTCTTCATTGGTGCTGGACTCGCAATTTTTGCTGCAGTCATCATTTGGGTGCTCTGTCCTAGCATAGAGCGGCTTTCGCCAAAACCCATAAGTAGGTAACTGCTTACACTTCAATTCTAACAACTCAACTTCTAAACCTTTTCAAAGGAAAACCAACTCTTTTTCACTCGAAATAGGAACGGTGACCCTCTTACGTTTTCGTAAAAAACGTACGAAAGCAATATACTCGCAACATGGATTTAACTGGAAAAGTCGCTATCGTAACCGGTGGCTCACGTGATATCGGACGTTCAATTTCTGTCAAACTCGCTTCACTTGGAGCGAAAGTCGTCGTCAACTACTTCCGTACCCAATCGGACGCTGATGAAACACTAAAACAAATCAAAGCAGCTGGAGGAGAAGGCATCGCCGTAAAGGCAGATGTTACTAGCATGGAAAGCTGTCAGAACCTCATCGCTGAGGCAACGAAGGCTTACGGAAACGACATTCACATCCTCGTCAATAACGCAGGTGGTCTTATTGCTCGCAAGAAGCTTGACGAAATGTCAATCGAATTTTGGGAGCAAATCATGGACCTGAACATGACTTCTGTCTTGCGAATGTTCAAGTGTACCGTTCCACACATGCCTAAAGGCTCAGCAATCGTAAACCTTGCGTCTCAAGCAGGACGTGATGGCGGCGGCGGCGGAGCTTCTGCTTACGGAGCAAGTAAAGGTGCACTTATGACCTTCACTCGTGGAATGGCTAAAGAGCTCGGACCTCAAGGTATTCGCGTAAACGCGATTAACCCAGGAATGATTGCTACAGCTTTCCACGACACATTTACGCCTGATACTGTACGTGAAAAAGTAGCGAACGCTACCCCACTACGTCGTGAAGGAAGTCCTGATGAAGTAGCTGATCTTGTTGCATACCTAGCAAGCGATCAAGCTTCATTTGTAGCAGGAGCAAACTTTGACATCAACGGAGGCCTAGCCTTTTCATAGCACCTTTTTAAAAGTACTTACGAATGAACGTTGTTACGTTTGGAGAGATCATGCTACGGCTATCTCCTCCTAATCACCTACGCTTTAGTCAAGCGAGTTCTTTCGATGTCATCTATGGTGGAGGAGAATCCAACGTTGCCGTATCACTGGCAAACTTTGGATTGGATTCCACCTTCGTCTCTCGATTGCCAGAGAATGATCTCGGCGATTGTGCGCGCAATGCTTTGCGTGCGAGAGGAGTTGACACTTCGAAAATCGTCCGTGGTGGCGATAGACTCGGTATCTACTTTCTTGAAGTAGGTGCTGTCGCAAGAGGTTCCAAAGTCGTCTATGATCGAGCACATTCAGCAATTGCTGAAATGGGGCCTGGTATGGTCGACTGGGACATGGTCTTCGCTGATGCTGATTGGTTTCACTGGACGGGGATCACACCTGCAATTTCGCAGGGTGCTGCAGATGCTTGTCTTGAAGCTATTCAAGCTGCAAATCGTCTTGGGGTAACTGTATCTACAGATCTCAACTACCGCAAGAACTTGTGGAAGTACGGTAAGGATCCACGTGAAGTCATGCCTGCTCTTGTAGAAGGTTGCGACATCATCCTTGGCAACGAGGAGGACGCAGAAAAGCACTTTGACATTCACCCGCAAGGAATGGATGTAACCAAAGGCCACGATGTTGAAGCAAGTAGCTACCTTCCGGTGCAACAAGCACTGATGGATCGCTTCCCACGCTGTAAAAAAGCTGTCGTGACGCTCCGTGGTTCTATATCAGCGAGTCATAATTCATGGGCTGGAACGCTCTATGACGGAAAGACTCAGTATGGTACTCGTACGTACCAGATTACTGACATCGTTGACCGTGTTGGAGGAGGAGACTCGTTCATGGCGGGACTCATTTATGGGCTACTTACCTACCCTGAAGACGATCAGCGTGCCCTTGATTTTGCGGTTGCGGCTTCTTGCCTCAAGCACACCATTTTTGGTGACGCCAACCTTGTCACTGTCGCAGAAGTCGAGAAATTGATGGAAGGTGACGGCAGCGGCCGAGTAAGTCGATAAGAGAAGTAGGATTGATGGTGCGATTGGATGTGGTTCAGAGGGTTTGGCCTTTACATTTCTGACCATAACTTTAAATCAATCTGTCGTCCTACTTCCCTTTTTTTTATCCCAAGTCTCAAATCCCGTATCTCACTTCCCATCCCACGCTAATGGCTTTACATACCCGCATCCAAGTCGCACACCTCATGTCCTCAACAGGCATGGTTCCACTCTTCTACCACAGTGACGTAGAAGTAGCAAAATCAATTGCGCTAGCTTGTTACAAGGGAGGAGCTAGGCTTCTTGAATTCACCAACCGAGGTGATTTCGCGCACGAGGTATTTGGAGCGCTCCGTAAGTTTTGTGCTGTAGAATGTCCTGAGCTTGCCTTAGGTGTAGGTTCCGTTACTGACGCAGCTGCCGCATCGCTTTATATGATGCTTGGAGCTGATTTTGTGGTCACCCCAGTCTTACGAGAAGATATCGCTGTAGTCTGCAACCGTAGAAAGGTCATGTGGAACCCAGGCTGCGCCAGCCTCGCCGAAATATGTCGTGCAGAGGAACTAGGTGCGGAAGTCGTTAAACTCTTCCCAGGCAGCGTCTATGGCGCTGGTTTCGTGAAGGGAATCCTCGGTCCTCAGCCATGGACCAGTATTATGCCTACAGGTGGTGTTTCACCTGACCGAGAAAACCTCACTGCTTGGTTTGATGCAGGTGTCGTTTGTGTAGGTATGGGCTCTAAGCTTATTTCAAAACAATTAATTGCTTCTGGAGATTGGGCTGTGCTCGAACAGAAGACGAGAGAGACACTAGCCTTGATTGAGGAGATTAGAGGGTAGTGGATTTAATGCTTGACATTTCAAGACAATAGAGATTGAATATTCAGCCTAGTACTGACTCCTATACAATCGACGAATTTGCTCACGTTTAGGACTATCAAACTGCAGAGTCCACAGATCAAACAGGTCCTTGTAGTATGACTCTACTGGGAATGGATTGGATTCCAAATCCTCACGAAATTCAGAAGACTTTTCCCCGAGAAAATACATAGAGACCTCTCTATGAAAAATTAACATGCGACTTTGCCCTTCTGGGATTCCAGCTAAGTACTCAGGTGTTAGTAGAAGAATAAAATCCTTCAATTCTACATCCTTCCTCTGAAATATGAGGTCCGTAAAATGAGATCTTTGCTGCATTAAAGGCAGCAATAGGATTTCCTCAGCACTTGGAACGCTATATGAATCCAACCTAAAACAATCTCTAAAATGCTGGTTTACAATGGCTGAAGGCAGTTCTAATAAACTCCCCAAAATTGCAGCATGATGATTATAGGGATATAAATCTAGCTTGATTAATTCGCTGTACATATCATACGCATGTTGATAGTCCCCTGCTTCTACCGTCATTGGAATTAAAGACTTCACATAGAGATCTTCTACCTTGGCTTTCTCTCTATTTCCGCCTTTACTCGCTTTTTCGATGAACGGATTAAGTATTTCAAAGGCTAATTTATCCTTACCTGCGGCGAGATACCCTAGGCCTAAGTCATCTTTTTTGATTCCAAATATTGATTTAGAGGAATCTAATTCGATCATCTTTAAATGCAAAGGGTGAGCCTTAATGAATTCACCTTCTTTCGAATATTTAAGTGCGATGGACTGTAATACACTGTACATCAGTTTCTGATATTTAACATCTTTAATGGTCAACTCTGTATCACTACCAAGCCTATCTACCATTTCGGTCTCAATAGCAAGCTTGATCGAATCAGAAAGAACCACTTGAGCGTTCAGTAGCGTAGCGCTAAGAATAAGTAGAAGCCCGATAGAAATTGGAAATAGAAAACAGTATCGCATAAATTTCAATTGTACCATCTAATGTAATGTAGAATTCAGTCACTCCGTCCTGAATCACCTGTTCGCCGGTAAGAATAAAACAAAGGCGCGCTCTACCCTGCCAGCCTGCGCAGAGCGCGCCAACCACTGGCTTAGTGCATCCTCAAACGCCCACGCGTCTCGGCATTCAAAATTCAAAATTGTCCCTGCGTAGCTGGGTTCTCCAATTCAAAATTCTTACCTCCGCGCACAAAAAAGCCCCGCTCCAACAAAAGTCGAAGCGGGGCTCTTAATGTTTTGGCGAAAGCCTAAGGAAAACCTTAGTCCATCACCTCAGTCTCGTAATTCTCCTCACGCTCTGACTCACGCTTGTCACGTGCTTCAGCTTGATCGGTAGTAAGTACAAAGAGATCCTTGAATGCACGCTGGCCTGTACCCGCTGGGATACGCTTACCAACGATAACGTTCTCCTTAAGACCGTTGAGGAAGTCAACCTTCGCTCCAATCGCAGCCGTAGAAAGAACCTTCGTCGTCTCCTGGAAAGACGCAGCTGAAATCCAGCTAGTCGTACCAAGTGAAGAACGCGTGATTCCCTGTAGCATTGAACTTGATGTCGCTGGTACCGCATCACGCGATTCCACCAACTTCTTGTCCTCACGCTTGAGCAATGAGTTCTCCTCACGGAGTTGACGCACGCTTACAAGTTGACCTGCTTTGAGGTTCTCGGACTCGCCTGCATCAACAACAAATTTCTTGTCGTAGATCCAGTTGTTCTGATCGAAGAAGTCATACTTCTCAACCGCTTCGTTCTCAAGGAATGTAGTATCACCAGAATCCTCGATGAGCACGCGGCGCATCATCTGACGTACAATCACCTCAAGGTGCTTGTTGTTGAGTGTAATACCCTGTGAGCGATATACTTCTTGGACACCGTTAACGAGGTACGACTGTACCGCGAATGGTCCCATGATGTTGAGGATATCCTTCGGTGCGGTTGCACCATCACAAAGAGGCGTTCCTGCACGGATGAAGTCACCGTCCTGTACGAGTACGTGACGACTTAGTCCTACGAGGTACTTACGCTTCTGTCCGTCCTTCGCAGTCACGATAACCTCACGGTTACCACGCTTGATCTTAGAACCGAAGCTGATAACACCGTCGATCTCCGTTACAACCGCAGGGTTGCTTGGGTTACGTGCCTCAAAGAGCTCAGTAACACGTGGAAGACCACCAGTAATATCCTGAATACCACCTGCAGAACGAGGCATCTTCGCTACAATCTGACCAGCTTCAACAGCATCACCGTCTTGGACGGTTAGACGTGAACCTACCGGCATGTTGTAGTTACGCTCGTCCTCACCATCAGCAGTAGAGATACGAACAGTAGGAAGAATTCTCTTCGCGCCTTTCGACTCGATGATGATCTTTTCCTCCATTCCTGTCTGATCATCACGCTCTGTACGGTAAGAAATACCCGGCTCGATGTTCTCGAACTGAACTACTCCACCAAACTCAGAGATGATTACAGAGTTGTATGGATCCCATTCAACAAGCTCATCTCCTTTCTTCACACTACTACCCTCCTTAGCGAAGAGCGTTGATCCGTAAGGAACGTGGTGCGTGATGAAGATCTTTCCAGTCTCTGCGTCTACAATGCGAATCTCGCCTGTACGCGAGAGTACGATGTTGATGTCCTTTCCGTCTGAATCCTTAGAAGAGATCGTACGAACGTCATCAAACTCGATAGTACCCTTGTACTTAGCAGCGATGCTAGACTCAGTACGGTTTACACTTGCAATACCACCAACGTGGAACGTACGAAGTGTCAACTGTGTACCCGGCTCACCAATCGACTGGGCAGCGATGATACCAACGGCATCTCCACGCTCAGCAACACGGCCACTCGCCATGTTCTTTCCGTAGCACTTACGACATACGCCACGCTTAGTCTCACAAGTGAGTACTGAACGAATCGTTACGCTTTCAACTCCAATCTCTTCGAGAAGCTTAGCCATGTCAGCAGTGATGTACTCACCTGCTTCAAGGATTACTTCTTCAGTCTCAGGATGCTCGATATCGTGCAACGTGTAGCGACCGTCAGTACGGCTCTGTAGAGACTCAATCACCTTATCGCCTTCGCGAAGTGCTGAAGTCTCAATTCCACGAAGCGTATCACAATCCTCTTCGAGGATTACAACGTCTTGAGCAACGTCAACGAGACGACGAGTCAAGTAACCCGCATCGGCTGTCTTCAATGCCGTATCGGCAAGACCCTTACGGGCACCGTGAGTAGAGATAAAGTACTCAAGTACCGATAGACCATCCACAAAGTTGGAAAGGATCGGGTTCTCGATAACTGCTCCACCTGTATCACCAGACTTACGCGGCTTAGCCATCAAACCACGAAGACCGCAAAGCTGCTTAATCTGTGCTTGAGAACCACGTGCTCCAGAGTCAAGCATCATGAATACAGAGTTGAAACCCTGCTTGTGCTCACGAAGCTCTGTCATCAAGTTTGACGTAATGCGATTATCCGCATTGTTCCACTTGTCGATTACCTGGTTGTAACGCTCGTTCGCGGTAATCATACCCATCTCGTAAGACTGTACGATCTCCTCTACCGCTTCGGTAGCACCGTCGAGTGTTGCTTGCTTTTGAGAAGGAGTAATGAGGTCTCCAAGGTTGAACGATAGTCCACCTTTGAATGCCCACTTAAATCCAATCTCCTTCACCTTATCAAGGAAGATCGCTACGGTACGGAAGTCCGTACGCGTAATAATGCCCTGGATAATGCGCTTAAGGTTGCGCTTCGTTAGTAGCTCGTTCACGAACGGTACCGATTCTGGTACTGCTTGGTTGAAGAGTACACGACCTACGGTTGTTTCCAGGCGAGCCTGAACGAGATTTCCACTCTCATCCTCTGTGCGCACGCGACAGGTGATCTTAGAGTGAAGCTCAACTTTTCCTTCGTCAAGTGCCATCATCACCTCCTCCGCAGAGTAGAAGCGACGTCCTTCACCAAGCATCTTGTGCTCTGGTGTAGAGCTGCGCTCTTTCGTGATGTAGTAAAGTCCGAGAACCATGTCCTGTGAAGGAAGCATGATTGGTGAACCGTCCTGTGGGTTGAGCATGTTGTGCGCAGAAAGCATCAATACTTGAGCTTCCAAAATCGCCGCTTGGCTCAATGGTACGTGGACTGCCATCTGGTCACCGTCAAAGTCGGCGTTGAAGGCAGTACAAACGAGAGGGTGCAACTGGATTGCTTTTCCTTCGATCAATGTCGGCTGGAACGCCTGAATTGAAAGACGGTGAAGCGTCGGGGCACGGTTAAGCATGATCGGGTGCCCTTTGAGAATGTTCTCAAGGATATCCCAAATGATCGGGTCTTTACGCTCAACGAGCTTCTTCGCACTCTTTACCGTTTTCACGATACCGCGCTCAATGAGCTTACGGATAACGAACGGCTTGAAGAGTTCTGCAGCCATTCCTTTCGGAAGACCACACTCGTGAATCTTAAGGGTAGGTCCAACGACAATAACCGAACGGCCAGAGTAGTCAACACGCTTACCTAATAGGTTTTGGCGGAAGCGACCTTGCTTTCCTTTCAAGATGTCAGAAAGAGACTTAAGTGGACGTCCACCTTCAGCCTTCACTGCATTTGACTTACGAGAGTTGTCAAAGAGACTGTCGACAGCCTCTTGAAGCATACGCTTCTCGTTACGAAGGATTACTTCCGGTGCCTTGATCTCGAGCAGACGCTTGAGACGGTTGTTACGGATGATCACACGACGGTAGAGGTCGTTAAGGTCAGAAGACGCAAAACGGCCACCATCAAGAGGTACAAGCGGACGAAGTTCCGGTGGAACAACTGGCAAGTACTGAATGATCGCCCATTCCGGACGGTTCTCAACGCGCGTCTGTCCATCACGGAAACTCTCTACAACACGTAGACGCTTAAGTGCTTCGGACTTACGTTGCTGGCTTGTCTCCGTAGCCGCTTGGTTACGAAGATCATAGCTCAACTGGTCAAGGTCTAGACGCTCAAGCAGATCGAAGATCGCTGAGGCACCCATCTTGGCCATGAATTTTGTTGGATCAGAATCCTCAAGCTGCTGGTTGCCTTCTGGCAAAGTGTCCAACATATCGAGGTACTCCTCCTCTGTGTAGAGGTCCATTTTCGCGATGCCATCTTCCTCCTTTACACCAGGCTGGATGACTACGTAACGCTCGTAGTAAATGATACTCTCAAGTTTCTTGGTGTTGAGACCAAGCATGTAACCGATCTTGTTCGGTAAGCTCTTGAAGAACCAAATGTGAACTACAGGGACCACCAACTTGATGTGTCCCATGCGCTCGCGACGCACTTTCTTCTCAGTTACTTCTACACCGCAACGGTCGCAGACAATACCCTTGTAACGAATACGCTTGTACTTACCGCAGTAGCACTCGAAATCCTTAACAGGTCCGAAAATACGCTCGCAGAACAACCCGTCACGCTCCGGCTTATAAGAGCGGTAGTTAATCGTTTCAGGCTTGAGCACCTCTCCGTAGCTGCGCTCGAGTATTTCGTCCGGACTAGAGAGCGTCAGCGTGATTTGGCTGAAGTTCTGATCGAGTACCGGGGTCTTTTTTGATAACGCCATGTTCTTGTTATTACCACCGAATTGCTTCGATGGGATGATCGCCGCCCCCGAAGGTTTGGCTGAGGGAGTTAACCGACGCGAGGTCGGTTGGGGTTGGCAGGTTCAGCTTTTCCCGCATTGCTACGGGGCTTTCATCGCTAAACTTGCCTTGCGCCTCAGGTTTTTAGTAAGCTTCCCTTCAGCAAGTTCAGGGCAAGATTTTAAAACCAAACGCTTTGGCGGTTTGAGAACTTTCGCCAAAACCAGTCACATTTGATAGGTTTTGGCGAAAGCTTCTTAAACAGCCTGTTCGAATCAATCGAACTTGACGTCGAGCGCCAATCCGCGCAACTCATGCACGAGAACGTTGAACGACTCTGGAATACCAGGCTCAGGAAGGTTGTCTCCCTTAACAATGGCTTCGTATGCTTTCGCACGTCCGTTGATGTCGTCCGACTTGATCGTAAGGAGCTCTTGTAGGATACTAGAAGCACCGAATGCCTCAAGTGCCCAAACCTCCATCTCACCAAATCTCTGTCCACCAAACTGTGCCTTACCACCGAGTGGCTGCTGCGTGATGAGCGAGTACGGTCCAATAGAACGAGCGTGCATCTTGTCGTCAACCATGTGGCTGAGCTTCAACATGTAGATCACACCTACCGTCGCACGCTGGTGGAATCGGTCGCCCGTTTCACCGTCGCTGAGGTATGTCTGACCAAGACTCGGAAGACTTGCCTTCTGGATGTACGTTTCAATCTCGTCTTGGCTTGCACCGTCAAAGATTGGAGTACCGAAGGTCATCCCGAGCTTCTCACCTGCCCAACCTAGAACCGTCTCAAAGATCTGGCCCAGGTTCATACGAGATGGTACACCTAGTGGGTTAAGTACGATGTCTACTGGAGTTCCATCCTCTAGGAACGGCATGTCCTCACGACGTACGATACGACTCACGATACCCTTGTTACCGTGACGACCTGCAAGCTTATCACCAACCTTGAGCTTACGCTTCTTGGCCATGTAAACCTTAGCAAGCTTAAGAACGCCTGCAGGAAGCTCGTCTCCAATAGAGATGTTGAACTTCTCGCGCTTGTAGCGACCTACTTCCTCGTTGTACTTAATGTTGAAGTTGTGGAGCAAACGACTGATAAGCTGGTTATCATCATCCTTTGTTGTCCAACCAGAGTAGTCAGCCTTGAGTACATCGATGTTACGAAGTACTTCCATGGTGTACTTCGCGCCTTTCGGTACGATCTGCTCACCATAGATGTCCTTAACTCCTTGAGATACGCGACCACGTACGATTTGCGCGAGCTTATCGACCATGATGGTACGAATCTCGTTCACCTTAACGGCGTGCTCATCGTCGAGCTTAGAAAGCATTTCTTTCTCTTGCTCCTTCTGATCCTTATCCTTCTTCGCACGAGCGAAGAGTTGCTTGTTGATGATGACACCCTTCACACTTGGTGCGGCTTTCATCGATGCGTCCTTGACGTCACCAGCTTTGTCACCAAAGATCGCTCGAAGGAGCTTCTCTTCCGGTGTCGGATCTGACTCTCCTTTCGGAGTGATCTTACCGATGATGATGTCACCTTCGCTTACCCAAGCACCAACACGGATGATACCGTGCTCGTCGAGATCCTTAGTTGCTTCCTCAGAAACGTTAGGGATGTCGTTGGTCAATTCTTCTTCACCCAACTTCGTGTCGCGCACGTCCATCTCGAAGTGCTCGATGTGGATTGAAGTGAAGATATCCTCACGGACTACACGCTCAGAGAGTACGATTGCATCCTCAAAGTTGTAACCCTTCCATGGCATAAATGCCACCTTGAGGTTCTGTCCAAGTGCAAGCTCTCCTTTGTCGGTTGCGTAACCGTCACAAAGCAGTGTACCCACATCAACGCGATCTCCCTTGCGCACAATTGGCTTAAGGTTGATACATGTTCCTTGGTTGGTACGAAGGAACTTGGTCAGGTGATATGTCTTGCTATCGCCTTCGAAGCTAACCAATTGGTCTTGCTCCGTACGCTCATAGCGAATAGTAATCTTACGTGCATCAACATACTCGACGACACCAGGGCCTTCTGCGTTGATAAGCATGCGTGAATCCTGAGCAACTTTTGCCTCCAGGCCAGTTCCTACGATCGGCGCTGCCGGACGTAGAAGTGGAACCGCCTGACGCTGCATGTTCGAGCCCATCAAGGCACGGTTTGCATCATCATTCTCAAGGAAAGGAATCAAACTAGCCGATACACCTACAATTTGGTTAGGTGCAACGTCCATGTACTCGATGTCCTCTGGTTCGAGAACAGGGAATTCACCGTGCTCACGACAAGCTACACGAGCTGTCTTGAAGTCACCGGTTTCGCCGTCGATTGCTGCGTTTGCCTGGGCAATCTTCTTGAAGTTCTCGCCTTCGGCTGAGAGGTACTGTACCTCGCCCACAACGTCAACTTTACCATCGACTACCTCACGATAAGGAGTCTCTAGGAAGCCCATCTTGTTCACCTTTGCGTGGACGCAAAGAGTAGAGATTAGTCCAATGTTAGGACCCTCTGGTGTCTCGATCGTACACAAACGGCCGTAGTGGCTGTAGTGAACGTCACGAACCTCAAAACCTGCGCGCTCACGTGAGAGACCACCTGGTCCAAGTGCCGAGATACGGCGCTTGTGAGTGATTTCAGAAAGCGGGTTGGTTTGGTCAAGGAACTGAGACAACTGACTCGTTCCGAAGAAGGAGTTAATTACACTCGAGAGTGTACGTGCGTTGATCAAGTCTACCGGAGTAAAGACTTCGTTGTCACGTACGTTCATCCGCTCGCGGATGGTACGTGCCATACGTGCAAGACCTACACCAAACTGAGCATAAAGCTGCTCACCTACAGTACGTACACGACGGTTAGACAGGTGATCGATATCATCGATCTCTGCCTTAGAGTTCATCAAGCTTACTAGATACTTAACGATAGAGATAATGTCTTCCTTCGTAAGAACGAGAACATCTCCTGCTGCGTCAGAACCGAGCTTGCGGTTGATTTTATAGCGACCTACTTCACCGAGGTTGTAGCGTTTGTCACTAAAGAACAGCTTGTCGATGATACCGCGTGCGGTGTCATCATCAGGTGGCTCGGTGCCACGTAGCTGCTTGTAGATATAGTTAACTGCTTCAATCTCCGAGCTGGTCGGATCTTTCTGCAGGGTATTGTAAATGATGGTGTAGTCCTGGTCGACATCAGATTTCTGAAGTACGATAGTTTCTACGCCAGACTCAAGCACTTTGTCGATAGCCTCATCGTCGAGGATCGAGTCACGCTCAAGAATGATTTCGTTACGCTCAATAGTAACAACCTCACCAGTATCCTCGTCAACGAAATCCTCTGTCCAAGAACGAAGAACACGTGCAGCAAGCTTGCGGCCGTGAGACTTCTCAAGCTCCTTACGGGTAGACTTGACTTCGTCAGAAAGGTTGAAGAGTTGAAGAATGTCTTGGTCAGATGCAAAACCGATAGAACGGAGAAGCGTCGTTACTGGGAACTTCTTCTTACGGTCGATGTACGCATACATCACCGTGTTGATATCCGTTGAGAACTCCATCCATGCTCCCTTGAAAGGGATAACACGCGCTGAATAAAGCTTTGTGCCGTTCGGGTGGAAGTTGAGACCGAAGAATACACCAGGTGAACGGTGTAGCTGACTTACGATTACTCGCTCCGCTCCGTTGATGATGAACGTTCCCTTAGGCGTCATGTATGGGATGTTTCCTAGGAAAACATCCTGTACAATCGTCTGGAAGTCAATGTGCTCAGGATCGTTACAAGACAAGCGAAGCTTGGCCTTGAGCGGAACACTATAGCTGAGTCCACGGTGGATACACTCTTCTAGTGAATATCTCGGAGGATCGATGTAGTAATCGAGGAACTCGAGATTGAAAATACTTCGTGTATCGGAGATCGGAAAGTTCTCCTTGAATACGCGCGATAGACCCTCTGTGTGTCGATTCTCGGGCGTAGTTTCCAATTGAAAGAACTCCTGGAAGCTCTGAATTTGGATGCCCAGCAAATCGGGATAAGCGGGGGCTAGTTTGATTTTACCGAAGTTAAAACGTTCTCCGGTAGAACCTGGCTGGCCGGTGGTAACCATGGGTACAGTCTTGTAAGATTCGAAAAAAGGCAGGCTGGAAGTAGAAGTGGTTGTAAGAACCTATACAAGGTTCTTCTATAGTTACCGCTTAAACAACTGGCCAAAAACAACGATAGGCCGAACCTAGGTGTGCACCTAGAGACAGCCAAAACGTACATTCTATGTCAGGATCGGGGTTCGCCTATTGCAGGCATAGAATTGAAGGGGTGGAGGGGTTATCGTAGGAACCAGTAAGGTCCCACTGGAATTCATAAAGAACAACCAGTGGGACGTATTACGGTTCAATTCGTAAACTGAATTACTTTACTTCAACAGAAGCACCTGCTCCTTCGAGAGAAGCTTTAAGGCTTTCTGCTTCGTCCTTGCTTACACCTTCCTTAATGTTGGTTGGTGCACCGTCGACGAGCTCCTTAGCTTCCTTAAGGCCAACTCCGAGGAGTCCTTTCACTTCCTTAACAACTGCAAGCTTTGCTGAGCCAGCTGATGTAAGTACTACCGTGAATTCAGTCTGAGCCTCAGCTGCGTCTCCGCCGCCTGCGCCTGGACCTGCTACTGCAACTGCTGCTGCTGCAGGCTCGATGCCGTACTCATCCTTAAGGATAGTTGCTAATTCGCTCACGTCCTTAACTGTAAGGTTGACGAGCTGTTCTGCGAGTTCTTTTAAATCTGCCATGATGGACAATGTTTGGTGCTAATCGATTTGAAAAAATCGCTTCGCTGGAAGCCTTTGAAAAAAGGGTTAAGCCGCGTAGGAGTCGTAACACACCTTGCGACGAAAGTTAGTTTAGCTAGCGGCGCGCTCCTCGAGGGTCTTAAGAAGACCTGCGATAGTGCTACCACCTGATTGAAGTGAGCCAACAACGTTCTTGATTGGACTCTGAAGAAGGAGAATAATGTCGCCAATAAGCTCTTCCTTCGATTTGATGCTCGCTAGTGCTTCTAGTTGATCGTCTCCGATATAGATAGCGCTATCGATATAAGCTGCCTTGAGAACTGGTTTCTCGTGCTTCTTGCGGAACTCTTTGATAAGAGCTGCTGGAGTTTTGGCAACATCGGTAAACATGATTGCAGTAGGTCCCACGAGGGCACTGTGCATTTCTGTTGTATCCTTCACGTCTGCAATTGCCTCGAGGGCCTTGCGAGCGAGTGAATTCTTAACCACTTGCATGGTTACTCCAGACTCAAATGCAGCCGCACGAAGTTCGTTCGTTTCAGCTACAGTTAAAGTACTAGCGTCTGTGATGTAAAAGAAATCCGACTCAGCAAACTTTACTTTGAGAGACTCGAGGACATCATTTTTTTGTGTACGTGTCATGACGTTAAGTTTCGAGCACTACCTAGCGGTAGTTGCGTGGATCAATTTTAACACCCGGACTCATGGTAGAGGCCGCAACGATGCTTTTGAAATATGTACCCTTCGCGCTACTCGGCTTCATCTTTTGGATGGTAGTGAGCAACTCATTGGCGTTGTCTTTCAGCTGTTCAGCTGTAAACTGGACGCGTCCAATGCTAGAGTGAATGATACCCGTCTTATCGACACGGAAAGCGATCTTACCTCCTTTCACATCAGCTACTGCTGCTGCGATGTTTGGAGTAACCGTTCCGGTCTTAGGGTTTGGCATCAAACCACGTGGGCCCAATGCGCGACCGATACGTCCGACCTTAGCCATTACGTTCGGCTGAGCGATTGCGACATCGAAGTCGAACCAACCGCCAGAGATTTTCGTTACGTACTCATCGAGACCAGCAAAATCTGCACCTGCTGCGAGGGCTTCTTCTACTTTGTCTTCTGTACAGAATACGAGTACACGCTTCACCTTACCGGTGCCGTGTGGGAGAGTAACCGTGCCACGGAGAGCGTGATCTGCTTTACGCGGATCTACACCGAGACGGATATGCACATCAACACTTGCGTTAAAATTCGCAGTGTTGACTTCCTTGATGAGACTCATGGCCTCAGTAAGCGGATAAAGCTTGTCTGCCTCGACTTTCTCGGCAGCGGCTTTTCGCTTCTTGGTAAGCTTTGCCATTAAAAAAAGGTTTAGGTTCAAACGCTGATGTTAGATCGAATCGATCGCATCCAGCTCCCTGATGAATAGTCTAGTGAATTAGGCCTCAGCTGATGCTGAATCCCATGGAGCGTCGCCTTTGATGTTGAGGCCCATTGAGCGAGCAGTACCTGCAACCATTTTCATGGCGCTTTCAATCTTGAAAGCATTTAGGTCTGCCATCTTGTCCTCAGCAATAGCGCGAACCTGATCCCAGGTTACACTTCCTACTTTGACACGATTTGACTCAGGGCTTCCGCTCTTGAGCTTTGCTGCCTCGAGCAACTGCACTGCTGCAGGTGAGGTCTTGATGACGAAGTCAAAAGACTTGTCTTTGTAAACAGTGATTACTACCGGTAATACTTTACCGCGTGAATCCTCTGTTGAAGCGTTAAAACGCTTGCAAAACTCCATGATGTTTACGCCCTTTGCACCTAGTGCTGGACCAACCGGGGGAGCAGGGTTTGCTGCGCCTCCCTTAACCTGGAGTTTGATGAATGTTTCGACTTCTTTAGCCATGGTGTTCGTTCGTTGTGGTCAATCACGCAGCTCTAAGGCCACCCTCCCACGGTGAAATCGACGCAGAAAGCGCCGACATTAAATTACATCTGCTTCTCGACCTGTCCGTAGTTGAGTTCTACCTCTGTACCACGACCAAAGATCTTGACGATTACTTTTAGTTTCTTCTTCTCCTCGTTGACTTCCTGTACATCACCAACGAAACCGTTAAACGGTCCGTCAACAATCTTGACAGTTTCACCTTCAAGGAAAGGTTCGATCATTGTGTCCTCAGCATCTTTCGATTCATCTACTTTACCAAGCAGACGATTTGCCTCAGAATCCCGCATTGGGATAGGGCTAGTTTTGCCGAGGAAGTGCATCACATCAGGCAATCCAGAGATTGTACCGACGGTCTCACCGTTCAAGAAATCATCTGCTGCTTCAATCAGGATATATCCTGGAAGAATATTACGTTCGATGATTACTTTCTTTCCATTACGGAACTTGAACACACGCTCTGTAGGAACAAGAATCTTAGGTATCCCAGACTCCCAGCCATTACGGCTGATTTCCGTTTCGATGCGCTCTTTAATTTTGCGCTCTTTACCAGAGATTACACGAAGGCTGTACCATCGGGTGTCCTTGTCTTGTTCGGTTGCGGTAGACATGATACGTGGGGGTTGTCTTCGTAAGCTTTCGCTTAGAAGTTAAGCTTGTAAACTTGGCCAAGAACAAAGTTAGAAATTGAGTCCATGCCGAAAATCAGCAAGGCTAGCAAGATCGTTGCTACAATTACAACTACGGTATCCGATTGTAGATTACGGAACGTAGGCCAAGTCACCTTGTTGATGAGCTCGTTGTAGCTTTCTTGAATGTAGGTCTGAAGACTTCCCATTGTATTGAATTGTGTGATAGGAGTAATTGCCAAGTGGCAATCCTTCTTATACCACGAAAACAACGTCGAAGTTTCTACAAAAATGCAGATTTTCGACGCAAGTTTAAGCACGGGTGGAGAGACTCGAACTCCCAGCCAATGGTTTTGGAGACCACTACTCTACCAATTGAGCTACACCCGTGTGTGATGGATGATCACTAGAAGTGCTCATCCACCTTGTCAGTTAACGATTACCCGGCGAGGCAACCCTGACATAAACTCTCTTCCATTGAAGTAGAGTTTTTCTTAAACACGAAAATTTAGCACCCCAATTGAGGCGCTAAATCTTCATGCTTGGTGGTACTTGCGTACCGATAAGAAACTGGTGTTTCTTACTCGATGATTTCAGTCACCTGACCTGCACCTACGGTACGGCCACCTTCACGAATCGCGAAGCGAAGACCTTTATCCATTGCAACTGCTGCAAGAAGGTTAACCTCCATAGAAACATTGTCTCCTGGCATTACCATCTCAACATTCTCTGGAAGAGCACAATCACCAGTAACATCCGTAGTACGGAAGTAGAACTGTGGACGGTATCCGTTGAAGAATGGCGTGTGACGGCCACCCTCATCCTTAGAGAGAACGTAAACCTCACACTTAAACTTAGTGTGTGGCTTAACTGAACCTGGCTTGCAGATTACTTGTCCACGACGAATCGCTGTCTTCTCAATTCCACGAAGAAGAATACCAGCGTTATCACCAGCTTCACCACGTGTAAGAAGTTTACGGAACATCTCAACACCAGTAACAGTAGAAGTGAGAGGCTTCTCTCCTGCAGGACACATTCCTACAATTTCTACTGGATCACCAACATTAGTTACTCCACGCTCGATACGTCCTGTTGCTACTGTTCCACGTCCTGTAATTGAGAATACGTCCTCAATTGGCATTAGGAACGGCTTATCAACGTCACGTGTTGGCTCAGCAATGTGCTCATCACACGCAGCCATTAGCTCATTGATCTTGTTAACTGCATCAGCATCTCCTTCGAGTGCCTTAAGTGCAGATCCCTGGATAATTGGAATATTATCGCCGTCGAAGTCGTACTGGTCAAGAAGTTCGCGAACTTCCATCTCAACGAGCTCAAGCATCTCCTCATCATCAACAAGGTCAACCTTGTTCATGAATACTACTAGGTTAGGTACACCAACCTGGCGGCAAAGAAGAATGTGCTCGCGCGTCTGTGGCATAGGGCCATCAGTTGCAGCAACCACAAGAATAGCACCGTCCATTTGTGCAGCTCCCGTAACCATGTTCTTAACATAGTCAGCGTGACCTGGACAGTCAACGTGTGCGTAGTGACGATTCTCCGTCTCGTACTCAACGTGTGCGGTGTTGATTGTAATACCGCGCTCCTTTTCTTCGGGGGCAGCGTCGATGTTATCGTAGTCTTGCTTTTCAGCAAGTCCCTGATCAGCAAGCACCTTAGTGATAGCAGCGGTTAGGGTCGTCTTACCGTGGTCGACGTGCCCAATGGTACCGATGTTCAGGTGCGGCTTATTTCTTTCGAAAGTTTCCTTAGCCATTGGTCGTGGTTTATTAGCTGTTAAATGGAAGCGTTTGTTACCCGAGCATTGCTGGCCGGTTTGGTGCCCCGCTACCTAAGGGAACCTGTTTTAAAATTTTATTTCGCCTTGTAAAAAGACTAAAGTAGAGCCAACGGTGAGATTTGAACTCACGACCCCTTCCTTACCATGGAAGTGCTCTACCCCTGAGCTACGTCGGCTAAAAATCAATGTTCCTCTGTTACGAAGAACGAATGATTTTTGGTTCACCTTTCGGCAAAACCTAGATAGTTCTTTCAACTCACGTTTGAGTTGAGGCAATATTTTATGAGCGGGAGACGAGACTCGAACCCGCGACCCTCAGCTTGGAAGGCTGATGCTCTACCAACTGAGCTACTCCCGCTTAAAAATATGTGGGGGTGATAGGAATCGAACCTATTCAGACGAATCACTGGATTTACAGTCCAGCCCGGCTCTCCAACTCCGGCGCACCCCCTAGTGTTTTGATTCGCCCTCTATTAAAATAGAGCCGATGAACGGACTCGAACCGCCGACCGGCTGATTACAAATCAGCTGCTCTACCAACTGAGCTACATCGGCTTGATTGAATGGAAACTGTTGGAAAATGGCCCCTCCGGACCATTAATCGCCATTCAAAACGAATACAAAACACTGTATGTCAAAGAAATACCTAAGCAGAAAAACGAGGCTTTGAAATCAAAACCCCGCCTAGCTTTTTGCTTAGGCGGGGCAAAGATAGGCTTTTCTGTTTATGCCACCACCCCTAGAGAGAAAAAATATCACTCTATTTTTCGCAAAAGGGTCGATCGGCGCGCTCAATCATGCATAACTGCCTGATTATGCGTGCGGACGGAGCTTTTCTTTAAATTTTTTCACTTGCCGTTCCATCGCATTACTTGCTTTATCGATCGCTTCTTCGAACGATGCTGCACGTTCTTCGCAGAAAAGCGTGTCATTTGGAACGTTTAATCGGATCTGAGCAATGGCCGGATGCTTAGGATCTGCATCTTCTTTCATGTACACATCCGCTTCTACGATTCGGTCGTAGAATTTACCTAAACGCTCCACTTTTCGCGTGATGAGCGATTTGAGGGTCGGATTGAAGGTCTTGGGAAGGGATTCTAGGTTGATCTGCATAGTGATGATTTGTAAAAAAAGAACCCCTTCCCTTGACCTTTGGTTTACGCGAAATAGAGATTTCTGCTTAACGGACGCTTCTAGACTGGCGCTGCTTGTAGCGCTTAAGCTGACGGCGCATCTTATCTGATAACAAGTCAACCGCAGCTTCAAAGCTTCGTTGACTTTCTGTAGCAACAAGCGTGGCACCTGGTACGTGAATCTTAACCTCTGCAATTTTATCTTTTACTTGGCCTGAATTCTCAAGGCGAAGCGTAACACTGCAGTCTATAATACGATCAAACACGGTCGATAGCTTTCCGAGCTTTGCCTCGATATAAGAAATGAGCTTTTGATCTGCTTTGAATTGGGGAGCTACTGTTTGTACGGTCATGTGGGTTGATTTAATACTTTAAGAAAGTAAGAGAGTGTGAAGCCCTATTCTTCTTCAACTGCTCGATGAGCCAGCTTTAGGATGGGCCTTTTGGTAAACTTCAATGAGTCGCTTCGGCGAAGCATGCAAGTAGACTTGCGTAGACGCAAGACTCGAATGGCCTAGCAACTCTTGTACCGCGCGTAGGTCTGCTCCTCCATCCATAAGATGAGTAGCAAAGGCGTGCCGTAAGAGGTGAGGTGATCGTCCGTCGGCCCAAGCTGCTCGCTCTAGGTGCTTACGACAGAGATTATAGACAGCCTTGGGGTAAAAAGGCTTCCCTCGATTGGTCAGAAAGAGTTCCTCTTGGTCATCATCAGGAAAAGCATCCGCACGCTTGGTGAGATAGTGCTCTACCTGTGAGTGAACATGATCAGGAATCGGAAGAAGTCGCGTTTTAGAACGCTTGCCCAGTACGCGTAATTCTTTTGCTCCTTTCGTGAAATCTCCAATTCGAAGAGAAAGGAGCTCCGCCCGACGTAAGCCTAGGCTATACAAGAGGATTAAAACAGTTAAGTCTCGCTGTCCTCCAAAGTCGTCCGCAAAACACTCTTGCTGGAGGAGTTGACCTAACTTAGGTGCAGATACTGCTGGAGGAAGTCTTTGGGGCAGTTTCGGACTGCGCAGCACCGCTGATGGATTCGTGCTGATAAACCCATGGGTTTTGGCGAAAGCGAAAAACCCACGAATGGCCGCAAGCTTGCGCGCCAAGGTGCTATTAACTGCACCGTCAGAAGCTAAGGAGATCAGATAGCTCCGCAAATGCGACGGCCTGACCGCATCAAATGCAGTCAGGCCGTAGTCCTCCCTCAAAAGTGAAGATAGCTGATCTAGGTCAGCGGTATAAGCAGTTACCGTATGATCAGACAGTCTACGTTCGTAAACTAAGTGATCGCGATATACGGCAAGTGTGTTCTGCATAGACGTAAGCTACCTGGGAAAGATAGGTTACGCACACGTAAACAGCAAGTGCCAATACAAGAATACTAGGTCCCGTAGGTCTGCTTCTTGTAAATTGCCTTCAATACTTCGTGGCGGCGTACAACGCTTGGCTTTGTGAAGTACTTATTAGCACGTAGTGATCGCATCAAACCAGCTCTTTCGAACTTACGTTTGTACTTCTTAAGGGCGCGGTCAATGCTCTCGCCTTCTTTAACATCAATGATTAGCATACTGTCTCCTGTTAGGATTCAAATTCGGAGCGCAAATGTAGGTAGGTTTTCCGGAACGAGCAATAAAAAGGTGCTACCCTGCAAATGTTTTCTGCACGTCGCCTTTCTGAACGCAATTCCAGTAACACTCCCCTACCCTTTGCACGCTCGCAAAAACATAGAAATGGTGTTCTCTAAACCGTAGTACAATGCATCTCCAATCAACGCATGTCCGATGCTAACTTCCAGAACCTCAGGAACTTCCTTAACAAAGTAGGCCAAGTTGTCGCGATCAAGGTCATGCCCAGCATTGATTCCCAAACCAACTTCGAGGGCTCTTTTCCCTGCATCGACGTAAGGTGAAACTGCCTTTTTAGAGTTTTGGCGAAAGCCTGCAGCATAGGGTCCTGTGTAGAATTCTATCCGATCTGTACCTGTTTTGGCGGCAGCTTCTACTTGATCTACGGCTGGATCGAGAAATATAGAGAGGCGAATTCCTGCTTCTTTAAAGGTCTTTGACAAGTCTTGAAGCCGATGCATTTCTTTGATTGCATCCCAACCATGATCGGAAGTCAGCTGACCAGGAGCGTCAGGTACAAGCGTAACCTGTGCAGGATTGGCTTTCAGCACCATTTCTACGAAGTCATCTGAAGGATATCCTTCAATGTTAAACTCGGTAGTAACGATTTCTTTCAGCGGCATAATGTCGCTTCGCTTCACGTGGCGCTCGTCTGGCCGAGGATGAACGGTTATTCCTTGGGCTCCAAAACGCTCGCAATCTTTCGCGACTTGTAATAAGTTAGGAACACTTCCACCGCGAGAATTGCGCAGCAAGGCCACTTTGTTGATGTTTACACTCAATCTGGTCATAGGGCAATTAGCTCGTTTGACCGCAAATGTATATGTGTGCAGCCTGATCCTTCAGAAAATCGACGTAGAATTTGGGTAACCTTTGCTTTTGTGATGGCTGGGACCATTATTGCACAGCTTGCCGTCCTAGGCATTTTGATGCTAAACGGCTACTCCATAGATGAGCTCGGCCAAGGTCTTCCTTCGCTCGGCCTTTCGGCAGGGGTACTAGCCGCAGTGATCGGAATCTCGCAATTGTTATCCTATTTAGTACCGGGATTAGTGAGTGCAAAGGTCCTGTATCCTCAAACGTGGCTTAAAGAATTAACCCTCGACAAGGCACCAGATGCTTCTAAGCTCCTGATGGGAGTCCTCGCATTTGTGCTAACTCTTGGCTTTACCGGTGCACTTGCATCAATGAATGCTTCGGTCGACCTACCGGAATGGGCCACCTCTATAGAAGGAGACATTGCAGGTGTACTCGATACACTTATTACATCTTCCTCTTGGCCAACGTTTGCGCTGGTCCTCGTCATCATAGGAATACTTCCAGCCCTTGGAGAGGAAATTATTTTCAGAGGCCTTATCCAACCATCGGTTATTCGATCGACGGGTAGTTCACATTTCGGCATCTGGGTAACAGCACTCATGTTTGGCTTGGTACACATGCAGTTTGCGGGAATTTTGCCAAGAGTGTTCCTCGGAGCTGTGCTCGGCTTTCTGGCATATTACAGTCAGCGCCTTTGGATACCGATTGTTGTCCATTTCCTTTTCAATGGATTACAGGCGTTGGCGGTACGACTTTCTTGGATGGATGTCGAACAAGCTGCTGAAGCCACTGACAAGGTTGACACCTGGCAAGTACTTGCCACGATGGTTGTCGCAGCAACAGCGCTGTATTTCTTTCTCCCGTTGTTGAAACCAAAAGAAGGACTCCCTTTAGACGAGAAGGATGAATTGACCGATCATCTACTACCTTAACCTTCTTGAGAATCGCACTCTTTAATTGGCGATTTCATTCTTTTCTACCTCTACACCATTCTACTCCCCTATTTTACCGCCGATGAGTGGACTTCGTACCAGAGCGATTAGTGCTGTTATTTTTGTAGCACTCATATTGGGTGGCCTACTTGGTGGCCCTTATTCCTTCATGGCGCTCTTCTCCATTGTCACCGCGTTGTGCTTGTATGAGTTCTACAGCATGGTGCTCGATCGGTATCAAAGAAGAGACCGTGTACGCATTGGATTGGGGCTTGCATTTGGTTTAGCACCGCACCTAATTGCCTCTGCAGTCTTGTTTGATTGGCTGCCAAATCGTGAAGAACTTCTCTTCGCGCTCATCTTGGCGTTTTTCCCACTGCTGTTTTTGATGTTTATCTACGAACTGTTCGCTGCATCCAAGCATCCTTTCGAAAACGTAGGAATGATGGTCATGGGAACGGTCTATATCGGAGCTCCGTTTGCGATGCTCGATTACATCGCCTACCAATCAGGTCAGTTTGACTGGCAGCTCGTTCTGGGCATCTTATTGCTCACATGGTTGTCAGACACAGGCGCTTACCTCGCAGGAAGTACCCTAGGTAAAACCAAATTACTCCCTCGAATCAGCCCTAAAAAGACATGGGAAGGATTTGCAGGTGGTGCTGTACTTGTTCTAATTTCATCTTATATCCTTGGTGAATACCTACCAGTGATACGTCACCGTGACTGGTTCGCGATTGCTGTAATTGTTATAATTTTTGGAAGTTTAGGAGATCTTATCGAATCTATGCTAAAGCGAAGTATTTTTGTGAAAGACAGTGGAAAGCTACTGCCTGGACATGGTGGGTTACTTGATAGATTTGATGCGTTCATTTTTTTACTTCCATTCGTCTCAGCTTACCTCATATTTGTCCGCTGAAAACTTAGCACCGTTTGCTAGGTTATCCTTTCGACTACTCTCCAGTCCCCTATGTGGAAAATCCATCCTGAAGGCCGCCGAATGCTCGTTGTAGCTGTGATATTTTTCATAGTTCTTGGGTTTGGTATGTACTTGCTTGCGCCAAAGCTCATCATACCGTACAGCGCACTCGCCGTGTTCTTACTCGGCTTCATCGCGTATTTCTTTAGAAATCCCAGCCGCGATGTACTTCTCACCAACAATAATGTTATTCTCGCTCCGGCCGACGGACGTGTAGTCGTTATTGAGGAAGCAGAAGAAAAAGAATACTTTAAAGACAAGCGACTACAGGTCAGCATCTTTATGTCACCTACTAATGTGCACGTCAACCGTTCACCAATCGGAGGCATTATCAATTACTTCCGTTATCACGAAGGCAAATACCTCGTGGCATGGCACCCAAAGAGCTCTGAGCAAAATGAGCGCACCACTGTTGTCATTGACAATGGAAGCTCTGAGATCCTTCTCAGACAGATTGCAGGAGCAATGGCCAAGCGTATCGTTAGCTATTTCGAAGAAGGACAGCGCGTAGAGCAAGGTGTTGACATCGGTTTCATCAAGTTCGGAAGCCGAGTTGACCTTTTCCTTCCCCTTTCGGCAAAACTTGACATCGAAATCGGGGATAAAGTGAAAGGAAATGTAACAGTGATTGGTCGGTTTTAAGACCTACTAAGCACAGCTAGCCTATTTATCCCTAACAAGGATTAGACATGGCACAAAGAAGCCCATTGACCTCTCTGAGATCAATGGGCTTCTTTATTACAATAAAAAGGCTCCTGTCCGGTCATCAGCGTGCGAGTCGGGGGGGATTTCGCGAGCTAACAGTAGGAGCAGGAGCACTAAACAGATTGAGAAAACTACTATGTAAACGTAAGCCCTTTATTAGATACATTCGTCTATATCTCGCCTGAAGCTCGCTCAAATGAGGGAGTGGTACTACTCAGCAAGAAAGCGGCAAACTATTTTAAGATCGCCACTGAATTGGCAAGGATATCACCACTGTCGTGCCAATTGGATGACCTTCACCATCCGCTAAATCGATGTATTCGACTGCTGTAGCCGTGTCGATTCCACGATTTAACAGCTCCAGTCTATGCTTAGTGATGTCTGTTCCCATAGACTTATGGTCAGACTTACGATGCTTTACCTGCTGGGCAGCCTTTTGGCGCCCTACCCCATTATCTTGAATCGTAATCAACAAGGTGTCTTCGTCTTCCTCAGGAGATGAGAACAACACTTTGATATGTCCTGCCTTCACAAGACGAATACCATGCTCCAGAGCATTCTCTACGTAAGGCTGAACGAGCATTGCCGGCAACGTAATCAAATCCTCTTCGAGCGCTTCATCTACGCGAAGATCAAACGTGAAAGGCTCCGTGTATCGAAGCGCTTGGTTCAAGGTCAAGTAATTGTTCAGGAAATCTATCTCCTCCTCCAGCGTTATGGATTCTCGTTCACTGTAATCAAGGCTCTGTCGCATCAAACGGGCGAAGTGCGCCAAGTGAGTTGCTGCTTCCGTTGCCTTCTGATTGGTAATGAACTCCTGGATAGAATTCAATGCGTTAAAAATGAAGTGTGGGTTCATCTGCGCGCGTAGCGCTTTTAGCTGCAAGCGTGCTGCTCGCAATTTGAACAGCTCACTCTCTCTGCGACGCTCTTCGACCTCATTTCGGAGCTCAAGCTCTGACAACCGCTGATCATTGGCTTGCGCATCTACAGCACGCTGAATGTCCTCAAACTTCAACCTGAAGCTATAGGCATCTTCAAACATGCCCCGAGAGGCGTAATATTCTGCAATAGCCTTACACACACGTGCAAGCTGAGCTTGGTCTTCGCCTTTCTGTGCGTGACTCAAACTTCTACCGAAGGCCTCGTTCGCTTCAGAGAAGTTAATCTGCTCTAATGCCACAGCTGCACGCCACAGTTCAACCTGAGAAAGGTCGGCATGTGCAATAGGGCGAGCCGTTGCATAATTGTGCTCGGCCTCATCAAAGTGGCGATGTGCACCAACAAAGTCCTTGTCTATTGTTGCGTAGTATCCAAGGTTAGCCAAAGCGGACGCCCGTGCGTGCCGGTCGTGTTCGCCCGAAACTTGCTTGGTCAGCTCAAAGAAATGTACAGCCTCTTTGCGTTGGTCAGCATCCATGTACGCTCGACCGAGATCGAGATAATGATAAGGAAGGCGACCACGCATGTTGAACTTTCCGCACAGATCTACAACGGCTCGATAGGCTTCAATACTCCGTGCAGGCTCCTGGCCTTGCATATAGACCCTTCCAAATCCTGCTGAAAGCAACGCACCGTAGTACGCATGCTTTATCGGGGTTACTCCTGGCTCTAGTTTAGGTTGCCGGTCTCGTGCCTCGCCAAAACACCTGAGCGCATGGTCCAGCTCTGACAAGTTGAGGTGAAGGAAACCTTCACGCACGTATAGCCACCATTGCAAGGGGCTGCTTATCCCAATGGCCAAATCTCGAGTTTCATCCAAGAGGGCTGCCGCGTCTGAAATTTCTCCCAGATTCAGCATCGGACCTAGAAGATCTGCTGCGATTTCAACCTGAACGTCTACAGTGGCATCAATACGTGCCTCTTCGAGGGCTTCTGACAAATAGCCTTTTGCCTCATCGAATGCATGCTCTTGGTTGGCTACGTTACCAAGCATCAATGCTCGTTGAATACGAACGAGTGGCTCAACCGACTCTTCTACCGAAGCCTTACCTTGAAGAAGCAATCGACGTGCCTGTGTAGGTTCGGTATATACCTGCTCCCCTACGGTCTCCATAAATTGAGACAGTACTTCATCAGACGATACGTGAGATTGAACTCCTGTAGACATGGCGCCAAGCTAATGTGGAAAACGCTGAAATAGACTAGAGTGAAACGAAAAAGAGGCCATCCGACGTCGTCGAATGGCCTCTTTTAAGAGAAAACTAGGTTGTTACTGTGGTAACCAACCACCACACGCCTTAAGCGCTGGAGGTACTTGACGGATGCCTTGACCTCCTTTCAATTCAACAAGACGATTTGGCTCAATGGTGCACAGTTGCTGACGCAGCTGGTCTAATGAACGCTTTTCGTTAACTGGCTTTTGCTTCTTGAGGAACTTGAACATGGGAGGTTGTTTTCTCGCGGAGGCAATCATATTACTTCCGCTGCTAATGTATACATGAAAACAAGTATCGTACCAATTGTGGAAAACTATAAGTCCTTTCCGCAATTAGCCCCGTTTTCGTGCGAAACATACTATCCAAAGGCCTGCGCACCGAGTTTTCGCATGCGATCTGTAAACGCCGGACGGCGACGACGACTCACTGTAATCTCCTTATCGTCGTTCATCACGACATATCCGCCATCTCCTTTCACGAATTTCTTCATGTAGTTCAGGTTGATGATGTGGCTCTTGTGAACGCGAAAGAAGTTATCGCCCTTAAGAAGGTCTTCGTAGTACTTGATCGTCTTAGAAACCGTAAACCGTTGCCCTTCTGTCGTGTAGATGTGAGAGTAATTGTCATCCGCCTCAATGCGAAGGATGTCCTTAATGGCCAAAAAGTAAAGTCCATCAATCGCAGAAATCGTGATCTTATCGAACTTGTTTGAGCTCAGGTTTTGCTGAAACATGCTGAGACGTTCGTCCAAACGCTCGTTGTCTTGCGGACGAATGCGCTCTACCGAGTTGGCCAACATGAATGGATCAATCGGCTTGAGGATGTAGCCAATGCTCGCATACTCGAACGCTTTGACCGCGAATTGATCAAAGGCAGTAACGAAAATCACGTTAAAACTGAGTGGCTTGATGCGATCGAGCAATTCGAAGATCTGGCCATCAGGAAGGTTGATATCTAGAAAAGCCAGGTTAATCTGTTCTCCTATCTCATTGACCAATACCTCAGCGTCTTCAAGTGTTCCGGCTTCACCAATCACCTCAACTTGAGGGCAGTGTTGACGGAGCATACTTTTAAGGTTGGTCAGTCCGCGTACCTCATCCTCGACGATTATAGCTTTGATCATGGGGGTTTCATTTTATGTGCGGAGCGAGGGTCTAGTCTCTTGCTTTACACGCTTTCTTGGCTTTGCCTTGCTTCTGGGATTCGCTGTAAGGTAATGTCATGTGTAAAAATGACCAAACCGAAAGTTGACCAGTTCCCGCTTATGTTCGCACTATGCGGCCTGAACACACTCCACTTAAGGATGACTGGCGTCACAAATTACACGAGTTAATCTTCGAAGCAGACACTCCTGCTGGAAAGTGGTTCGACATTATCCTTTTGATAATGATCGTTTTTAGCGTAATCATCGTGATGTTAGAAAGCGTCCCTGGTTACCAAGAAGACCATGGAACGATGCTTTTGGTACTCGAATGGGGCTTTACAGCCGTCTTTACCGTCGAGTATATTCTACGCCTGATGGCGGTTAAACGACCAAGTGCTTACGCGTTATCCTTTTTTGGAATCGTAGACTTGCTTGCGTTATTACCCACCTACCTGAGCATATTCGTCTTTGGAACGCAAGCCTTTATTGTCGTTCGTGCCCTTCGATTGCTGCGCGTATTCAGGGTACTGAAACTGGGCAACTACCTCGATGAAAGTCAGGTAATCACCAAGTCTCTGGTGGCTAGTCAACGAAAAATATCAGTTTTCCTCTTCGCAGTAATGATGATCGTACTGATTATCGGTGCGATAATGTACTTGGTCGAAGGCGCTACGAATGAAGGCTTCAATAGTATTCCTTCCTCCGTTTATTGGGCTGTTGTGACGCTAACCACAGTAGGGTTTGGAGATATCACACCACAAACAGCCTTAGGACAGTTCATCTCCGCGGTCGTCATGATCATTGGCTACGCAGTAATCGCAGTACCTACAGGAATCGTAAGTGCTGAGATGGTCAACCAAGTAGGCAAAGGCAAGGGGAAATTTCGAGGCACCCAATCTTGCCGATTCTGCGGTGAAGAATCACATCACGTGGACGCCAAGTTTTGCCAAAATTGCGGTCACGGCCTCAATCCGACAACACAAGACCAGGCTAATCCCAAAGACTAGTTACTTTTTAATTGTAGCGGCAATCATCTTGGCCACCTTTTGACCGTCCATCGCTGCACTTAGGATACCTCCTGCAAACCCTGCTCCTTCACCACAAGGGTAAAGACCAGCAACGTCTTGGTGTTGCAAGGTCTCTTTGTCACGTGGAATTCTAACAGGAGAGCTTGTGCGACTCTCTATACCGACGATCTGACCTGCATTTGTTGTGTAGCCCTTGATCTTCTTGGTCAGTTGCTTTAGCCCTTTCTGAAGTCGCGCTGCAACAGGTGCAGGGAGCAATTCATGAATAGGAGCACTATATAAACCTGGAATGTAGCTCGTTGGGTTAAGTTTTGGCGAAAGCCTACCCGCTATAAAGTCTTCAATGAGTTGAGCTGGCGCCTTTTGGCTACCATCACCTGCTTCGAAAATTCGACGCTCAGCATCACGCTGATACGCCAAGCCTGCGAGCTCTCCGTGAACTTCAAATGCAGCCCAATCTTTTTCATCTACAGCAGTTACGAAACCACTGTTTGCATACGGACTGTCACGACGGGAAAGCGACATGCCATTCACAACGAGCTCACCTGGAGCTGTAGCTGCCGGAACGATCAATCCTCCTGGACACATGCAAAAACTGAAGACTCCTGTTTCTTCCACCTGAGTGGCAAGGCTATAGCTTGCTGCTGGCAAGTTTTCGTGACGAGGAGAAGTGCCGTACTGCTGCTTATCAATTAACGCTTGTGGGTGCTCAATACGAACTCCTAATGCAAATTCCTTCGCTTCTAAGGTCCACTGCTTTCGCGAAAACAACTCATAGATATCTCGCGCACTGTGTCCAGTTGCAAGAATGACATGTTGTACTTCGATTGACGTCTCGTCCGCGAAGGAGATACTAGCTACTCTACCCTTTTCTGCGGTGATATCGGTAACGTATTGACCGAAACGAACCTCTCCACCACAACCTTCAATGGTTGCTCGCATTGCTGCGATGATGTGCGGAAGCTTGTTTGAACCAATGTGCGGGTGTGCATCTTGAAGAATATCTTCTTGCGCACCGTGCTCTACCAAGAGGTGCAACACTTTACGAATTGAACCTCGCTTGTGCGCACGCGTGTAAAGCTTGCCATCAGAATACGTTCCTGCTCCACCTTCACCGAAGCAATAGTTGGAGTGAGGATTCACGATTCCATCTTGCTGAATTGCTTTCAAGTCTCGGCGACGCGCACGCACGTCTACACCTCGGTCTAATACAATGGGGCGTAAACCTTGCTCCAAACATTCCAATGCAGCAAAATATCCAGCAGGACCTGCACCGATAATGTGCACTTCAGGACGACCTTCGCCAGTCGAATAGGAAGATCTGTACGATGCCGTACTTGGCAGCTCCTCGTCTTTCGCAACACCTACACGTAGGCGGAACACCGCTGTACTGCCGCGTGCATCGATTGATTTGCGAAGAATTTTGTGCGTGAACGGTCGCTGAACCTTAGCGGTCTTAGCGATTGCTCGTTCAAGTGAAGCCGGATCATTAATGTGATCTGGAGAGAGCTTGACTTCGACTTCTTTGTACATAGTAGCGGCGGATTTACCGCACAAAGCTACCGCCCTTCATCAGCTTTACGGGCATAAGGTCCAGAACCTTCGCCAGTAAATTTCTTAGGGAGTCGAACACGCACGAATATCTCTTCGTTTGCCTGTCCTTTTTTGGTCTGAATAATGCGTCTCTCCGAGTCTTTACTAGTGATTGCGAGCGTCTGTCCCGAGATATTTCCAAGAACCTCATATCGGCCTTGCTCCTCTACCATGAACTCAAAAAGGCTTTTAGAAGCGTTGTAAAGTCGAATATTCGTCTCTACAAGCACTGTATTGCCTTCCCAAGCCTCGACAATGACCTCTCCTTCGATGTTGATTGTAATCGTTTGTGCACTATCTGCTTCGAACGTATGATGGACCGTCTTCGAAAACTGGCCGAAGAGGCTTCCGATCAAAAAGAGAAGTGCCGTGGAAAGAAGAAATCTTAGCTGCATATTGTATATAACGTGAGAAATAGCTGTTGGATTGAAAACTAGGCGTTAATAACATGAGAATCAAGCTCAGCGACGACTTCTTTTAGCTTTACGAGGCGTGTCAACAATGCTCTCATCTTACTCAATTCCAACATGTTAGCTCCATCACTTAGCGCTTTGGAAGGATCTGGATGTGTCTCAATAAAAAGTCCGTCTGCGCCGGTTGCGATAGCCGCACGTGCAATCGTTTCGATTAATTCGGCTCGGCCTCCAGTAATTCCACTTGGCTGATTTGGCTGCTGGAGACTGTGCGTGCAATCCATGACTACAGGGTTGCCAGTGCTCTTCATGGTTGGGATTCCGCGAAAGTCAACGACAAGGTCTTGGTAACCGAACGTGGTACCTCGCTCGGTGAGCCACACTTCACTTCCTTTCACGCTCGACACCTTTTCAGCCGCGAATCGCATCGCCTCTGGGCTTAGAAACTGTCCTTTTTTCACGTTAACGGGAAGTCCAGTCTCACCTGCGGCGAGCAGAAGTGACGTCTGTCGACACAAGAATGCTGGAATTTGGAGGACGTCCACATACTTCGCTGCCAATGCCGCATCGTCATCGGAATGGATATCCGTAACCGTTGGAACATTGAAGCGCTGTCCTGCTTTGGCGAGAAGCTCAAGTGCCTCTTCGTCTCCGATACCCGTGAATGAGCTCAGTGCTGTCCGATTGGCTTTACGAAAGCTCGACTTGAACACAAGTGGAATTTCGAGTTCAGCACAAAGTTCTACGAGCGGCTCGCAGGTTGCGAGTAGCACCTCTTCTGATTCTATTGCACAAGGGCCTGCGAGTAAGAAAAAGCGATCTGGGCGGACGTTGAAGAGGGGCATAGCAAAGATTGTGAGGCGAAGGTAGTTGCCTTGTACGTTAGCAGCAGCTTTCGCCAAAACAAAAGAGCCTCGCTCCAACTGAATGAAGCGAGGCTCTAAAAGGTCAATGTGGACTAGCTAATCAACCTAGTGCTTCACAAACCGTGACTGAAGTAAGGATCCATCAGACAAGGCTACTTGCAAGAAGTATAACCCAGGTGCTAAGCTAGAAACTTCAACTTCCGCTCGTACAGATGAAACCAATGAAAGTTGAGCCAATTGCTCAGCACCATTGACTGCAAAGATTCTAGTTGCGGTCCAATTAACAGAAACATCATCTGCGAGATGAGTTACCTCAAGAGATCCCATTTGAGTTAAAGGATTTGGAGCAATAGCTAAAGCCGCTGGATCTTGGACCTCTGGAATTGCCTGCGCATCCCGCAATCCTTCTAGACTTCTCTTACCAAGATCATCTTCCTCACAGCCTTCTGCAAAAACCGGGACTATGACATCTCCTTTTGATGGCAGATAACCTTTGATGGGTTCATCATGCCCCGGGAAGAAATATGCGTCGTCCTTGCGATCCTGCTTAGGATTACCTAGGTGAATTAGGAATCGATCTTCTTTTTTCGAAACTTGGACAACTGTCCAAAAACCACCTTCGAAAAACTCGATCTTCTCTAAGAACTTGCCTCCGTAAACATTCAGCAAGTTCATGTCGCGATCATACTCTTGCTTCTTCCCAAACTTGTGAAGAATTTCGAAATAATTATTCTCCTTGTCTGAGTCAACGCAAGTCACTTCAGTTGATCCATTTTCTCCGTCTGTAAAGAATACATCGCATTCCACTTTAAGATCAACGCACCATGACACTGAACATTCACTTCCGTCCTTACATTTGACGTCAAATCTGAAGCAAGCGTCTCTGTTATCACTGAAACGTTGATAATCAAAAATGAGCTCGTCAATAACGTAGAACCTTTCTCCATTATCTGTAACGATATTACAGTCTTGGCCGAAGCAATATTTATCACTTGCTGTAAAATTCGAAATCACTCCCGTTTCTGAATTAAACCCAATCTGTTTAATTTCACAGTTCAGGTTAATAGGTACTCTAATGTTGCGCAATTCCATTCTGACGGGGTTAGAAGTACAGAATGCATAGGATGCATCTACATCATATTCTACTGGCCCTCCACAGGAATTATTATCACAATCTAATTCGAATCCTTTCGGACCGCTACCTAGGCATGCTGTAGTTTGATAGCACGACTGCTGGCTATTTGGCGTACAGAAATTTAGTGTTACGCATACCGTCGCAGGATCTACACCTTTAGGTACTCTTACAAGTCCCTCAATATTATATGATCCTCCATTCTCAAACGTGATCGTGTAATCGCCTTCAAATACACCTCCATTACTAATGTCTACATCATCAGCGCACAACACTGTTCCGTCTGCGGGGTCAGGATCGTTTGTATTGAAGTTGATATAGAAGTATTTCGAATCAGGATCTTCACCAGTTCGACAAACAGTGTTCGTGGCGATGAGTACTGGACCGTCACATGAAGTTTCAGAACAAGTAACACAGAGGTCTTCTGTTCGCTGCTCGCACTGAACACTTGTCACCGCATCTCCATCTTGAAGCACTTCATACTTAACAGTATACTCGAGGTAAAACTTACCATCACCACAGTCTCTATAGTTAGCCCAAGGAGTAACTGCGCTGTTTGTACCCGAAAGCCCAGTACAAGGAGCAGAACCTGGTGCAGGAACAAAAACCCACCTCCATGATTCATATACTTGACCAGAAGCATCTGTCAGCTCAGCAGGAAGTGATTCGCAATCAAAACAACCTCCACCGAATGAAGCTTCCTTATATTGAGGAAAATCAAATCTTGTAGGTAAAGAATTACATTCACTACCCGCTGCTCTAGCATAGTAGGTTTCGCCTCCATCAAAGCGATTAAAGAGTCTTTCAAACCTCGGAGTTCCTCCAACTGGGGTACTCGTAAATTGACTGTTGTACCATAGGACTGGATCACTCGCTAGAATTGAACTAAATAAATTATCACAAGTCAAACTAACTATGAAAGTAGGAGGGTCAGGTGATTCATTAACTTCGACAAAAATTGTCCTAGAATCACAAATTGTGCCATTGCCTCCTTGCTCCCGTGAACTGATTACGATCGTATTCAAACCAATGACACCGTCCAAAGAGTTGAAGGAATAAGTGAATGTAAGTGGTGTGGGAGTTCCTCCATTCAAACTCACGAAATAATCAAAGCCAGCGCTTCTATTCCATCTTACAGTCGTAGATTCTCCAAAACAAATTTCATCACGGTCAATTATTAACTGAGTCGGGAATGAACCATCTTTAAGTCGAGTGTACGAAGCATCTACATAGCATCCGTTTTCATCGTATACTCTTAGCGCATATAAACCAAGTTCAGTGGCATCTAAAGGGTTTACATTATCACCTGTAGACCAGCTGAATCGATAAGGCGGCAGCCCTGGATCATCTGCAGAAGGAACAAAAGTTAAAAGTGTCGACTCATTACAATTTCCTGCCTCATCTTCGAGTGTACCATCAAAGGTTCCTAGCTTTAGTTCGACCGTCTTTGTAATTGAATACTCGCAACCAATAGAATTAACAACGGTCAACGTAACAGGAAAGGAGCCTGATTGAGAATACGTTTTGCTTGGTGAAGTACCAAGACTATACGTGCCATCACCCCAGTCCCAGCGGAACTCTGCCTCTGGTTCGCCTATTTCTTCATAAACAGGAGAATACGTCTGACCAGTACACAAATTTTCTGAGTTACCTAGTTCAAAATCAGCAATCGGCGCCGCAGGAATCAAGATGTCTTCATATACATGGCAGGTGTATGGCTCACCAGGATTGATTTCTTCAAACTCTGTCAATGGAGAATAGTACACCCGCACATAGTATGCAGTTTCTTCGGGTATTAGCTCAAAGATTTGAGTAGTATTCGGTTGATTAACGACCGAATTTAGATACCCTGGAATATTTTCGTTGGGCGTATTATTTCTCCAGCGTTGTATGTCCCACGTTAGATTTTCCAAAGAGCCTCCCGCAATTAAAGCCGATACGTCATCAAGTTTTAAATGGTACTTGCCTGTCTGGTCGTCAATACAATCAATACTGTACGAAAATTTAGGCACTATAGGTACCTCAAAAGTGAACCCCTGCCTTCCTACATCCCCCGTAGTAAGTTCAACTTCTAGTGTTGTATTGTAGATGCCCGGCTCATCGAGTACGCTCCATGAAAATGTAAAAGGCGCTAAAAGTCGTAAGGCTTCAACATTTGGAGATTGTGTTACCGTTGTTGGATTAACACCACCAGAAGGATTCACCAATGTCCATGTTGCCCTTTGAACAGCTGTTGACGGAATATTCCCCCTGTCTCCGCTTCCTTGAGAACCGATCAAGGATACTGCACCACATTGAAGCGCTGTTGGAGATGGTTGAAAACCAGGATTGCTTGCCAAGTCAATGGTTGGAGTGAAACCGCCAGGACCTGGCTCATTACAAAGTAGGATTACATTAAGTTCCTGGCTAGTCTGGCCACACATAATTACGGTACCATTTGGAGTAGTGTACTCTCTAGTTGCAGTTACTCTGTAAAGAACTGCTCCATTTGCATTATCGATTAGTACCGTAGCCTTACCAGATACAGTGTTATTAGAGGCAAAGGATGACCAAACTAAGGGAGTTATAGCAGCATCGGCACTTTCCCACAAATATGTAGTAGTGATACCTGAAGTTGTGGTGCCTGTAATTAGTTCAACCTGCGTAGGCAATGGATTTCCATCGTCATCGCACTCAACACCATTAGCTAACCAACCGAGGTTAATTTCTGGATTGTATAATACTTCGAAGCTTGCAAATGCGATATCTTCAACAGCACATCCTGGGCCGTAAAGACCTTTAACCTGAACGTTAATGATCCCATCAGGGAAATCAGTCAACTCTGAAGCGCTCAGAAATGGGTTAGAAGTCGAAACGGTTTGTTGGTAAGGACTACCTAACGTTCCTCGACCTACTAATTTAAATTCATAGTCAGTTGGAGTAGTTCCGGTTCCCGAAGTTGCAACCGTTATAATCGGATCAGTCGAATCATCGCCTTGGCAGATAAATTCTTTGACAACTTCAACATCAAGTGTAGAGGGATTAAGCATCGTTAGATCAACTGAATATGGGATGCTGTTTCCACAAAACAATCCATCGACCGAAATGGTCAGATTAAGGCTATTATCAGGATCTGACAAATCAACATAGAGCCACTCTACATCTGTTTGCTGACCAATTCCTTCGTCCAAGGCTCCTTTATCATCGGAGATCGTCCAAACGATATCATCTATTTCAGTACATGGTGCTCCATCGCAATAGAGTTGTAAGGTCTCCGTAGAACCTGGGCAAGGCTGCTCTAGTGGATCTAGCGGGGTAGGATTACCCACTCGAACTCGTTGTATTGTTAATTCAGGTGGAGTTCGCTCTGTTACCGATAGCAAACTAGTTCCACTACCACAAAGTAATGGACCAGAAGCACCAGCAACAATGAGACTAGCCTCTACTTCAATCGTACCGTCAAGAGTTGTCCATTCAACCATGATAGAGCGACCGGTAGGAGGAGGGATTACTACTCCATCCTTTTTCCAAACATAAGACACAAGAGTGCCCGATGGAGGTGCTGGACTGACATTAGCAACATAGGTTGCTGTCTGCCCTAAGCAGACCTCTGTAGGACCTTGAAGATCTACAATTAATTGACTAGATATAACTTCGAACACGCGTTCTTCAACGCAGGTCGAAACGATCACACCTCCTTGGTCATACATTGTTATCACGAAAACATAACTACCAACGGGTAAAATATCCAGCCCAATTTGATATAAATTTGCTGAATAAACGCTTACATTCCCACTTAATGAGCTATTGGCAGGGATTTGCTGTACACCTGATTCGTAAACTTCAAAGAAAATACTAGTTGGAGTAGAAGCAGTATATCCATTAAATCGGATATCGGCATCATTCCCTTGACAAATCACACTAGGAAAGGTCCGAACCCCGGGAACAGCATTGATAATTGTAGAACCGAGAACATTACAACCGTAAGGAGTCTCAATTTCAACCTCTACTTGAATAGGCCCATATGTATATCTTGGAATTTCGTAAGTGATCTCACTCAATATGGATTGCTGAGTTACGCCATCTACAGTCCAGGTATAACTCGCTCCCGGATAATTATCTGTCGTCAAGTTTACTTCCCTCCGGCTTGCATTCGAATTCGCTGTATTATAAGCACATATATCACCGTCAATCAGTGCTGACGTTCCAATGATTGGGACATCTACGATAGTTGCTGTGGTACAACCACCACAGTTACTAGGAGTGATGATGACTTGACCAGTAGCTGGGCCATTATTCGTTGGCCACTGAATCTGAACAGTATTTCCGGTATTTGAACCGAGAATGTCGCCTCCTACCGCAGACCATGTGTAAGTACAATTTGGGTCAGGTGTACCAGCGATCGTATAATCAACAATATCTCCTCCGCAGACAACGTCCGGACAAAGAATCTCTAAAGCTTCACTACCCTCGACAAAGATCAAAACCTCTCCAAGAAATCCTCCACAACCGCACTGAGAGGAACCGTAAAGTTGTATCGTATGCTCACCTGCTATGTCATAAACTGTCGGAAATATGAGATTACCTCCAGTTGCTATGAGATTTCCTGTAGGATCAAAATGCTCCCATCTAATAGAACTTGGATCGATAGGCGGCTCTGGATTGGTAACCGTCAAGTCGAGTTCTTCACCTAGGCATACCGTTTCTGGAACTGGAAATCCTCCTAGTAAGGTTATGTCTGCAGTTGGTATCGCTTCAAAAATCACAGTCTTAATCTCGTATCGAAATATGCAACCTGAAGCATCTTCAAAAGATGCTATCAATCCAAATTGCCGTGTCCCTGAAACAGGTCCAGCCGCTTGAAAAGTAGCAGAAGCTCCACTAGAACTAAGAATATCTGCATAGCCTGTCTCACTCCAAGTAACCGAACCACCAGAAGGCAGCCCAGGTAACTCTGCTGTGAACGTTTGGGGGCTGTCTCGATCAACACATAGTGCAGGTACTGGATCACCGCCTGTCAAGCAGATGGAAGCAGCAGGAATCACTATTTCTGTATCCGGTCTATCATTAACCACCACATTCAATGAAATATTTTCAACTTGTGTAGGGTCGTTAAAATTGACAATCGCTGCTTGAATCAGAAAAGAACCACCAGCACATGCTTCAAAAGTCAGTACTGTGCCATTTTCAAATGGATTGCAGATGCCCGACGGCACTGTCCAGTCTACATAACGGTTAGAAGGGAATGGTAATCCGTTTGTCGGTGTAACTTCGTAACTGCTGACATCACCAAAGCAAATGGTGGGTGATCCATCAATTGTATAGGTTTGCCCAACGGCAGAAAAAGTCCAAAAAAGCGCAAAGACTAATGCGCAAAGACTAATGCGCAAAGTCTAAATCTAAACATGTATATAGTGTTTATTCACAAAAAAAACAGGGGATATTCATTTGGGCAAAGAGCAATTTGTCGGTCAATTATTCTGCCTACCCACTTCATATTGTTATGTTTAGCAATGTTACTATCTATAGGTAACTCACTACAAGCGCAATGCGATACGGTCCCCATTTGTAAATTTTATCCATTCTCTTTTAACATCAATGGTGGAGGATTTCAGTTTGATGATAATTTTGAATCTAAAGCTCAAATAATACCTTCCAATTCACCAATGCCCGTTGGTGGTGAAGTGTTTGAAGTTCATACAAGTTCAGATGGAAATCCCAAAATTCTTTTTAACGGAGCCAAATTGTACCAGCCAGATGGTACTGAATTAGCAGGAGGGCAAGCATTTGGAAATTATACACGTTTTGGAACTTTAGGAGGAGCTTCTTATAGCACCCCAGTTATTATTCCAGATACTGATACCAATATCATTCACTTATGTTACGGAGCAATAGGAGCTACCTCAGAGAATCGAGTGAATTATGATCTTTTCGAACGCCCTGCATGGTATGCAAGATACCACATTGATGCTGACACCTTACAAGTGATCGATAGTGTCCTACATCTTAACGCAGCTGAGGGTTGGGTTGGACTTAGAGCAGGTGATGAGGAAAGTTGGTGGCTTATTAATAGAGTTTCTAATCCTCCGAGAGTTTTCGCATATAAATTTAGAAATGGCCGATTTGACCCACCAGTTATTACTAGGCTACCAAATAACCCAGTAAAAAGACCAACTCACTATCAAACCTTTTCGTTCCCTACCATGAGTAGGAATGGTAATTCCATTGGATGGTCTACTTCATTCTATGATTCTCTTAATACATTGAATGGAATCATTGATAACCCTTTAACTGGGATTGAAGTCGCGAATTTCAATTGTTCAACTGGTCAAGTGCAGAACTATCAAGTTGTAGATTCTATGAATTCTGCACTAGGCTTAACAAATTTCAGCCCTTCAGGCAAGTATTTTTACTATCAGCTGCAACGAGACGAATCCTTTATTGGAAGTATTCTTTATCGTCTCGACCTTTCTGATCCTACAGCGATAAGAGAAATGATTGGTGATAGCTTGGGAAATTCAGTATGGCGTGGCCCAGACAATAGGCTATATACCATCAATGGCCTTCAAGGGAACACCAATGGATACATAGACTATCCTGACCGGTGGACAAGCACAAACTTACGGCCAGGAGGTATGGAACATCAGACGTACCCTCAATCCGGATTTTTTCCTGAAACAAGCATCTTCCTTCATCGGCCTTTAGTAGACCTCCAAAGTCTACGAACGCCAACAGTCCTTGGACCTAACGTCGTGTCCTGTACTGACACCGCCTCCTTTATCATCAACGAAAACTGCTTTTACAATGCTGCGGGCATAACCCTCTCTCCTGGGCCTGGTATTGAGCTTGTCAATCGAGCGGGCGCTGATTTTCAGTTGTCCTTTGATCCTGACAGTACGATCTCACCTATACGCTACATCGCACTCGCCAACGAGCATCCGTGCCGTACCTATCGCGATACCGTCTGGATGTTTGTTGAGAATTGTGACGGTGGTTGTCAGCCACTGCAGACCAGTGAGGCCGTCGCAGCCTGCGATTCCAGTCTCGTACAT
>JBGCGF010000021.1:0-5135 GCA_045110575.1 Saprospiraceae bacterium
AACAACATGTTAGACCAACTACTTGCAGGCGTTAAAGACCAAGCACTCGGAGCACTTACACAAAATGGACTTTCAGCTGACCAAGCTGAGCAAGCTTTCCCAATCGCTACAGAAGGAGTTACTTCTGGTATCATGGGAGCACTTACCGGTGGCGGTAGCGACGGTATCGCTAGCATGCTTAGCGGCGTGATGGGCGGTGGAAGTGGAATGACTTCAAACCCACTTTTCCAAAGCATCTTAGGCGGAATTGCAGGCAACCTTACTTCTAAGCTAGGAATCGGTTCAGGTACTGCAAATGCAGCTATCGGAGCACTTCTACCAATGCTACTTTCGAAAGTAGGCGGTGCAGCTCAAGCAAATGGTGACACTGACGGTATCGGACTTGACGACCTCATGGCACTCGCTGGCGGCGGCGGTGGTGGCGGCCTCATGGGCGCTGCGAAAGGCCTCCTCGGTGGCATGTTCGGTAAGTAAGACTACAGGAAGTTTAAGCTTAGAATTTGGTGGGAAAACACTTCGTATGATATCTTCTCATACGTTCTAATCTTGTCTTGCTTTCGCGAAAACATAAGCCTCTGTCACAGCTAGTATGCATGTGTCAGGGGCTTTTTCTTGTCTAAGATCACTACATTAAGGCCTAAACGTCTTTTAGGTCAACCGAATTCTGATTTGAAGGGCAATTTAGCATCGCTAAGATCAAGCTCATATGGTTTTGTACAACCATCTTTCGTTTAATTTGGTCTAGTACATTTTTGCTCCTGTCTGATTCTTGGTGGACTGGTCAATTTCGTTATCTATTTTCCTTTCTTTAGTAATCCACACAAGTCAACCTTGAGCATCCCATTCAACATTCCCGTCATTCTGGGCTCCGAAACAGATCGGATATCTGAGGCAATAGCTTCAAAAAAGCTATCGGGGAACGGTCGTTTTACCAAAAGGTGCCAAAAACTGTTCAGGGACACATACGGCTTTGATACCGCCTTGTTGACTACTTCATGCACGGATGCACTTGAGTTAGCCGCTATCATTTGCAATATTTCTCCAGGGGATGAGGTGATAGTACCGAGCTATACATACCCATCAACAGCAAATGCATTCCTGCTGCGTGGCGCAAAACTTGTGTTCGTAGACAGTGGTCCAGATCATCCAAACTTGTATGTTGAACAGCTAAGTGAACTGATCACACCTAAAACTAAAGCGATCGTTCCTGTTCATTATGCAGGCAATGCGTGTGATATGGATGCGATCATGGAGCTGAAAAAACTACATGGATTTTCAGTAATCGAAGATGCTGCACAAGCGATTGGCGCCACTCATAACAGTAGACCTCTCGGAAGTATAGGTGATTTTGGCGCCTTCAGCTTCCATGATACTAAAAATATAAACTGCGGAGAAGGAGGCATGCTTTGCGTAAACAACAAGTCACTCTCAGATAGAGCCGAAATCGTCTGGGAAAAAGGCACGAATAGGCAAGCATTTCTTCGTGGCGATATCGACAAGTATGGTTGGGTTGATATCGGGTCTTCTTACTATCCCTCAGAGCTTAACGCAGCTTTCCTATCAGCACAGCTAGAAGCCGTAGATGTCATACAGCGGAAAAGAGTCGCTTTATGGAATAGGTACCAGGAAAACTTCCATGATATTCCTACTCGTGGGCTCTTTACAATAAATGAAACCCCATCCTATTCCTCGAATAACGCACACATATTCTATGTCGTTTTCGAAAGGGCGGAGCATAGGCATGCTATGATTCAGGGACTTAAATCTCAAGGGATTGGTAGTGCGTTTCACTACCAATCCTTACATAAAAGCACCTACTTCAAGGAGAAGCACGGAACTAGACAGCTGCCAAACGCCGATAGGTTTTCAGATTGCCTGCTGCGTCTACCACTTTATTACGACCTGTCGTTGAGCGAGATTGATGAGGTGTGTGCTTCATTTGAAGCCCTTATTTCAAAGTTGTAGCGTACTCTTACTTTGGAGAGTACCCCAACGCAGGCGCCAACCACTTCTCGACTTTCGCAACCTTCATGCCCTTGCGCTTGGCATAATTCACGATCTGATCCTTCGCGAGGTGTCCGATCAATCCGAAGTACTTCGAATCTGGGTGACTGAAATACCAGCCACTCACACTGGCCGCTGGGTACATCGCGTAACTCTCCGTCAGCGTAATACCTGTTTTGGCGGAAGCATCAAGAAGTTCCCATAACTTTCCTTTTTCCGTATGGTCAGGACATGCAGGGTAGCCTGGTGCTGGACGAATTCCTTGGTATTTTTCAGCGATCAGTCCGTTGTTGTCAATCGCTTCATCCTTTGCGTAGCCCCAGTGTTCTTGGCGAACCTGAGCATGTAGCCACTCCGTTGTAGCCTCTGCTAATCGATCAGCGAGTGCCTTCAGCAAAATGCTGCTGTAGTCATCGTGGTCTGCTGCAAAACGAGCAACGTGTTCTTCAATCCCGATACCAGCGGTTACCGCAAAGGCACCTAGATAATCGGCTTTGCCACTCGACTTTGGTGCAATCAACTCCGCTAGTGATTGACTTGGCTTGCCTGCAGCCTTTTTTAGTTGTTGGCGCAGGTGCTCGAGTCGCATCTGAACCTCTTCACGGCTATCGTCGGCGTACACTTCAAGCGTATCTCCAACACTATTTGCTGGGAATAGACCGTATACGGCTTTAGCTCCAAGCCAATCTTCAGTAAGTAGCTGCTCAAGCATTTCTTGCGCATCTGCAAACAACTTGGTGCACTCTTCTCCAACTACTTCATCCGTTAGAATTGCTGGGTACTTGCCAGCCAATTGCCAACTCTGGAAGAACGGAGTCCAGTCGATATACTCAACAACATCACGGAGGTTGACATCGACTTCGAAGACGCCAAGCTTCTTAGGAACGGGTGGGGTATAGCTCGCCCAAGAATCAGCGCTGATCCAACTATTTTGCAACGCCTGTGCGTACGGAATCATAGCTTTCGTTCGCTTACGAGCAGCTCTTTTGATACGGACTACGTCATAGTCTTTGCGAATATCAAGAACATAATTGCTTCGCTCACTCTCATTTTCGTTAAGCAGCTGCTGCGCAACCGTAACGGCACGACTCGCATCAAGTACGTGAATTACAGGGCCATCATATTCGGGTTCGATCTTAATCGCTGTGTGAAGCTTACTAGTCGTTGCTCCTCCAATCATCAACGGAAGGTTCATGCCCCTGCGCTTCATTTCGGCAGCTACATCAACCATCTCATCTAGAGAAGGTGTGATTAAACCACTTAGACCAATGATGTCGGCCTTCTGCTTGACGGCTTCATCCAATATTTTGTTGCCAGGAACCATCACGCCCATGTCTACAATATCATAGTTGTTGCAGCCTAAGACTACACCGACGATGTTTTTGCCAATGTCATGGACATCACCTTTAACAGTAGCTAATAGGATTTTACCCTTTGCTTTTTGATCTCCTTGTTGCTTTTCTGCCTCAATAAATGGGGTCAGGTGAGCAACCGCACGCTTCATCACGCGGGCGCTTTTTACTACCTGTGGAAGGAACATTTTGCCTGCTCCGAAGAGGTCGCCGACAACACTCATACCAGCCATCAGTGGTCCTTCGATTACTTCCAAAGGACGATTTACGAGCAGCCGAGCTTCTTCAGCATCTTCAACAATATAGTCAGCTATTCCGCGGACCATCGCATGCTTAATTCGCTCTTCGAGAGGCAGTTCGCGCCAACTAAGGTCTTGCACGCGTTTCTTTCCGCCACCCTTTATCGTTTCAGCGAGGTCTGTTAGTCGCTCAGTAGCGTCATCTCTTCTGTTTAGTATAACATCTTCAACCGCGATGAGGAGTGGTTTAGGGATATCTGCATAGACTTCGATCATTCCAGCGTTGACGATACCCATGTCCATGCCTGCATCAATCGCGTGGTACAAGAAAGCGGAGTGCATAGCCTCGCGCACGGCATTGTTTCCTCTGAAAGAGAAGCTGACGTTACTTACGCCACCGCTCACTTTTGCTCCAGGACAGCGTTCTTTTATCAAGCGAGTTGCCTCAATAAAGGCAACTCCGTAGCCATTGTGCTCCTCAATGCCAGTAGCAATTGCGAAGATGTTCGGATCAAAAATGATGTCCGTAGGATCGAAACCAATTTCCTCGACGAGGATCTTGTACGCTCGAGCGCAGATCTCCACTTTACGCTCCATGGTGTCCGCCTGGCCATCTTCATCGAAGGCCATTACTACCGCTGCAGCGCCATACCTGCGAACGAGTTGGGCATGCTCTCGGAACTGAGCCTCACCTTCTTTAAGTGAGATTGAATTGACCACACATTTGCCTTGAACACACTGCAATCCTGCTTCAATAACCGACCACTTACTTGAGTCGATCATGATAGGCAGTTTCGCGATGTCGGGCTCAGCCATCATTAAATGAAGGAAGTCTTGCATCACTTGCTTACTGTCTAGCAAGCCTTCATCCATGTTGACGTCAATGATTTGCGCCCCACCTTCAACTTGGTGTCTTGCGACACTGAGAGCAGCATCGTAGTCACCCTTTTTGATCAGCTTTGAAAAGCGTGCTGAACCGGTGACGTTCGTACGCTCACCAACGTTGACGAAGTTCGTTTCCTCTCTTATGACGAGTGGTTCAAGTCCACTCAATGAAGTGTACCCGAGCCCAGTGTCATCACCAGAATCCGAAAGACTAGGTACAACGCGTGGCGTAAGTCCTTCGACTGCTGTTGCCATTGCCGCGATGTGGTCGGGTGTCGTGCCACAACATCCGCCTATGATATTGACTAGGCCGCTTGCTGCAAAGTCTTTGATGTATTCCTGCATCTCTCCAGGGCCTTGGTCGTAGGCACCTAATTCATTCGGTAGTCCAGCATTAGGATAGGCATGAACGAAGCAATTTGCTGCTTTTGAGATACTCGCAATGTGGGGCCTCATTTCTTCGGCGCCGAGAGCACAGTTAAGTCCAACACAGAACGGTCGGGCATGCTTAATGCTGATCCAGAAGGCTTCTGCCGTCTGACCACTCAGTGTTCTTCCACTAGCATCTGTGATGGTTCCACTCAACATAGTTGGAATGGAAACACCAAGCTTTTCAGCCAGTCGGTCAATGGCGAATATTGCTGCCTTTGCGTTT
>JBGCGF010000022.1:0-30977 GCA_045110575.1 Saprospiraceae bacterium
ATTAAGAATGTGAATCGTGATTTGCACCAACTCGGAATATCCGTGAAGCATTTTATGGGCGTCAGCCTATCTCCAAAATCACATTCCCAAGCTTCTGCCCACTCATCATGTAGGTGTATGCCTCGGCTACATCGGCCATGGCATAATGGCGATCGATCATTGGCTTGAAAGTACCTTTTTCTAGCAGCTGCGTCATGTACAAGATACTCTCTCGTGTCTTGCCTGGTATCGCAAAAATAACGCGCTGACCACCTTTCAATTTGGTCAGCAAGGGCAAGTAAAGGTTTTCTGCGCCTTCGCCCAATTCAGAAGAGATGTAGATACCTTTTGGCGTTAAGAGTTTCCTACAGATGGAAAAAGAACTCTTCCCTACTGCATCAAGTACGAAATCATAGGTTTCGTCATCTTGGGTAAAATCTTCATTGAGGTAATCGATATTTTTATCTGCACCAAGTAAAGCTACACGTTCCATGTTTGGTGTACCACCGACAGCGGTGACATATAGTCCACGCGCCTTGAGAATCTGCACTGCTGACGAACCGATCGCACCAGTCGCGCCATAGACGAGCACCTTGTCGCCTGGTTTCAATGCTACACTTTTAAGAAAGCTGTTTACGTAGTGTCCTCCTTCTGCCGATGCTACTGCTTCCGCAAAACTTACCCCTTCAGGTATGCGAGCGATTGCATCGTTTTGGCGAAAGCTCATGTACTCAGCCTGAGACTGCAAACCTTCATCATAGAAGCCCCAGACACGATCTCCAATATCGAAGTTGGTTACCTTGTTTCCAAGCGCTACTACCTCGCCTGCGAAGTCAGTTCCAAGCACCACACGCTTAGGTTTGAACAGGCCGATGAATAATCGAAAGACCTTCGGCATACCGGTCAACACTCCTTGATCAGTACGATTGACGGTGGTCGCTTTCACCCGAATTAATACCTCATCAGTCTTAGGCTTTGGACGATCCAATTCAAGTATTTCGATAACTTCTGGCCCGCCATAGGTTTTGCGAACAATTGCTTTCATGGATTCCAATTTAGGCTATTAAAAATGGATTCGATACATCAGGTTTGGGAATAGTCCAAATTGGCGCACGTACCCGACAGAACCAGGCTCATTCTCGTCATAAAACTCCGAGAGTCGTCCCTTGGTATTCGTTAGGTTTTCTAAGTTGAGGTAAAGTTCATGCGTCACCTTAGGCTTATCCCATTTGTAGCTTGCAGAAACAATCAAAGTATAGACATCTTCAATCTTATCTTCGAAAGCACGACTATAATCAAAGTAACGGTTTTGAGTAGGATCGACTGCCAAATCTCCTTGTGCATTTCGGAGTAAAGGAACCTGTCGCTTGCCGCCTCCAAAGAACGCTTTTCCGTTGAGTGAAAGACTTTGGTTTTCTTTCTTGCCCATACCTGTCCATTCTTTGCCGGCGAGCAGGTTTACGATATAGTTTCCGTTGTACTGGGTATTACGCTCTACCCCATCGAGGGCTGTGTATTTCGCGCTAAACACGGATCCGTTCAACAAGAAGTAATAGCCCTTATTGAGAAATCGCTCGACAGTTAATTCAACGCCAAAGTTCTTCCCTGTACCTTCGTTAACGAGATCAACATATCGAAACTCGGTTCCCTCGTTGATGGTTGAATAATAACTCGTATCTATGTTTTCAACCGGCAGGTTAAACAAGCCTTGGTAATACACCTCTACCTTCGCCCGCATATTCGGCCTCAACTTTTGATCATAGCCCAACACAAAGTGATTCGCCTTCAATAGATCAAGGTCGAGGTTTGGCGTAGCAATGCTTCCATTGGGTTGCTCCACTCTAGCGAAGTAGTTATGAATCGTCTCCATCTTACTGTGAAGCCCATACGCGGCAGAGAGCGTGCTAGAGCTAGTTAGCTTCCAATCGGCTGCTAGTCTAGGTTCTACTGTAAATTTATTATTCAACAAGACCGCAATGCTGTGTACACCAGCTACGACTGTCAATTGCTCATTGGCGCGATGCTTCCAATTTACAAATTGATTTAGCGTCGATACTTTAGGATCCATATCAACAACTGTGAAACGATCTGTAGACTGCGGTTGCAATAGACTTTGGAGGTAGCGATAATCAATGAGTGAGTAGCGGATTCCTGCCTGCACCTTATTCTTTGCGTTTACTTTTTGATTGTATTTAATAGATGCACGGTAGGTTGATTGTCTCAAACGAGAATCAAAGTTTTGGATTGGCATCCCTACCGAGTCTTGTATGCTCATGGTAGGTTCATCAAAAACCTGAAAGGTTCTTGTCTCAATAACATCATCTTGAATGCCTGAATTCGCAAACGTGACAGCAGTTCGGAGGTATCCATTTTTAGAAACAGGGATGATGTGGTTCAACCCAAGGTTGACAGTGTGGTTGTCCTTGGTATAGTCCTCACTAAGATCACTTGTCAACTGACTCCCTCCAGGAGTAGACTGCAGCACGGGCGTCACATCGTTGAGATCATATCCGCTCAATCCTCCAAGACCGAAGAGATTAAACGTTCCAACCTTTTCCGTAGGAACAACAAACTTGAAAGTGGCATCTTGAAAGTTGAATACTCCATCTAAATCTATAATCCCGAGGTCTCCTACGAGTCCAATGGTAGAGTATCGATAATTGGCAAGGAAGGATGCTTTACTTCCTTTTTTGAGCGGTCCTTCAACCATGATATCCGTGCCAAGTAATCCGAGTCCAACCGAGGCTTCGAACTGTTGATTGTTGCCATTTCGAAGCCGCACATCATATACACCAGATAAAGCATCTCCGAATTCTGCCGAGAATGCGCCTGTATGAAAATCTGATGTGCCGAGCAGGAAGTTGTTCAGCAGCGACACTCCTCCACGCACTGAATTTTGATCAGCAAAGTGCGTTGGGTTAGCGATGTCCATTCCTTCTAATCGCCATTGCATGTACTTCGGGGAATTGCCGCGAATAATGATATCGTTGTCACCATCCTGGGTCGTCGCCACTCCTGCAAAGGCGGTGACGATTCGAGAAGGATCACTAAAACCACCCGCGAATTTCTGCGTTGTTTCTGCCGAGATCGATCGCGCAGAAACCAAAGCCATGTCATTGATTGCATCGCCTTGGGCATCAGATGCGGTGACGACGACTTCGTCCATGGTTGCAACTGATTCTTGAAGCTCGATGGTAAGCACGACTTCTTTTGCGGATATCAACTCGAGGTTAGGGATGGTCGCGCTTTCGTAGCCAATGTAGCTCACCTTGATGCTTAGACGGCCGAGTGGAAGATTTTCGATCTTAAACGCACCGTCTTGATCTGTGACGTCGCCGATCGTTGAATCAAAGCCAAGAACAGATACGGTTGCCCCGATCAAGGTTTCTTGACTATCAACGTCTTTAACCTGCCCTCTTATGGTTTGCGTGAGCGATTGTCCAAAGAGGCTAATGCTGGCTAATAAGCTGAGTGTAAGCAGTAAGGTTCTCATTTTTGGAGCTTTTGATTTGTAACTAGTACAAACCTACGGGCAACCAAAAGCGCAGGCATTGACTTAAGTTAAGAAGCCAATGCAGAGATTAATTTTAATGGGACTAAAACTACTTAGAAGTGATTCGCTTGCGAATACGACTGAGACTTTCAGGCTTTACACCCAAGTAGCTGGCAAGGTGATATTGCGGTACACGTTGGAGCAAGTCTGGACGCTCCAGTAAGAGGTTTTCGTAGCGTTGCTCTGGTGTCGTCGTGATGTAGGTCGAGAGCATTTCCTGATACAAGACCAATTCCTCCTTGAGGGCCTCCCTACTCGTTGCAGCAAGGCTTGGGATTTTGCGAAAAAGTTCCGCTTCAGCCTCTCTGGTCAACACCGTAAGTTTCGAGTCCTCCATGCAAGAGAGGTAGTACTTCGAAGGCATGCTTGAATCTCCTGCAGTGGTCGAAAATATCGCCTGTCCTTCCGTGTAGAAGAACGTCGTTTTTTCTTCACCGTCTACGATGTAATACTGTCGAACACAGCCCGAAACGATACTGTAAGACTTGTTTGGGATTTGTCCCGCCTTCACCAAGTGATGCCCCTTTTTAAAATCCTTGAGCTGGATGAGTCGAGCCACCAGCTCAGATTCTAGCCCCATGTCCGTTAAGCATGTTGCAAAATCAGCTTCTGCCTCAGCCTTGATCTCCTCGAGGCTGGATTGCGAATGGTCTTTAGCTGATTCTGACATGGTTTCAAATATAGTGACGGGAGCTAAACGTTGTGGCGTACGGAAAACAGCAGAAACGACCGCCCACTCACCTTGATCAAGATTAAAAATTTCGTATCATAGCACACCTAACCAACTTACTATGCCCAATACACCTTCACGCCGCAAATTCTTGCGCCAAGCAGCTCTTGCAACAGGCACACTCGCCGTTGGCACATCTGCCTCAGCAGCCCCGACGCCAATTACACTCGAACGTAGTCGCAAAGAACGCTTCGGCCCAAACGATCAAGTCAATCTTGGCCTAATCGGAGCAGGTGGCATGGGTGTCGAAGACACGAAGACAGCTCTCAAGATTCCAGGGGTGAAAGTTGTCGCCGTATGTGATCTCTACGATGGTCGACTCGAAGCGGCCAAAGACATGTGGGGCAAAGACATCTTCACAACACGCGACTACAAAGAGATTCTCGCGCGTCCGGACGTTGATGCGGTCATCATCGCAACACCCGACCACTGGCATAAAGAAATCTCTGTTGCTGCAATGGAAGCCGGCAAAGCAGCTTATTGCGAAAAGCCGATGGTACATTCCATTGAGGAAGGTCCGGCTGTAATTGCGGCAGCAAAGAAGAGCGGCAAGACTTATCAAGTGGGTAGCCAAGGACTCAGTTCGCTGGGCAATGAAAAAGCACGCGAACTTTTCCGTGCGGGTGCCATTGGGCAACTTGTATATGCGGAAGGCTATTGGGCACGTAACTCACCGATTGGAGCGTGGCAGTATCCTATTCCAAAGGATGCTTCCGCCAAAACAGTCGATTGGGAGCGCTTCGTTTCGAACACGAATAATCGAGCATTCGATCCGCTACGTTTCTTCCGCTGGCGCAACTACCGCGACTATGGCACTGGCGTTGCGGGCGACCTGTTCGTTCATTTGTTTTCAAGTTGTCACTTCATTTTGGACAGCATCGGTCCACAGCAGATCATCTCTTCGGGTGGACTACGCTACTGGAAGGATGGTCGCGAAGTACCTGATGTACTACTCGGCATGTTCGACTATGCTGAGCAGCCTGGTCACCCAGCTTTCAACTTGAGTCTTCGCGTCAACTTCGTAGATGGCACGAGCGACTCGACGTACCTGCGTCTTGTCGGTTCGGAAGGATCGATGGATGTCAATTGGAACGATGTCTACTTACGTAAAAACCTCAGTTCTGACCCGATGGACGCCTTCTCTATGGGCAAGAAGTCAGAGGACATGGTTGCGAAGACCAAGCGCAAGGTCATGATGCCGCGCGACCAAGTTACCTGGAGTGCAGAGGGTGGCTACAAGGGAGCGCATTACGATCACTTCCAGCATTTCTTTGATGGTGTGCGTGAAGGAAAGTCCGTGATTGAAGATGCGACCTTCGGCTACCGCGCTGCTGCTCCAGCTTTGCTTTGTAACGACAGTTACTTTGAGAAGAAGGTGGTGGATTGGGATCCGGAGAAGATGAAATTGATTTAGAGGATCGTGCTCCGCACGAGTCTCTAAATCAATTTCATCTTCGGTACTTAGGACTTAAGACCGCCTGCTTCGCGGCTGCTGGACCGCTTCGCTGTCGGATGCTAATAGGGACGCTCAGACAGTACTTAGGATTTAGGATGTCGGTCCGCTGTGCTGTCGGATGCTTTAAAGACGCTCAAACAGTACTTAAGATTTAGGATGTCGGTCCGCTGTGCTGTCGGATGCTCTAGAGACGCTCAAACAACACGCGGGGATATGATGCCCAACAGCATCTAGCTTTGCGATCTTTGCTCCATTGCGTAAGTAGCGCAAGCTACTCTTTGCGGTTCAAAACACATCACAGGTTCGTCACCAGTAAGATAACTATCCAACTCTGCGATTCTCAAACCTCACACCATGTCAAAGTTTACCTACCTAAGTTTTCTCCTTTTCTCCTTCCTCTTTCTTGCTTGCAACAACAGCACGCCGAGTGAAGATCCAATAGAAGAAATGCCTACTGCAGAAGTGCCAATGCACAACACCCTTTCTGCTGCCGAACAAGCAGCAGGCTGGACGCTACTCTTTGACGGTACAGATGTATGCGCTTGGCGCGGGTACAACAAAGAGGGTTTTCCCGAAAGGGGATGGAAGATCGAGAACGGTGAAATTTCCTGTGAGTACAGCGGCACCGATGAAGCAGGATATGGGGGCGACATCATTACCCGTAAGAAGTACAAAGACTTTGATCTCAAGGTCGATTTTGCAATCGTCGACACTTCGAACAGTGGTATCTTTTATCTCGTGCAGGAGCTTCCTGAGACACCGATCTACCACAGCGCTGCGGAGTATCAAATCTTGGATGATGAGACCTACAAGGTCACGTATCCAGGACTAACATTGGCCCAGTGTACCGGTGCGAATTATGGTCTCCACCCACAAGAGGTCAACTATTCTACTCCGATTGGCGATTGGAATACGGCGCGTATTGTGAAGCAAGGAAATGAGGTAAAGCATTATCTTAACGACAGCTTGGTGGTGGCCTATACGCTTCACTCAGACGATTGGGAGGAGCGTCGCCTCGCCAGCAAGTTTGTGGAGTGGCCGAGCTATGCGACCGTTGATGTCGGGCACATTGGTTTGCAGGATCACGGGCATTTGGTGAGGTTTCGGAATGTGAAGGTGTTGGAGTTGTGATGATGCTATTGATTAGAATTTAGTCTGCTCCGTCATTCTTGGACACGATCCAAGGTCAAGTTCAACTATTTTCACCCCGATTGGGATCACCTAGACAGACAACCCCTAAACTATACCCGTTCGGGTACAAAACACTTCAAAATCACCCCTAACGGGACCAAATTAGAATAAAAACCCTATATTAGTCCCTAACGGGTATAATATGGAGACTCAAACAAGCGAATTTTCTAAGTTGGTTCGCACCAAGCGCAAGGCAGAAGGTATGACACAGGCCGAGCTAGCTCAGACTGCAGGTGTAGGCGTCCGGTTTGTGCGAGAACTTGAAGCTGGCAAACCCACGCTGCGTATCGACAAGATCAATCAAGTTTTATGGCTGTTTGGTTATGAGGCGGGGCCAGTTGCATTACCTGAATCAGAAGAATCTGAGCATGAGGAAAGCTAAAGTCTATCTCATGGCGGAATACGTTGGACAATTGGAGGAGTTGGATCGTGGGCATCGATTCACATATGACAAAGCGTACCTAAATTCTAAGAACCCAGAAGCTGTCTCGCTTACACTTCCAGTTCGTGAAGAGCCGTACGAAACTGAACGAGAATTACATCCATTCTTTGACGGACTCATCCCAGAAGGATGGTTGTTACAGCTTGCGCTTGGCGTACATAATGTGGAGTTGCGCGATCGGTTTGGACTGCTATTAGCCACAGGAGCAGATCCGATAGGGGCAGCACGCATAATCCCTGAACATGAATAAGTGCCTAAGGTGTTACGATAACCTCAACGACACAAATTCCGAATTACATGAGGCGTGCTCACGGGCAATATTTGGTACTACCGTGCCACCGATATTAGACTTAAGTATTGAATTCGAACGGACAAAAGCTATGGGACAACTGTCCCGTGGTAAAGGCCTAACGGGAGTGCAGAAAAAGCTCTCTGGTGATATTGTCAATAGTGCTCCAGAAGAATTCACTAATATCCAAAGTCGCATGGTGCTTACAGATGCACTTTCGGGCTACACTATCAAACCCCAAACAGAAGAATACCCGCACTTACCTGAGAACGAATCACTTTCTCTTCAGCTCGCTGAAGCAGTTGGCCTTGACATCGTGCCACATACGCTATTACGTACCGTTCAAGGTGAGCTCGTCTATATAACCAGGCGAATAGATCGAGGTGCAAATGGTGCTACAGTGCAGCAAGAGGACATGGCTCAAATTACAGAGAGACTTACCGAGGAAAAATACAAAGGGAGCTACGAACAGGTCGGCAAAGCAGTAAAAAAGTATAGCGACGATTGGCGGCTTGATTTATTGAGCTATTACAGGTCTGTGCTCTTTTGCTTTTGTATTGGCAATGTTGATGCTCATCTAAAAAATTGGAGTCTACATAGGCCAAGTAAGAGATGGAGATTGATGCCCCTTTATGATTTAGTATCTACTAGACTAGTCATTCCTAAATCAAAGGATCCAGATGAACTGTGCTTGCGTCTTGCAGGAAGAACTCATGGTTTCACACTTAAGAATTTCCAGGCTTTCGCCAAAACCATAGGCCTCCCAGAAACCCAAGCTGACGCGCAGATAAAAGCTATCCTCAAATCTGAGGACGTTATGCAACAACGCATCTCGCGGAGCTTTTTACCAGAAAAAATGAAGGAAGAGTTTAGCGAGCTTTTGTCTGAACGGTGCAGGAGATTGGAGTTGTAATAAAGAACTTCCTTAATCGCCCGAATAAATTCAGGGCTACATATTAGGGCTTAGACATAGACCCTCCCACTTCGCATAGCTTAGCCCCCCCCCCTGCCATGTCACGCAGCTATGCGGCTTTCACTACCCATTTATAAATTGCACGACTTGGAAGTTTTTAAATGGCCGAGCTATGCGAGCGTTGATGTCGGGCACATTGGTGTGCAGGATCACGGGCATTTGGTAAGGTTTCGGAATGTGAAGGTGTTGGAGTTTTAGATACCTTTTCGAGTTATACTAATTGTGCTTCGTAGACGTTTCAGAAACCTGAAACTTACCCAATCGATAGATTATTCAGACGCTTCGCAAGAACCTTTCCGATAGAACAATACGCTTCTATAGTTACAAGGCTTCTCTATTGCTAGTTATGCTACTTCTAGCGCTCCTTAGGGTTGCAAATGCTCAGCCGCCAGTACTTCAGCATCATTCTCCCTTCAGAGCTAGTGCTTATAATGATTTCACAGCATTTGATTCGGACGCGTGCTTAGAAGGAAACGATACGATTCAAGTAACGGCATTCTACAACAACCGCTCAAATACACTTCAAGGCAAGCCAACATTTACCAACCCTGTAGAACTCCATAAATCAGGTCCAAACACCTACCGCTTCCGAGCCGAATCAATTGGAACGATTCATATAATTCTAGATTTTGGAAATGCAGTAGACACTCAACGATTCTCCATTCGACAGGTTGAATATGATTTGAGACTTGGACGATACAACTTAGATTACGCAAGAGGTATATCTAGAGCTTACTTTGTAAACCAGCAAGGATTAGTCGCATATCTTATAGGAATTTCAGCATGTGGAAAAGCCAAAATTATTGGCTTTAAGCTCACTCGAATCCGAGATAGCCTACCTCACCAAACCGTTTCAAATACTGGCGCGAAATTTTCTCGCGAAGGAAAAGCGCTGATTAATCGAGCACTACCGGGAGACATCTACCTCTTTGAAGACATTACGCTACGCGTTCCAGGCGATGGAAGCCGGAGGAGGAAACACCGAACAGTAGCGATTAGAATTAGTGAGTAGAATCCCCACACAGCCTTTTTCAAGATTGAGGGTTCCCAAGTTCCAGAAAAAGCCAACATGCCTTTCTATGCAGCCTGCCCGCCAAGCTTAGGTAAAGGCTTGATCTCATCCAAAACAGCTTGCTCTTTTTTTAAGCTGTTGTACATATCCACTTTTTGCTGTAGATCTAGCCACAATTCTGCTGATGTACCAAAGTACTTTGCAAGACGCAAGGCAGTAGAAACGGACACGGCTCGGCGTCCGTTTACTATTGCATTTAAGCGTTGAAAAGGAACTGCAATAGCATTCGACACCTCCTTTTGCGTAAGCTGCAGGGGCTTGATGAACTCTTCTAAAAGCACTTCTCCCGGCGAGGTTGGCACTCTATGACTTGGTGATTTTGTGTTTCTTAGAATAGCCAATGCAATTATGCATGTAGTGATTTTGTACAAACTGGATAATCAAATTTAAGTAATTTTTACGTGCACTCTCTAAAAAAAGACGTACATTTACGTCATAGTGCCCATGGCGACGCTTCCTCTTTCAATCGATAGTGAGGTTGCCCACCCTTGGGCTTTTTTTATTTATATGCATGACAAAGACAACAGCAATACTGGTAGACGGAAGTTTTTTCTTAAAGCGATATCGATCTATTTATCGGCCTACACATGATGACGCCGTAGAAGTAGCAAATGCTCTTTGGAAGCAGTGCTCTGATCACCTCAAACAAGGTAAAGAGCCAAACGATCTGTACCGAGTCTTTTATTATGATTGTCTTCCTTTCAGTAAAAAGCAGCACAATCCAGTTACGGGTAGATCAATTGATTTTTCGAAGACTCCCCAATTTGCCTTTCGAACAGCACTCTTCGAAGAATTAAAAAAGAGACGCAAATTTGCATTGAGGCTCGGAGTGCTACATGATAGAAAAGGATGGATTATTTCATCCTCAAAAACAAAAGCTATTCTGAAAAAAGAAATTTCAGTAGCAGACCTTACAGAACATGATGTTTCCTATGACCTTATTCAAAAAAGAGTAGACATCAAAATTGGGCTCGATATAGCATCACTAGCACTTAAAAAACAAGTCAATCAAATCATATTAATATCTGGAGATAGTGATTTTGTTCCAGCTGCAAAGCTTGCAAGAAGAGAAGGGATTGATTTCATCCTTGACCCTATGTGGAACCCAATACAAAAACACCTTTTCGAACACATTGACGGGTTAATTTCTAAATGCAAAAGGCCAACTCCTAAAAAATAATTCTCCTAGTTTTACCTCATAAAAAACCCCCAATCCATTTCTGAATTGAGGGTTCCCATTTTCCATCACCTACGCAAAGCAGGTTTTGGCGAAAGCTGAAGACTAGACCTAAAAACGATCAGCGTTCATCACCTTTGTCCATGCCTTCGCAAAGTCAGCGACGAACTTCTCTGATGCATCAGAAGAAGCATACACTTCTGCAAGTGCACGAAGCTCAGCGTTTGAACCGAAGATCAAGTCAACACGTGTACCAGTGAACTTGACAGCGCCCGTCTTGCGATCGGTTCCTGCAAACTCTTGGTCAGCGTCTGAAGTAGCAGCCCACTTCGTTCCAAGATCAAGCACATTGACGAAGTAGTCATTGCTCAATGTTCCTGGCTTGTTGGTAAACACACCGTGACGTGAACCGTCATAGTTCGCTGCCATGGTACGCATACCGCCAACGAGAACGGTCATCTCTGGAGCGGTGAGACCCATGAGGTGTGCCTTGTCGACGAGAAGCTCTTCTGCAGACACCTGGTGAAGTGGTGAGAAGTAGTTCACGAAACCGTCGCCAGCTGGAGCAAGTGCATCGAACGACTCAACGTCGGTGTGCTCTTGTGTCGCATCAACGCGACCTGCTGTAAACGGAACGCTGAGGTCATGGCCTGCGCCTTTCGCTGCTTCCTCAACACCTGCATTACCTGCAAGTACAATGAGGTCGGCTAGAGAAAGCTCTTTGCCACCCCCAACGCTTGCGTTGAATTCCTTCTGGATACCTTCAAAGACACCGATCACCTTAGAAAGCTGGGCTGGGTTGTTCACCTTCCAATCCTTCTGTGGCGCCAAACGAACGCGAGCACCGTTGGCACCTCCACGCTTGTCTGAGTTACGGAACGTAGACGCTGAAGACCATGCTGTACCGACGAGCTCTGAAACAGTAAGTCCAGCAGCAAGTACCATGCTCTTCACCTTTGCAGCATCAGCGGCATCGATTGGAGCCTTCGTTGCAGCAGGAAGTGGATCTTGCCAGATCAGTACTTCAGCAGGAACTTCTGCTCCGAGGTAACGGGCAACTGGTCCCATGTCACGGTGTGTAAGCTTGTACCAAGCACGAGCGTAAGCGTCTTCGAAAGCCGCTGGGTTTTCGTAGAAGTGACGAGAGATCTTCTCGTATGCTGGATCCTCACGTAAAGAGAGGTCAGTCGTCAACATGAACGGCTGGTGCTTCTTAGCTGCGTTGTGTGCGTCTGGTACCGTACCCGCACCTGCGTCGCCTACTGGCTTCCATTGGTGCGCGCCTGCTGGACTCTTCGTGAGCTCCCATTCGAATTCGAAGAGGTGCTTGAAGTAATCGTGGCTCCACTTTGCTGGAGTTGTTGTCCAAGCGCCTTCGAGGCCACTTGTAATGGTGTGCTCACCGTGGCCTGGGCCATACGTGCTATTCCAACCAGTGCTCATCTCAGCGATACCTGCACCTGCTGGCTCTGCACCTACGTACTTGTCCGGATCGGCTGCACCGTGTGTCTTACCGAAAGTGTGACCACCTGCGATTAGCGCTACAGTCTCCTCGTCGTTCATTGCCATACGGCCAAACGTCTCACGAATGTCGTGTGCCGCTGCTTTTGGATCAGGGACACCTTCTGGTCCTTGTGGGTTGACATAGATCAAGCCCATGTGCGATGCACCAAGTGGCTGCTCGAGTTCACGTGCTCCACCATCGTGCTTGTAACGCTTATCGGTACCGAGCCACTCTTTCTCAGATCCCCAATACACATCCTCTTCTGGTTCCCAAACGTCTTCACGTCCGCCGGCAAATCCGAAGGTCTTGAAGCCCATTGATTCGTGCGCGACGTTGCCCGCAAGAATCATGAGGTCTGCCCAAGAGATCTTCTTACCGTACTTCTGCTTTACTGGCCAAAGTAGGAGACGTGCTTTGTCTAGGTTGGCGTTGTCTGGCCAGCTATTGAGCGGCGCAAAACGCTGCATACCTGAACCTGCGCCTCCACGTCCGTCATGGATACGGTAGGTACCTGCTGCGTGCCATGCCATACGGATCATAAACGGACCGTAGTGTCCGTAGTCTGCTGGCCACCACTCTTGCGAGTCAGTCATCAAGTCGGTGAGGTCCTGCTTAACAGCCTTCAAATCGAGTGACTTGAATTCTTTTGCGTAGTCAAATCCAACGTCCATTGGGTTGGTACGCTCAGAGTGCTGACGCAGGATGTTCACCTTAAGTGCGTTTGGCCACCAGTCGCTGTTGGTGTTGCCGCTTCCTGCTGCTTTATTGACTGCTCCTCCGAGATATGGGCAATCGGAAATGTCTCCGCTGCCGTTGTGTGAATGATCCATAGGTTTCTTGATTTGATGCGAAAGTAGCCATGCGGAGCCGATAGATTGCATTGAATGTGCAAGGACAGACATAGACATTGTCTATGATTCAGCTTTCGCCAAAACCCCTTACTCTATGTTATATGACAATTCCCGAGGGGCCTTAAACCTTGCACATTATGGCTTGTTGATCATCATAAGGCCTTTTAAGAAGTACTCTGTTTACGTAATAATGGATGCTCAATCTTGTTATGCTATTGAATAGCGACCATCTTTAGAAATCGAGCAGTGCGCTGCGAAGAAACCAAGAGCGATCGGTCTTAGTAAAGCTTTTAATCCCAGAAAAAACAATAATCCACTCTTTGCTACGCCTAGCAAGGAATAATATCTTAGTAATTTGAATCCTCACCACCTCCAACGTTTCGCTGCTTTCGATCGTCACAAAAAGCTACAAGAAGCTGGAGTCTATACGTATTTCCAGCCTTTTGAAAGCGGATCTGACACAGTCACTCGCGCCGACGGCAAAGAGGTGCTCATGTTTGGCTCTAACAGCTACTTAGGACTCGTCAACCATCCTCGGGTTGTCGAAGCAGCGATAAATGCTATTGAAAAATACGGGACGAGTTCTTCTGGTTCACGCTTTCTGAATGGTTCATTGACAATCCATGAAGCACTGGAAGCTCGACTTGCTGAGTTTATCGGCCAGGAAAGCTGCCTCGTATATGGCGCAGGGTTTATGGCCAACCTTGGGGGAATTCCTCCACTGGCCTTGCGTGGAGATGTCATTTTCATGGATGAATCGGTACATGCTTCTGCAATAGATGCTACGCGACTTGGTTTTTCGCAGGTCCGAAAGTTCAAACACAACGATACAGAAGACCTCGATCTAAAGATTCGCCGAGCCGTGGCTACGGGTCCGGTAAAAGCGATCATGATTATTGTAGATGGCGTCTACTCAATGGAAGGCGATATCGCTCCGCTCGATCAACTTGCAATCGTAGCGAAACGTCATGACGCGACGCTTTATGTGGATGATTCACATGGATTAGGCGTGACTGGCCCAAAAGGCATCGGTACACCCGCAAAGTTCGACATCAGCGAAGCTGTAGATGTCCACATGGGTACTTTTTCGAAATCGCTCGCTAGTATAGGAGGATACATCGCTGGCTCATTTGAAATGGTCGACTACATAAAACACACGAGCAGAGCGATGATGTTTAGCGCTTCGTTGCCACCAGCGAGTGTTGCTGCCACCCATGCAGCAATCGATGTTCTCGACGAGGAGCCTGAACGAGTTGTCAAGCTCTGGGAGAATATTCACCACACGTATCAGTTGCTGAAAATGGCAGGTTTTGAAGTACACAAACCTGCTTCTGCTGTGCTCCCGATTTACATTCGAAATACGGAACTGACTTGTGGCATTTCGAAACGCGCCAGAGACCTTGGCGTCTACGTCAATCCAGTATTCTCTCCTGCCGTTGGAGAAGGTGACGCCTTGCTCCGTTTTTCACTAATGGCAACGCACACCTTCTCTCAAATAGAGACTGCGGTTCGCGTACTGATTCAAGCAAGCGATGAGTTTGGCCTCGTCCGGAATCTTGATGTCAGTGGCACATCTCCTTCTCCCAAAGAGCCGACAGATAAAGTAAAGGTTGATCCAGTAGTCTGATTTATAGGCTATATCATGACTTCGAGGCTCGATATTATCGCTGGAGGCTAAAGGGCCCGCTAGGCGAGCTTTACAAAAGCCCCTTTGGCCCTGACCAGAAACAATCAGGGCCGAAGGGGCTTTTGCGGCTGTATTCAGCCTGGACGTTAGTACAAGGGAGGCTGTTTACCTTCAAGCCAACCTGCCAAAGCTCACACGCCCCTATGAAGCTCCTTGCCCCCTTATTGCTATTCCTATTTTTCAGCTTTCAACTCGTAGCACAACCTACCACCACTGAAAAATTGACCTACTTCTTTGAACAAGTAGAGGCTTTCGATAAACACCCGCAAGACAGCTTGTACAGAGGTCTTCACCCTCGAGGAGAATGGAGCGCCAATACAGATGAGAAAGCGATAGCAAAGGCAGAATCATATCGAGATTTCCTTGAAGTGCTAGGCTCTTTTTCTGCGGCAGACCTGACACGACAGGAGCAGATAAGTCAGACCGTGATGCAACTCAAGCTGCAGGACCAGATCGACAACATAGACTATCGGATGCACCTCATTCCCTTCAATGCGGAAGGTGGGTTTTACAGCAACCTATCGTATGTGATGCCCAAGCTGCCGTTTGAGCGTTTGGAAGATTACGAAGCTTACCTCGGTTGGATTCCGTCGTATGCATCCAGCTTACGCCAAAACACAGACCTCATGCGCCAAGGGCTCAAGGAGGGGATCATTTCACCTAAGCCGATCGCATCGAATATCCTTGGAGCACTAGACACCTGGGCCCCAAAAGCAATAGAGGATTCACCTCTATTTGAACCGTTTGCACGACTGCATGAAGGTTTTAGCGACGAAAGTCCCGTAGGACTGCGGGAAAGCTCAAAAAAGGAGCTCATAGCGAAAGGAAAGGCGGCTTTACAACTGGTCAACAAAGAATATTCAGCCCTTCGCACGTTCGTCAAAACCGAATACCTACCAGCCGCTCCAGAGAAACCTGGTGTTGGCTTTTTGCCGAAAGGACAGGCATACTACGAGAACCGTATCCAGTACTACACTACACTTCCTCTTACAGCGGACTCGGTGCACCAACTCGGGTTGCAAGAGGTCGCTCGAATAAGGACTGCGATGGAAGGCGTAATCAAGGAGGTCAACTTTGAAGGAAGTTTTGCAGAGTTCATTGCCTTTCTGCGAACGGACGAGCAATTCTACGCCAAGACACCCGAAGAATTGCTTCGACGTGCAGCGTGGATTAGCAAACAAGCCGAAGGACAATTACCAAAGCTCTTCAACAAGCTTTACTCGCTTCCTTTTACCGTTGCGCCCGTACCAGCCAGCCTTGAGAAAACCTATACCGGTGGGCGCTATGTGCCTGGGTCATGGAAGCAAAAACGTCCTGGCACCTACTGGGTCAATACATACGACCTGAAAAGTAGAACGCTATACACCTTACCTGCACTGACGGTACACGAGGCTGTGCCTGGTCATCACTTACAAGGCGCGTTGGCAGCAGAAATCAAAGGAATCCCCCCGTTTCGCAATCGCTATTACATCAGTGCGTTCGGCGAGGGTTGGGGCTTGTACAGTGAGTTCTTGGGCGAAGAAATGGGAATCTATACAACGCCATACGAGCTGTTTGGGCGATACACCTACGAGATGTGGCGTGCCTGTCGCCTCGTGATTGACACGGGCATACATTCGAAGGGGTGGTCCCGCGAAAAAGCACAGAAGTATTTGGCAGAGAACACTGCGCTATCGCTACATGAGGTCCATACCGAGATCGATCGATACATCGCATGGCCAGGTCAGGCGGTGAGCTATAAGATCGGCGAACTCCAGATCAAGCACTTACGTGAAGTTGCTTCTACTACGCTTGGCGACAAGTTTGACTTGCGCGCGTTTCATGCGGTAGTATTGAAGAATGGATCCGTGCCGCTGGGTGTGTTGGAGGCGGAGGTGATGGATTGGGTGGCGGGAGTTGAGTGAGATGCTACAATAAATCGCGGAGGCTAAAGCCGCCCGCTAGGCGAGCTTTGCTCGGCAGGACCCTTGGCCCTCACTAAATATAATCGGGACCAAGGGTCCTGTTGCGACTGCATTAAGCCTGGATTTTAGTCCTGCGAACGGCTGATTGACCTATCACAACACCAACCTCGAAATCCCATCCCCCACAATATCAGTCTTCATTTCATCCTCTAATTCCGCATACTGCTCTTTCGTAGCCGTCTTTGAAATGAGACCGTCCTTCATCAGAAATATTGCGTCACACGTATCGCTCAAGGTTGAGAAGATGTGAGAGGAGATGATCACAGTCTTACCCTTGATTTTCAGTTCATCGATGATCGCACTGATGAGGATGTTACTCTGAATGTCCACACCATTAAAAGGCTCATCGAGGATATAGACATCGTTCTTTTGAAGTAAAATGGCCATGAGCGCCAACTTCTTCTTCATACCGGTCGAATACGTCGCGGCATAGGCTCCTAATGGCAACTCAAAGATGTTCTGGTCCTCGAAATTATCCGTACCAATTCCTCTGGCAATACAGTGTAATTTCAGATACTCCCACCCTGTGATTCGCGATAGAAAAACCGGGTTGGTTTCTAATATTCCGATGTGATTCTTGAGGACATCGTATTCAGAATCGATGTCTCCGGTATAGCGCTCGACGCCTGCAATGCAATTGAAGAGCGTTGTCTTACCTGCGCCGTTTTTGCCCACGACACCATACACCTTCCCCTTTTCAAAAGAAAGGTCAATTCCGTTCAAGACACTTTTGCTCCCGAACTTCTTTGAAAGGTTCTTGATCGTGATCATCTAAGTATTGGTTTTAGGTTTCGTTTTGCCTTACGGTAAAACAATACACCTACAATCAGCAGCATCGGTGGGAACCACAAGCTGAGTCCGTACAGAATCGCCTGAGGAAGACTTATCTCGTTGGGGTAGGCCGAATACTTCGCCAGCACCATAGACAAGAGAAAGAGCTGACCTACGAGAAAGACGCTACAAGACGCAATCAAATGATCGGGGAAGAAGATACCCAAAGCGATAAGCCCAGGCAACGCCAGGAGGGTAGCACAAATGGCTGAATACTTTATTTTTCTTTTTAGAAACGTAGACGCGTTGTCGGAGAAAATCCAGACAAAATGAGAGGGCTCTGGCTTGGCCTGAAAGGACATCATCAGAAAGAAGATAGCCCCTAGAGAAGCTATTCCCAGGTTATAATTATCGACTTGAATAGCTTTAAAAATTACGAAGTAGATCAAACCAACAAACAGAAACGACTTCCTAAATCCAATGATGTTCTCGAAAGGGGTTTTGCCGAAAGGCGTAGGAACGACCTTGCTAACGGTACCCAATCGGCTAAAAAAGGCCAACGCTATCGCAACAACGAATACGGCCAACGCAACCGCATAAGCTGCCTCGTACGTCAAGTAGATCAAGAACGGTAATGCAACCGCTGCATTCTCAAGCAGCCTCACGTTGATGTAATTCGCCTTCGTAAACAAGGCCTTCAAAGGAGCAACCCGCTGCTGCTCACCTAAGCCTGAAATAGTATAGACGGCAAAGAGTCCGTACAGCCAGCTGGCGTATTCTGTTTTGTAGAATAAGTACGCCGATAGGATTCCAAATAACGCAATACCCAGAACAGCTCCGAGGAGTGGATGGACACCAAGCTCGCGCAACAAGCGCTTGAGCCGAGTCAGCTGTAAAGTGAAATAATAGCGCAAGAGCTGTCCTTTTGGAACGCCCAAGGTATCGACTACAAATAGAGGGCGCATGCGCTGCTGAGTCCCTTTCTACAAACGTAGAGAAACCGTCGACCAGTTGTATTTGGGGGTATCTGCGATATGCTATTGAACACTCCATTCAATCATCTCGGCATACGCTCCATCGACACCTGTCTTGAGGTCGCAAAGCTTGTCGAAGGTCAGACCTTTTTCTTCCATTAGGTATTGGACCACTAATGAGTACTTGTAGTAAGAAACGATTTGCTTGGTACCGTCTGGAAGATCAAAGACAGGCAATCCTAAATGATCCTGTTGTTGCTCTAACACGAGTTTGGCGATCCGTGCTTTCAGGTCGCCGTCGTTTTTATATCGACGAGCGATATAATCTGCGTGGCCTTCAAGCTTCCAATTTCGCTTACCGAGAGTCGACTTGACCACATACCCGAGCCTAGCGTCGAACTGAAGGTTGTGTGCAAACTCATGTGCTAATACGTAAGCCAAATCGAAGCGTCGAACTTCATTGTCATTTACCGCCCATTCCGTAACCGCTACATTCTCATCGAAATTAACGGCACAATTCATCAGCACCGTCTTGTTTAGGAAGGCATAGGCATACGGCTGCCCAACGAGCGGATTTAGATGCGGATAATACTCGTCATCGTTCATACAGAGCTGTAACGATATGCCTTCATGAAACAAAGGTGATTGCTTTAAAATATCAATCGCTTCATTCAATACCGCTTCTGTATTCTTGTCTAACGCCTGGTTGTGATAGACCGTCACGAAGTCATAGTCTGTGGCCTTAGCGTAGGAATACTTTGGGTTTAAAATTAGAAGTATCCAAAAGAAGCAACTAATGGCCAAAAGTGATACGGACCCAAGCAGGGTTTTCTTTAGGAGCTTTTTCATTCTATTCTGCTTTTCCTTATCTATCAAGTACACGTTGATAGCAATCGTGCATAAGATAAAACCTGATTCACAAGCGATTAAAAACTTTCGACTAAAAGCATCTTACGCTCTTTAAAGCGCATCAAATTCCGCTCTCTTTGCGTCAAACCAGTTCTTCATCGCATCGGGCGTTTGCATGAGGCCTCGCATTTTGTTCATCGCTTCTAGGTGTGCAGCGTCACCCGCTTGAAACATGGCCATGCCGTGCTTCTTGCTTAGAGCCTGTTTAAGAAATCTTAATTTGACTAAAAATTGGACAATCTTGAGCTGCTCTGCGTTAAAAATGCTCGAATTAACCAGTTAATCCTTGCGCTTTTCGCCTTAATCAGCTCAAAATATTCTCAGTTTCGCCAGAATCTAAATTCTTAAACAGGCTCTTAGTTCTGCCATTTCCTCAAAAATTTCGGCATGAAACTCTTCATCGCAGGCGCCGCCTAATTGGTTACAGGTCATTGTTTTCATGGTAGTGGTGTTTTATGCGTCAGCGATAACAAAGTTCAGTGCTTAAGGTAAGTTCCTTCTAATGGTCACTTTCGTCAAAACCATAGATCGTAGTTTTCATGCCAGCGATTTTCCAAACGCCATCGACCTTTTCCATCGTTCGAATTTCTTGCTTTCGACCTCGCAAGGAATCTTGCTGTTCGTAGATCACGTGCGCATCGGTTCCAACGATTCGTACATCTATCTCACTGAGCAATTCAGGTACGGGTTCTGGTGCTGGATGGGCTTCAAAGAAGTCCTTAACAAACTGACTTATCTCGTCCCAACCTGTCGAGGTTGAGGACTCACCACCAGTAAGGTCTTCATACATTTTTGTCATCGTAGGAGAGTGTACCCATTTCGATTGCCAAGCGTCATAGTCACGCTGGAAGGCGGCTGCAGTTTCGTCGTTGAGCGTCTTGAGAATGGCTCGTTTTTCTTGATCCATATCTACAATATGAATCACTTCCGACACGGGCTCTTGCTCCTTCTTTTTGGTTTCATTACACGCTATGGCGAATGAGGCCACCATACCGATGAAAAGAGCTTCGAAAAATATGGTCATGATTTTCATTTCCTCAACTTACCGCTTTTGGGTGTCCTTTTATTCTTTCCTTTTGTATACATATTCAGTTCCACTCAATACATGCTTGATAAAAACAACCCCTTCATTCATGGTATACATCACCTCATACTTCGGAGGATCAAAAAACAAATTTGTTTGATACAAACCATAGAAAGTTCTTCCATTGATCGTTAGGCTATCGGTATAATCGACGTCAGGATTGTTCTGGTCAATCCTATAACCGAACAATCCGTCGCCAGGTCCATAATCGTTCGAAAAAAGCTTCCCTACAGACACAATGAGCGATTCCTGATTACCGGTGTTCGGTGGAGTAGGAGCTTCAGAAAGGGTAATGAAAAATGATTCTAAAAATAGTGAGTCATTGCTCAGTACAACCTCAATCAGTTGACTTGTTCCAATGACGGTCTGCCCTCCTGATGCATTAGCTGCACATACGCCTACTCTTTGATAAGACCCAATCGCATCGAAGCGACTAACGTCAAATACGATCTCTTCGTTAGTTTCTGTTTCAAAGATTACACGGCTCACCCCTTCATAGGTTTCGATGTACTGAACTGCTGTATCACTCAGTAGGTAGTTCTCTCCATCTCGCGGCACTGCACACGGATCCGGATCATCGGGACATCCACATAGTAAAAATGTAAGTCCGAGAATAGAAAACAGAAGAGGCAATCGTTTTAGACTAGAGATCATAATGCAGGATTGGCGAGACATTGCACATTGTGTTTTGACGAAAGTATCAAGACTTTTAGCACTCCTGAATGTACAACCTTATCTCAGCACATCGAATAAAAAACTGTCTTTCCGAAGCTTAGCTAAGCGCAAATGAATTTGCTAACCATCACGCATCGCATTTTGAATCGACGATATACTTCATCCTCATTTGCTCCAACTAAAAATAGCGGCTAGGATGCTTGTCCTAACCGCTATTTTCAATACTGTTCGTAAAAGTGAAGAAAGATGCTAGTAAGACATCTCCACTATTTTCTCGGCATCGCTCGGCGTTAGTGCACGATGCTCACCTAATGCAATCATACCTCGATCGGTGAGTCGTTGTGCGATTTCGGCACCCGTTCCTTTGTAATCTTCGGTGTATTCAGAAAGCTTGGTATCAATACCGATGGAATGGAAAAAGCCTACGGTCTTTTCGATTCCAACTTTCGCTTTTTCCTCTATTGTTCCTTCTGTTACACCCCACACACGAGTAGCGTACTGCGCCAATTTTTCCTTCTTCGTCTCGATGTTGTAGGTGTAGTGTGAGCCGGTCAGTATTGCTAGCGTTCGTGCGTGATCGATCCCGAAGAGTGCAGTGAGCTCATGACCCATCATGTGAATCGCCCAATCGGTAGGTACGCCCTTTTGGATAAGTCCATTGAGCGCCATGGTGCAACACCACATGAAATTTGCCGCAGCTTTATAGTCTGACGGATCTTTCAAGATGGCCGGAGCGACTTCGATCAACGACTGAAGGATACCTTCTGCGATGCGATCCTGCAAGAGCGCTCCTATCGGATACGTCATGTATTGCTCGAGTACGTGCGTGAAGGAATCAGCCAGGCCATTGGCCAGTTGACGCTGCGGAATTGACCGTACTACCGTTGGATCAAGGATTGAGAATACGGGGAACAAGCCTGCTCCACCCATGGTAAGCTTTTGCTTCGTATCGGCGCGTGTGATTACCGCACCGGAGTTCATTTCCGAGCCTGTAGCTGGCAAGGTTAACACCGTACCGAAAGGCAATCCTTTCAAGGTTGGGATACGCTTTTCTAATAAGTCCCATGGCTCATCGCCTTTGTATTCTGCTGCTGCAGAAAGGAACTTGACTCCGTCAATGACCGAACCGCCGCCTACGGCCAACATAAACGTGATGTCCTTCTTCTTGATGACCTCAAGAGCTTGCATTAAGATGGAGTATTCCGGGTTTGCAGGAATGCCTCCAAACTCTACCACCTCGAATCCTTCGAGTGCCGCCATGACTTGCTCGTAGATGCCGTTCTTTTTGATGCTTCCGCCACCGAACAACATCATGACCTTTGCTCCTGCAGGTATTTCTGCAGAGACCTTTGCGATCTGTCCTTCACCAAAAAGGATCTTAGTTGGGTTCTTGAATTGGAAATTTTTCATGACGTCTGTTGTTTTGGGTGCAATCCTCTTGGGCTTGAGAATAGGAGAACGTTGGGGCTGGAGCTTGGTTCAAAGGGGAAGACAGGCCTGACCGCCTAATCCGCCACCGAATAAATTCTGGGCTACCTCACAGGGCCGACGCTACGCGCCTTCACCATAACCCGCACATCGAAGGCGCATAGCGTCGACCCCGGTATGTAGCCTTGGGTTTACCCGAGGCGGACTATCGCGGCTTTCCCATCTTACATTTCACAGCACATTGCTCACCACATGCAACGCGAACGTCAATTTGCCTCTCTTTATCACAGAGAGAAGCACGCACGCTGCAGCTCAAAACCACCTAGTTTATGAAACTATTAGTACTCGGAATAGCCCTGTTGAGTTGCCTACATGCCGTCGCACAAACGCCTGTCCTTGATTTACGAGGACTCGACCCTGGACTTCGGGTTGCTCCAACTCAAGTATTAGTGCTCGCCTCTACCCACTTGAACGGATTGTCAAAAAGGCCAACGAGTGCCGCGCTTGAACCGGTTCGTGATAAACTCGCTGCTTTTCGTCCTGATGTCATCACGATAGAAGCGCTACCTGGCGAGGTTTGCGAAACGCTACTGGCCTACCCTAGTGAATACGAAGGCGTTGCCGACGACTACTGTCGCGACATGACTCCCTACAGAAAAGAATCGAACCTAACGATGTCGGCTGGACTGGCAGAGATTCGAACCACGTTGGCGGACTGGCCGACAAGTCCAACGGCAGCACAACGTCGCCGGTTAGCAGCCGCTTTTCTGGCAGCGAACGATCGCTATTCTTCTCTGGTGCAATGGCTACAATTACCTGAAGACGAACGCAAAACGGGAGAAGGACTTGGAGAAGAATCCGTCACGTATCTCGGTAAGCTAAAAGCGTCTATCAACGAGAATACGCAGCTTGGTTCTATGCTTGCGGCTCGTCTTGGCCTTGAACGCGTCTATGCTGTCGATGACCACACGGCTGATGTAATCTATGCTAGTCTGCCAGAAGGTGCTTGGTCACGCATGGGAGAGATTTGGAGTAGCAACCCAGATTCCAATAACGTGAACGCCACGTATGGGCGACTAGATTCCATCGGAAAAACACCCGGCGGTATGCTTGATCTATATCGTGCTTTCGCTAGCCCCGAAATCCAGTTACTCTCTACGAATGCAGACTTTCGGCAAGCCATGAATGACACGAGTGATTCAGGAATGGGACGCCGCTACCTCTCTTGGTGGCAGACCCGTAACCTCCGCATGGTCGCTTCCATTATGGTAGCAGCTGCAGAAGCTCCTGGAGGAAAAGTGTTGAGTATCGTGGGCGCATCTCATAAAGCCTACTTCGATGCTTACCTCGACCAAATGCACGATGTGAAGTTGGTTGATTCGGAGGAGGTGTTGCGGTAGGTACGTCCCCCGGTTCGTCGCTAGCTCTGCTAGTGACACGTCCTGTACTGGCGAAATGAGATGGAGGTAGTCTGGTACGTGCGTCCCCCAGCTCGTCGCTAGCTCTGCTAGTGACACGTCCTGTACTGGCGAAATGAGATGGGAAACGTGTGGTACGTGCGTCCCCCAGTTCGTCGCTAGCTCTGCTAGTGACAAGTCCTGTACTGGCGAAATGAGATGGGAAACGCTTGGAGCCCGAGTAAACTCTGGGCTACAGTTAGACGACGCTACGCGCCTGCACCACCATCACGCTCGCACTGGCGCACAGTGTCATCTAACTCTAGCAACTGAGTTCACCCTAGGAGAAAGGTCGATGTCTTACCATCCCCAAAGCCCCCCTCTCTCAATAAAACGACTTTCATCTATATGAACTTCCTGGTATGCAGTGATCACACCAACATCTAGAATTGGGCTGCTGGAAAAATGTGACCCCGATGACGTGTCATAAAATCGCCCAGCCGGGTCAACCATTGCATACGAACCCCTCATGACCTCATTTGTCTCAGGCACTATACGCGTTACCTTTTCAAGTTCAGCATGCCGATTGATGTAGCATGAAAATTCATCAGGCGAGATACCAAGAGAGTTTATCGCCTCTTGGTTTTCACTCTCAACTCCCATGACTTGAAAAATCTTCCACCTTTCAGGACGGGCATAATTGATAAATGATGTCATGCTATCCTTCAAATTAAGTCGATGAACGGTAGTATTCACTTTTAGACGTATGCCCGCATCAGAGACCAGATCCACTATTGAACAATAATCCTGATAACTCAACACACCTGATTTTCCAGGCACCTTGCGCCCGCTTTCGAAATTAACCTTTGGGCTCACGCTGTCTACACTCAGCGCTATCCAATCCAGTTTCCCTTCAAATGAGGCTAAGTATTTCTGAGTAATTCGCGTTCCATTGGTAACGACCATAGTCGTAAGGCCAGCTTGCTTAGCAATGGTGACTAGTTGCGGCAGCCAAGGACATAGCGTTGGCTCTCCTCCTGCGAAGGTGATCTTTGAAAAAGGCTGTTCGCAAATTAAACGGACAACTTTCTCTGCATCAAGTTGTGACAAGTGACCTTTCGGCAAAACTCCAAGCACGCCGCCAAAATCGCGCGCAAAGCAGAATTTGCATCTCATGTTACATGGCTGCCATAAGTGAAAGTTAATTGACGGTAAAGGTTGAAAAAATGAGTCGTTCATTTTGCTTGCCAAGGCATTTAGTGAACCCAGAGGGTTTGCCCAGCAAACAGTAGCGAACTACATTTTAATTATGAAGCTTGGGAATTGGAATAACTCGCACGCCCTCAAGAGGAGACTCAAGTCTTGCCCTACTTGCATAGGTCTCATTAAGCATTTCTAAACCATACTGAATCTGATTCCACTCACGATTTTTCTCATCTTCGAGAAATAAGTTCAAATCATATAAACTTATTTTATTCACTCCGCTATTGGAAATTTCACCCAAGCCTTCACAGGACGCACTTACCACTAAGGGCTCAATGGTTTTGCCTTGAAGGACAGAATAACCTTTCAGGCCTCCGGCAGCATCCAACACCTGTTTAGCCGCTTTAATGTCGCTATGGTAATACTCCATGCGTTGCTCTTTTAGAGACAACCTAAATCGAGGACGCTTTACCTGAATAGCAAGTACGTGCTTTCCAAAGTCAACTAACACATCTATATCACCCGGAGTGCTTTGTTCACGGAAATCTTTAGGGTTTAAAATTTCACATTTTTGCATTGAAAGCATCGTCTTAATGCTATACTCCACCCCCATAGCCATACACCGCTCAGTCTTCACATTCTGACTTGGCACAAGATCTCTTAAGAGCAAAGCCCAATCTATTTGTGATATAAGGCTCGGAGAAACCAAATAGTTATCTTTATCTATCCTGAAGAAAGGAAGTAATACAGACAAACTACCTGAGCGTCTATATTTCGTATTCGAACTTAACAAATCCAGAAGGGCAGCTGCTTGACCTTGGGTAAAAACCATACTTTGATCCTCACCTTCCGCCTCAAAACTATAGAACCTTTGAAAAATGTTTGGAATAGATGCAACCGAAATGGCTCGGGTATAACCTCTCCCCTCGAATCCTTGCGAAACTTTTGACTTCAGTTTGAGAGTAGTCAAAAACGCAACTACTGCTATTCTATTCAGCTTAACCTTCCCAATAACAATCTCTTCAGGAACGCCCTCCTCTTTTAGAAAAAGTTCGAGTTTTGTCGCCTCATGCGTGAATAAACCACTTGCCTTTTTTATTTCACCTGGATCAAATCTACGCTGCATGTCCTTATACCGAAACCCATTCGCCCTCCAATTTTGATAAGGTTTAGGCGATTCAATAATAGCTAATTGAGGCGATTCTGAAATCGCAATGTCACCAAAACTATAAAGCTCTAGAACTCCAGTTTTAAAATCCGAGTACTGATAGCTTAGGTACATCCATTGATCGACAACAAGCCTGCTATAGTTCGCTTTTTGTAGAACCTCGATCTCTGTCTGTAGCTCATCGCCAGAGGCCGCTGATGATATTTCTAGTTCTCGTAATAGTTCGTGCTGAATGCGATAAGCTAATTCTATTTCAAAGTCCACTCTGAACGGATTATCGATATTCCGAGCTATCCAATTTTGACTAGCGACCGCCACTTCTGCGAAGGTCAACGTACTTAAAGCAGTTTTGTGCTCAGCAATTGCTGCCTCAGCATGATCTACATTTGTTTTCAGCCGAGACCAAACTTCAGAATGCTTAGCATACTCCTTCGGGAGCGAGAGTGATTGCAGAGGCTGAGCCCAATCATCATCTAAATAGAGCTCCGATTCTCGAATCAAGAGCACTACTGCTTCTGGTTGGTCATTCACAATGCTATGTAGTAGGCTACACGCCTTCGAAAGACCTAGCAACCGAATCAACTCCATTCGAGCATCAAACAGATGAGGATTGGTTACTAAGGATACGAGCCTCTCTTTACTAGCAAAGAATTCAAGCCACGCACTTTCGCTACCTTCTGTCTTTAACCAATTGGTTTTTTCAGGAAGCCCATGCTTAGTGTTCTTCTTTGTCTCCTTGCGAGCATAACTATATAGCTCTCGATCGTCACAGATCGAAAGCTTACTTAGTGCTGTACTGTACTTTCCTGAAGCCCAAAACTTGCGGGCCTGGCCTTTACAGGCCTTAATTTCTGCTTTTTGCAGTTCTAAATTTCTCACGTTTACGAAGTTTGTTTTCGCGGTGCGATTTCGTAGCTGTGAACTGCAAATGTAGGCAAAGTCGTCCAATGCAAGCAAGCGATCTAACCCGAACGGAGTAGTTAGATGAAACTTGGACAGCATTGATCTTCTCAAACAGATGACCGGTACCCATTAGTAGATCCTCCTAGTTTCTCTACAGGATTCAGTGTCTTTTCACCTCGATCAAAGTGAGTCGGGCATATGAAATTGTACTGTATACCCTCTGAATCCGTGTAGAAACCTTCAAAAGGTGAATTTATTTCTTAGCTAAAATTTGAGGCCAAAAGCCTTACTCCTGCTCAGTTTCTACTCTAAATACTCCAAATTAGAATGACCCTACAAGAAAATAAATAGCCAAAACCTTGCTCGCTCCTCCCATTTAGGAGTACATTCGCAGCGCAATTAGAATGAATGTACAACAAAATAACCTCTCTTGAAGTGTAAGCTCGGTGACAAGGCAAAAATCTTCTTTGGACCTTATTGCAAGGCTTCCGAAAGCGGAGAGGCTAAATACCTCTTGGCTAGCCATTTCGATAGCCATTATCGACCTTCTCGCTTTGCGTTGAGCTATGTCAATGTTGAGCAGAAACTTGCTAAAGGATTGCTACAGCACAATGATGTAATCCTTGCTGGCAAAGGACAGCGAAGCTTCGCCTGGGCTTACAATGAGGACTTTGGACCATGTATTCCTTCTTCCGTATTCTTCGTCATTCGGGTAGTGGATGAGCAAATCATACCTGCGTACCTCGCATTGTACCTGAACTCAGAACGAGTGCAGAACCAACTGAGACTGATTAGTGCAGGTGGGACTATACCATCTATACCAAAGAAAGAACTTCAACAGCTTACGATCTCTGTTCCAAGTGTGCAGCAGCAGCATGGAATTATAGCGATGGCAGAGTTGCTTGAGGAGGACCTTACCCTTACGGAAAAACTGATTGAGCACAAAAAAGCGCTACAGAAAACAATACTTAATAAGATGATAACCAACGAAATACAACTCTAGACAAAATACAAAGCCCTACCGAGTGGTCACCCGGCAGGACTTAAGAAGGCATCATAACCTTTCAGCGGCTTGTCACCGGACTGAGAAGGAACAATGTTTCTAGCAAAACGAAAGTATGCCTTCAACCTGACATCAGCAAGCTGATTCGTCAAACGTGACCTGGTAATTGATTCTACATACCAACGATTAAATGTAGATGAGCAATTTCAAATTTAACAACATGTCAAATACAAGACACGTGATCCCGAATAGCGAAGGCGGATGGGATTCTAAGAAGGGAGGCGCCGAAAGGGCCTCGAAACATTTCGACACCAAGAAGGCTGCCGAAGATTACAGTCGTGAGCTTTCTAAGCGAGAAAAATCTGAACTCGTCATCCATAACAAGGATGGCAAGATCGCACGTAAGGACTCTCATGGAAACGACCCTCACCCTCCAAAAGGGTAACACACGGGCGGGGGAGGCGATCTAGTCGCCTCCCTTTCACATCAATCAAAAGAAAAATATTATGACCGAAAAATTAACACAAGACACCATCAACGCGCAGGTCTGGAAGGCTTGTGACACGTTCCGTGGAACGATCGATGCTGCACAGTACAAGGACTACATCCTTACCATGCTTTTTATAAAGTACATCACCGATGTCAACAAAGAAAAAGCAGAAGAATACGTCAAGAAGTATAAGGGAGACGCCAAACGTATAGAACGAGCACTCAAGCACGAACGCTTTGTGCTGCCAGAAAACAGCACCTTCGATTACATCTATGAGCAACGCAACGCTAGTAACCTGGGTGAGATAATAAACATCGGACTCGAAAGCCTAGAAGAAGCCAACCACTCCAAGCTGGAGAAGGTCTTTCGCAACATCGACTATAACTCAGAGGCAAATCTCGGGCAAACCAAAGATCGGAACCGTCGCCTCAAGAACCTTTTAGGTGATTTTCATGAACTAGACCTTCGCCCATCGAACCTAGAAGGCAATGACGTTATCGGAGACTCGTACGAGTTTTTGATTTCAAACTTTGCAGCAGGTGCAGGAAAAAAAGCTGGCGAGTTCTATACGCCAAAGATGATTTCCATGCTTCTTGCAAAGCTGGTAGAACCAAAGGAAGGCGATCGTATCAGTGATCCCGCTTGTGGTTCTGGCTCTCTATTGCTAAAAGCAGCTGGCGAGGTAGGCAATACCAATGTAAGACTGTATGGCCAAGAAGTAAACGGATCCACCTACGCACTTGCTCGTATGAATATGTTCCTACACGAAATGGACAACGCTCGTATCGAGTGGGGAGATACCATCAACAATCCAAAACTGACCGAAAACGATGCACTGATGAAATTTGATGTCGTCGTTGCTAATCCACCTTTCTCGCTAGATAAGTGGGGAGCAGAAGACGCTGGTACTGACAAGTACAATCGTTTTCACAGAGGTGTTCCGCCTAAAAGTAAAGGGGACTATGCCTTTATCACGCACATGATTGAGACACTCAACGAGCATGGTCGTGCTGGAGTGGTATTGCCACATGGTGTACTCTTTAGAGGTAGTTCGGAAGGTAAAATCAGGAAGAGCCTAATTCAAGAGAACTTACTGAAAGCTGTCATTGGACTTCCTCCCAACCTCTTTTTCGGTACAGGTATCCCAGCCTCCATTCTAGTTTTTGACAAGAACAAGGGAAAGGATACTGATGTCTTGTTTATAGACGCAAGTAGCGAATTTGCTAGCGGCAAAAACCAAAATGTGCTGCGCCCAGAAGACATTGACAAAATCTACGACACTTTCTCTAAGAAGCTAACTATAGACAAGTATAGCCATGTAGCTACGCTCGCCGAGATAGAGGAGAACGAATACAACCTCAACATTCCTCGATATGTAGACACCTACGAGGAAGAAGAGCCTGTTGATATTGCTGAAACACAAGCAGAGATAAAGGCGCTCAAGAAGCGAATCGCAGAAGTGGAGGAGAAAATGAATGACTATTTAATTGAATTAGGATTCTAGTATGAAAAACAATAGTAAAATAAAATATCAACCTTCAGCGATAGGGAGCATACCTACCGACTGGACAATAGGCAAAGTTAAAGACAGCATGTCTATTTGTAATAATAACCGAACTCCAATTAATGCAGAAGAAAGAAGTAAGATAAGTGGTGTATACCCATACTACGGACCTACAAAAATTCAAGATCATCTAGATATTTGGAACTATGACGGTGAGTATGTACTTATAGCTGAAGATGGCGATCACTTTCTAAAATATAGTTACCTACCCATGACCCAGCTAGCTAGCGGGAAATTTAACGCAAATAATCATGTACATGTATTGAAAGGCACTTCGTCTTGCCTAACCGAATGGTTTTATTGGTTTTTTAACCACAGAAATGTATGCAGGAGTATTACGCTTCAAGGAGTAGCCAGGTACAAGTTAAATAAAGCAGCTCTGGGTGGTATGCTGATCGCAATTCCTCCAATTGAAGACCAACAAAAAATCGCCAAAATCCTCTCCACCTGGGATGAAGCCATCGCCTCAACGCAAGCGCTCATCGCCAAGCTAGAGCTGCGCAAGAAAGGCTTGATGCAGCAGTTATTGACGGGGAAGAA
>JBGCGF010000023.1:0-115201 GCA_045110575.1 Saprospiraceae bacterium
GTAATAAAGCCCAAGCCCCACAAGGCTAAGCCAGACCAGTAAAAGAGATCGATGTAGCCCGCGACCGAAGGTAAATACCCTTGTCTTCCAGCCAGACGGAGCACTAAGCCTACAATTAGAAGCACGATTCCTATTCGCTGCAGTATGGTGGCGTTAATCATAGTTTCTTGTTTTGGCGAACCAGTTGGTGAAGCTGATTAGACCTTTAGTTCAAGGTGTTCACGAGAATACGTAAAAGTCAGCATTGAAGTGACCATCAAAGATCTCAACAGTGGTAAACTGCATATGTGAATAGCGCTTGCAGTCAAAAGGCAGAGACGTATCACAGCAAACTGCCACGGACCATTCAACATATGCTAGAAGCTCCAGAACAGTATTAGACAAAGGGTGTCCAGGGATTAACCAATACAATCTCGCTTTGAAATTCAGATACTATGAAGAAAGTTAGATAGAGAATATACGAGCTATTTTAAATTCTCTACTTGAGTAATAAAGTAGTTTTTCCCCAATATCACCTACTGTAATAGTTTCTTAACATCTTTGCAGTTCAAACAACAAACGTGCGGAAAAACGTTTTATCCGCACAACAAACACCTTCATTATGAAGAACCTACTTGTAATTCTATTCGCTGCCTCTTTTGCTTTTGCATCATGTGGTGAAGACAACGCGGTATCTAACGCCGTAAACGAAGCAACCGAAGCAGCTAGCGATGTAGCTAACGCAGCAGGTGATGCAGCCAGCGCAGCAGGCGACATGGCTGGAGACGCAGCTAATGCAGCAGGCAACATGGCAGGAGACGCTGTTGATGGCGCAAAGAACGCAGTTGGCGGAATGTCAGCGATGAGCGCACTTACTTCTACTGTATCAGCAGTTAAAGAAGCTGGTGGAATCACTAAGCTTTCTCCAGATGTTGCAGCCTCTAACGTAGAAGGTTGGATCAGCACACTAGGCGGAATGGAAGGAACTGACGGAATCGTTGGAAACCTCAAAACGCTTAAGACTGAGCTTACTAAAGGTAACATTGACGGATCTATCGTTGGACCTATCCTCGTTAAGCTTGCTGACGAGACTGAGAAATTAGGCAAAGGAAACGTTGCTGTTAACGGCCTAGCATCTGCACTCCGCATGGGAGGCGAGAAGCTTTCTAAGTAATTCTTAGGATTGCTTTTTAGAACCTCACAGAGGCTCTAAGAATTTAAGCGCCCGATTGTCCACTGGACAGTCGGGCGTTTTTTATTAGGGTACCTCGTGCATCCAGGTGGCGTACTTGTCACCTCCTTCTAGAGATCTTGCAAAACTTAGCCGGATCGTCGTATCTAGACGCCATGAAATTACTACTCACGCAATGCAATGCTGCGCGTCCAGACAAACGAGCTATCGCCAAAGTCCTTGAAGACTATGCAATGCTAAGCAAGGGAGACGCTACCGAGCAAATGAGCTTCCTCATCGAAGGGTCAGAAATTGAAATAGACTTCTCTGACGCTCAGGTCAGTACAGTATACCGCCTACTGCGCAAGCATGACATCGACTACGATATCATCTAAACGAATAGCTAAGATCAGCGGTTCGCTGGAGCGTGGTCCTTTACTTGGACCGTCTTGAATTTCGCCTCGTGCTCTGCAACGAACTTTAGGTGAATCGGGTGTATTTGGTACGCATCGTGCCCTTTAACATCATCGAAGTAGGCGACCATCGCATAGTCGAATGAATTATCGACCACCCCTCTTGAAGGTGTAGACGCCGGAGGACCAACAAACATGTACTGTACAGAAGGAATCCCTTCCAAACTCCAAACGCCTTTCAAGAAATCCTTTTCCTCGGCCTCAGACAATCCGTCTGCAAGCCAAAAGTGAACAACATGCATTAATCCGGGCATAGCGTCGCCGTCGATGGTCTTTTCAATATTGACCTCTTCCACCATTTCAGATGACACATTCCCTTCGTTTGCACAAGCAATAAAGAAGAGACAGCTTGCGCCAAAACAAAAATTGGCTAAAAACGAGCGATAATTCATACCTGTAGTTTGGCGAAAGATAACAATCTGCAAACCTCAGGCCCTACTCGTTGTTAGTATGCCAAAGCACAGAACATGTTCGGACTATTCAAAAAGAAATCAGCACTAGAGAAATTAGAGGAAAAGCACGCTAAGCTCCTAGAAGAGGCCTACGCGCTCTCAAAATCTGATCGCAGTGCAAGTGATGCAAAGACATCGGAAGCTGCCGAAATTGACAAGCAAATTGAAGCGATACGCGCCAAAGGTTAATTATTCGAGTGGCGCTTTGCCGCCTGCTGCATCTATCCGAAACGGTTGTCCATTTTCTATGAGTAGCCCTTGTGTTTGCGCACTCCTCGCGTCTTTGCTATGCGCTACATCGATGCGGATTACACGACCACTGTAGTCGGTAGAAACTTCGTCTACGATAGAGTGGCCAATAACAACTCTTGACGCACCAAAGCCATTCAGAATGCGGTTTAGCTCACGCGATTCGAGCTTCCCTTCGCCTTTGTAATCCTTTACCAGACCGCGGTACCAAAGCGGGCCCATTGCGCCCATAAGGAAGTTGGCGACTTTGTCAGCTCCTGGCTCGTGGTAAAGTTGTGATCCTAGGTTACGCGAGATGGTCTCATTGATCTGAGATAGGTTCATTCCAAGGTCAGCGATATCAGGATGCACACCAGCATGCACAAATAAGTACTCGCCTCTGCGCACCATTGCTGGGCGCGTTCTTAGCCAACTACCGAAGTGTGTTTGCGCACTGAAAAAGTCTCGATAATCCTTTTGCGGATCATCGCTACCACCGAGCAATGCAGCTAGTGCCTTGTATTTCGGCGCGGCATATTTCCAATTGCCTCTCAGGTTCATGGACTCATGATTACCGAGTACGAAGGTCAAACGCCCTCCTTGTTCTGCAGCCTGCTGCTCGAGTTTTTGGACCAGCCAAAGAACTGCAGCTACATCATCACCTCGGTCTACGAAATCACCTACTGTAACGAGTTCGTTAGCCCCGAACGTCCAGTTCAACTGACCGTCGATGACACCGTGTGCCTGTAGAAGGCTGGTAAAGGCCATGAGGTTGCCTTCAACATCACTTACTGCGATGAGCTTTTCAGGCAATTCAGCTTCCGCCAAAACAGGAGACGCCCCTCGTATCGGTTTGAGGGAAAAGTCAGGTAGGGAAGAAGTTACCGGGCGAACGACGATTGACTGGTTTTGCCGAAAGGCGACTCTTTCAATTTGCCCTTTTGGCAGCACTTGCACGATAGAATCTCCGATAAGGTAAGGGCCATCTTGGCCTGAGAGCTTATAGGTAGGATACTTGAAAAAGATCATCCCACCTGCTTCTTCCGAGTACCCTGCAATCACATAGTCTCCGTCCACTTTAAACTGACTCTTACTGAAGAGCAGGATAAACAAGAAGACGATGAGACCGACGGCCAAGGCACCAAAAATGTAGAGCACGTACTTGCGCATGCGGGCAAGATAGTCCGTCTACAATGTTCTCCTTCTAAGCTTTGATAAGTCGATATGAAAGTCCAACAGACGCGCCGTTCCAGTAGCGAGAGACCTCGCCCGCAGGCTGACCGTTGGCGTCTGTATACATCAGTCTTTGCGCTGGAGTGACCCCAAAAGAAGTTTCCAAGCGTGCAACGAGCGGACCGAAGAACACTTCAACAGCTGGTCGAATCGAAACGTAATTGTCGTACAGTTCTACGATAGGCTTAACTGAAGACCCCGCGCTTGTTACTCGCTCATACGTGTCGAGCGAATAGTAAGGGCCAACGGATAACCCAAGAAGGGAGACTGGCTTCCATTGAAGTTCGGCGCCTAAGTCAAAGTAGTAAGCACTGTAGGTGAACGCCTCTATGCCTAGCGGGGCACCAACGTACTTTTCCGCACGAGATGTTCCTACTAATCGAGCCCGAATATTCCACTTTTCAGTAAAAGACGTACCCACAAGACCGTTAAAATAAGGACGGATTGAAGCGTCGCCACTAGTAGCCGTTGAAGAAGATGGCCCATCAAAGACCTCATTCATGTCGGAGAACAGCGCCCCTGCTCCTATTTGAACTTCCAATTGTGCGAATGCAGGAAGCGAAAAACCAGTAATGGCAATAAGTAAGGTGAGGCATAAGGTTTTCATAGGCGATGATTCTGAGGTTTACTCAAAAACGGCCTGGATGTCCAAGGAGTTACTACTTTTCAAACTTTAACACTTGCGTGTTTCACTGCTTTTTAGCGAAAGCTCAAATCTTGAACAGCTTCTAATTCGATATCTACACGCTCGTTCCCTTCTGGAGCAGCTGCTTCTACGAGAACGCCCTCAAAAAAACGCTTCTTGAACCGAACGACGAATGCACAGTCTGCAGGATGGTCGTTGAACCGAAATTCTCCGTTGGAATCCGTAGACGTGACGAACTCCTCTTCAGTACAGATATTAACGAGTCGCACCTCTACATTCGGTACAGCGTTTCCGTATAACTCATTGGTCACCTGACCATAAATAGCTGCAGGGATACCTGAACGGTTAGCCTCAGAAAGTGATTTCGCCTCCAGCGAACCACCTACCCCTTCATTGTACCTAGTACTGTAAAGGTCAGCCAGGAGCTCTTGCCCAGTGGCCCGAAGAGATTGAGCGTAGAAAAATGCGTGAATCGGCTGTTTACTTGCTTTAACGACACTGGAATAGTGAGGCACTGCACTACTGTAGTCTCCACGAAGACGGAAAGCAGTTGCAAGCTGCAAATGCTCCGTAATAGACATTCTTGCTGGGTCTATGAGCGCTGGCAACGGGTGACTGAAATCAATCTCTGCATGTATAGGCAATGCGATTGGTACTGCCTTATTCCCTTCTGGATGAACATTTCGATCATATAGGTCGAATCTAGCTGGCTCACTAATCGAAAGAAGAAGTTCGTAGTCAGCTGAAATGGTAGCTGAGGTTTGCGCAGTTAGCGCCCAACTCATCGTAAGAGCTAGCGCCATGACCGTCCAGAGGATGCGGTGTAAAGTGTTCATGTTGTAAAAGACTGTGTGTGTGCTTCTGGTAAGATTGAGCTACAAATCTCGACCGCAGCCCTATACCCCGCACACGGGATTAGATACCCACCTTTAGGGATGCGGCAAACCTTCACCTTCTATCAGATCTTCAGTGACCTATAGACACACATAACTATTACAGTGCCGCAGCGAGGGAGCTAGTTATTGAGACTTGCCTCGTAAGCAGCGCATCTACCATTACATGATGTTGCGACGTCCTTTTTAGAGGAACAGCATACAGGATTACCACTAATTGCTAATCTGGACCGACTAGTACTATTGGTCTCTAAAAGACCAGATATCGTGTTCAACGCACACGTACACAGGCTAGCATTATTTAGGATAAACACAGACCGGCTAATCCGATACAGACCTACCAAAAAATCTAGGCCTTGCAAATTAGGATTATGAGAAACAGAGAGCGTTCCAATTTCCGAAACACTGGCTAGTACGTTATTTTCCACCAATTGTTGACTGCTTCCTTGAAAGGATCCTATTCGCAATCTTCCTGAAACCGAAAGGATGGAACCGAATCCAAAGATAAATTTCAAACTAGAGTTCGATGCGATATTAATACTAGCAATAGACAAGACACCTTCTATTGGCCCGCTGATGGTAGTCACATTTTCATTCGAATGAATGTCAATCTTGGACACGTGCCTATCAGGCAAATGGCCTTGAAAAGCCGAGATATCGATTGAAGAAAAATCAACACTGGAATTATCAGCAATCACTATATTTTTTTCAATATATACGGGGTGGATCCGCTGAAATTCCAAAGATTTTAAGGAAGAATTATCACGAACATAAATTTCGCCAAAAGTCAGTATATTATCTAATCCCGAAATAAATTGAAGGTCTGGATTACTTAGCACAACAAAGCCACCAAGCACTTCCTCTAATCCGTCTGGAATCAGAACAGACGCTAGTTTTTCATTTCTAGAGACCTGCAACCCACCAATGACTTTTGCCTTATAGAAAGGGAAGGAAACGCTGTTCAACCAAGGATTATCAACGATCGTTATAGCTGAAGAATCAACAGATTCAACCCTACGGAGTAGTTCTGGAAGGATCGAGAGTGACGTTTGTTCGATACTAAACCCTTTACTAACCGACGTAAATACACGTCGTGGGAACAACTCCTTAAGAGCGAAAAATACAGAATCAGTAATATTAGGTCCTTGAAAGATTACACTTCCAGATATACATATATTAAGGCAATCGGGTGACGCAAGGTTTAACAAATTCTCTAGGTCTGGAAGAGACCTGCAGATGACTTCATCGTCAGCTAACATTATTTCACAGTCACACGAAATTGCGCCAGTGGCCTTCGATACAGACGTAAAACACAACACGATAGCAATCAACCATCCGAACCCAGCTCTCAAGGCCGAAGGCATGGCCAAGGACGCATCTCTGGATCTGGGTCGAGGTCGGGCCTTTAAACGCAAAACCGGCAACCAACGATCTGGACCGAATATATTTTTTTCAATAGACTTCTTCTGGAACATACGAATATTAATTAAAATAATTAAATTTAATCAACAGATAACAATAACAACTAATACAAACAAACCAATACTAAAATTAAACGCCACTCACTTTTCAATAGACTAAGTTGAATTGCCTATATCGGCAAAACCTCGTTTCGCACGCTGAATATGAAACCTAGCAGCACGAATACATAGCAACACTATCAAATATCGCGCTAGAGCTGCGAGATCGATAGTAACTATGGTTAGCCATACTGGACTCACACCCATCCTTTTACAGTAGTCTCATGTGATCCATTGCCTTCCCATATCTACAAAACAAGTCTCGTTTCACGTTTTCGTGGGTATGTTTAAGAGCTAGACATTCTTGATACAAAAGCCAGAAACACATTATGATTACTCGATTCATAGCAATTTTACTAGGATGCCTGGCTTCATTCACCTGTCATGCACAGCTTGACTTCCGGCTACAAACGCTTGATAGTGAGAACGGTCTGCGCCATGACCAACTCAATGTTTTCTTCGGAACAGACGACGCTGGATTTCACTGGATAGGATCAAACGGAGGAGCCTATCGATACACTGGCCAAGAACTAAAGCTGTTCAACACGGCTGAAAACGAGGACAAACAGATCACCGTATACAGTAATTTCTTCCAAGACACACTGGGCAATACATGGTTTAGCACTGCGGAAGACCTCTTCCAGTACGACGCCAAGACAGAAAGCCTAAAAAGACACCCAATAGCTACTTCTTCTGTATCACGCATGGGGTGGCACCTGTTTAATTACGACGCTACAACACACGAATTATGGCTATCCAACACGAATGAGCTACGAATCGTAAATGCAACGACTCTGGAGAGTGTCCACCCGCCTGTTTCTTCAAAATCGGTAAGATACCTGCCTCTTAGAACAGGCTCACCAAGCAAAACGACCCTAGGGTTCCCCTGGTTGCTCCGTAAAGGTATCGAACGACTGATTGTGGACGAGAACGGGCTAGTACGCGTCGAGCCATCATCGGACAAATTTCTGAACCAACTAGTCATAAATGGCGGAACGGTTGACAATTCGGGGAGAGTATGGCTATCAAGCACCCTTGGGCTAGTGCTATATGATCCTGTAAAAGATGAAGTGATCGAAATATATCGCATCCATAATCCCACAGACCTCCGCATTTGGGCAGTAGCAACTCTTGGCGATTTACTTCTCGTCGCCACTCATGGAGATGGAATATGGGTATTTGACCCAACCACCGCTAAGTACCTCAACAAATTAGATGCAAAATCGAGTTCGGGCGAGTCGATCACGGACCAACCGAGATCAATCCATATTGCTCCTAATAATGTCATCCTTGCATCCAGAGGTGAAGGAGGAGTGGATGTGCTCATTCCCACTCAAAATGCAGTGACTAATGTAGTCGACAAAAAAGGAGACCCAATCATTGCACGAAATGTGACGACGACCCCGTATGGAAGCACCTTTGCAAGTACCTCACAAAACATAGTGTTCGAGCTAGACAAGGAGGGCAACATTATAAGCGAAAGTGCTTTTAAAAAGGGAACCTTACTAGCAGGATCGAAGCACTTAATTTCCTCAACCAAAAACAATGTATGGTACGCACAAGGAGACCGAATACATTTAAAGGTGAATTCAACGAAAGAGTGGGAACTGTTCCACAGATTTGATTCTGAAATACTTAATATTTTTAATCACGGCGACAGTATACTCGTACACACAAAAAGAGGAATCCGCTTCATCGATGACAAAGAGATTGTCACAAAAAGTGACATCAGTTTTAGTGAAGCGAATCAGCGCTTCATATTCAAGATTGGGCCACGAAACTACATGCATTGGAAAGGCGGAAAATGGATGTATATTCTAGGGATTTCAGAAAACGACCTCATAATTACAGATAGCCTTCTAAGCACAGGAGAGCTCTTCTATTCAACCTTCCTAAACGGGACCGACACACTTGCAATCAGTACAATAGGCAAAACTACAACCTTTACAAAAGGCCCTCCGAATTTCAATGAGTGGATGCTTATCGACACTATTCTAACGAGAAGTCGACTCATTGACTTCAAAATTGACTCTAAACAAAACAAATGGCTACTTACAGATGAAGGTCTACAGTATGAAATTAATAACACTGAAAGACGATCTGTAAACAAAGAACATGGTCTCCCAAGTAACACTGGCCTACCTAACACCTTAGAACTAATAGGAGATTCCGTGGTTTTTGCTGGTACACGCAGCGGATTAGTAATCTACAATCTATTAGACGAAAATACGTTAGCAAGCAACATCAAGTCAAAAGTGTATATCCGCAATACTTGGATAGACGAAAGGCCATTTGAAATTTCATCATTAAACGAGTACGATCCGATTACGCTAACCCATGATCACCATGTATTACAATTCGAAATTGGGACTATTGGCATTTATGACGAAGACAATGTTGAGATAAACTACCGAGTCTTAGGATTAGACAACACTTGGCAAACTGCGAATAGGCAGGGCATTCTAAATCTAGAAAGGATTCCTCCAGGAAAACACGTCTTAGAAATGTATGCAATTGAATCCTCAGGGGAGCAATCCGATATATATCGTGTAAATATCCTGTCTGAACTTGCATTCTGGGAAACTAGATGGTTTCGATTCATCATCCCCTTACTAATTGCACTTGTTGTTGCACTAATTGCGTTCATACTACACCGTACAAAAATCACGAAAGAGCGTAAGCACTACCAGCAACAGCTTGTATTGGCCAACGAGCGAGACAGAATTGCTCGAGAACTTCATGATGAACTCGGCGGAGACTTAGCCTCCATACTCTTCTTAAGTGAATCTGATGGACAACCGATAACCACTTCCGCACAAAGCCAGGTAAACCAACTGAGCAAGAACGCGCTTCGCCACATGAGAGAAATCATCTGGACGCTTCAAGAAGACAAGGCATTCATGGTCCACTTATGGGAAAAACTATCAACTACCGCTCGAGAGCAATGCGCGATGAAAGCCGTGAATCTAGAACTTGTTATTGAGCCGTCTCTATTGAAAGATGTGAGAGGACTCTCAAGTATCCTTAGACGTAACATATACCTACTCGTCAAGGAATCTGTATCGAACGCTATAAAGCATGCACAAGCAGACAAGTTAAGCATTGTGATTAAAAATCACAACAACACTAGCATCTGCATATCGATAATCGATGACGGAATCGGGTTTGACGCCAGCACCTCACATGTAGGAATGGGCCTTGTAAACCTAAATCGACGGGCAGCTGAAGTGGGAGGAGTCTTGAGAATCGAAAGCTCCGAAGAATCTGGCACAGCAGTCCAAATGTGCATCCCCATAGGAAAGTAACCTCGTGCTAACTAAAGTTATAGCAGTCCACTTTCCTTTTCCCCCTAAGTTTGAAACAACAACCCTCGATGCTAACAGTGTGTATTATTGAAGACCAAAAGGTAATTAGAGAACGAGTCTCGGCTCATATCGACAACCTGCCTTTAGTCAAAGTCCTTCAAACTTTCGAAAGCGCAGAACGTGCTTTAGAGGTACTGCCTGTGCTAAAACCTCAGCTAACCATTATGGACATCGGTCTTCCTGGAATGACTGGTACAGAGGCTTTGGCGCGGCTTACATCGACAAACTTCCAAGGAGACGTCATAATGTTCACCATCTATGACGACGCCGACCATCTTTTCAGAGCTCTTGAGCTGGGAGCAGTAGGTTATGTCTTAAAAGAGGACGGAATTCGAGGCATTGAAAGGGCCATTGACGAATATCGTCGAGGAGGCGGCCCAATGAGCAGGGGCATTGCGCTACGCGTACTAAAGAGCTTTAGTGAAAAGTCTATACTAGGTCGGTCTCCAAAACTCGAAATGCTAACGCTTCAGCAGGAGACCATCTTAAAGCTACTCTCTGAAGGACTACTCAACAAAGAGATAGCCAGCAAATTAGGTCTTACAGAAGGCACCATTAAACAACACAACATTCGGATTTACCGAAAATTAAGCGTCAACAACAGAGCCGAAGCAATTCGCCTCTACCTAACTAACCAAGGATACTAAACAATATCAGCTCATGAGCACATCTTGCCCTAAAAACCAGAAAGCCCCACTCTACTACAATTTAAATTTAACTAAACTAAAGACTTTATCACTGACAACATCAGTGTACAATTTAACTGACCTTCTTGGATTCTACTTCGAATTCAAAGAACAAGTCTTAGGTGTACTTCAAAAAAGAGACAACATAAACATTGTACCGGTATACAAACTATCGAATGGAAACATCGAGAGAGACCTCGCGAATCAGGTCAGTATCCTGACGGTATCTGATCAGTTTTTCAAGACCCCGATGACTCCCTATCAAGTGCAGAATGCACCGATTCACCTGTACGAAGAACTAGAGAATTACTTTGACGGTACAGCATTGGTTCTTTTTCAAATTGGACAGTTAGACTACCTACAAGAGTACTCAGGAAAATTACTCTTGTCCTCTTGCTACGTAACACCTTTCACCTTCATGGATGAAGAAAGTCCAGAAAACCAACTAGGTAGCGGTCAACCGATGATGACTCTAAAATTAGAAGGAACAAATCCCACAAGTGATGGCGGAAATGTGCCAGGGAACGACGGCTACAGAGCCCCATTTATAATGGGCACGCCATGTGTCTACATATGGTATCAAGTTTAGAATAGCTATGCTCTTCTTATAGTTTCATACTATTTATACCAACCCACTCAGTGTTTCCCTAAAAGGGTTGCCTGGGTGGGTTTATTTTTGCTCGTAATACCCGTGCTTGTTACAGCCTACTGTTTTTAAGTCTGCACAACACTAAGAGTATTTTCAAGACCATACTAGACTCGCCCTCACTTGATCATATTACTAGGCGATTAAGTAACCCCATCTAGAGATCGAAGTACGTCACTACATTGTAAAGTGGCCCACTACCACAAGAAAGTGTAGCACCACCCTTCACATACAAATCCCTACCACTCAAGAAGTAAGACCCAAAGGAAATCTGACAGATCTTGTATTTAGCCTGCTTACCCTACTTTGTGAATACAACCAGAATCAGAACTTCGAATCAAGGATACCATTCAACTTCTTTTTGCGGTCTGCCTCTGCTTATTCCACAGTATACAGTCCCCGCTATTCGCACAAAGCGACCTCTTCGAGGAAGTTAGCTATCGACGTATATCCACTGCTGAAGGATTACCAAGTGAAGACGTCTACAGTTTACTGGAAGATAAGGACGGTTGGATTTGGGTAGGAACAGCAGCAGGATTGTATCGATACGACGGAATAGACTTCATTCCCTATACGTCCAGCCAAGCAACTCAAGCAGATATTCACGGACTTAGACTAGGACCCAACGGTAGTCTGTTCGCGCAAAATTTCCGAGGACAACTGTTTTGCGTGAGTGGAGATAGCCTAAAACTAGTTGGCGACTTCGAGGGAATGCATTCTCAATTCATTAGCTACAGTTTCTTAGATAGGGAACTTGTAATTGCGACTGAAGACGATGTTCGTAGCTATTCAATAAGTCCCGATCAGTGGCCACTAAACCGTGAATCCGCATTTGAACCGATAACCCTGATCAACGCTCCTGAGATACACACGGTTTTGAATCAAGGTGGTATAGTAGCAAATTTGGGAGGCAGAGTTCGCTCCACCTTTGGCCACATAGAGTCCGACAAACGCATCCCTGCAGACTTCAGTTTACTAAGTGCTCGGCCTCAAGGAGATTCAACCTGGTTAGTATACACAGGAGAATTGAACGGGCAAAGGCAAACGCTCGTGCAATGCATCAATGTGCAAGGACACTCTCTCGTAGTAGCACGACTTGACCTACCAATCTCGTATATCAACCGAGGTAAATTATACGTCCAAGGCCTACCAAATGGTGATATTCTAATCGGCGGTATCCGTGGAGTACTACTCGTTGAAAATCCAAGTTCCGAAAAGCCTATTCTCACCAATTTACTCCCAGGAACAACGGTATATGACGTCAAAGTTGACGAGAAGGGAAACCTCTGGATAGCCACAACAACTCAAGGGCTTTTGCTGATACCTGACTTGAACGTACGGCAGCATGATTTTTCAACGGTAGATGCACCTATTGTAGACCTCATCGCTCCTGAGCAAGGTGATTTCCTATACGGCCTCACCTACAGTGGAGTGCTTTACCAACTTCACCCTACATTCCAAAAATTCAATAGTGATGGTCGGCACACTAGGTTCTGGCAGAGTTACCAGGAAGACTATTACGTCAGTCACGTCAAAGTGCACCCTTCTGTTCCTAATGATGTGAATCGAGCCCTACTTCAGGAACTTTCTAGTGTGAAAGAATCTGTTCTCCTGCCCGACGGCTCAATAGCCATGGCCACCGCCGTTCGCTCCCTCCTTCGCTTCCCGTACGGCGACGCTAGACTAATTCAACGTTCGAATTCATTCCCCTATCTAAATCTGCCGCTAATAAACAGACCTAGTGCAAATACCATAGAAAAAAAGGGAGCTATACTCAGGCTTCGACGTAGCACAGGCGTAACCTTCGACCACAATCGAAACGCACTTTATGTAGCTTACAATGACGGCCTAATTTGCTACCCAACAGGAACCGGCCCTGAAATTCCGATCACCGATTCTCTCGTGGGAGGAAGAGCTCAGATTCTGAGCGTAGTAAATGACAAACTCTATATCGGACTCTCAGGAACGGGGCTATCCGTACTAGATTTAAAAACGAACAAGTCCGTTCTATTTTTACCTCAATTAGCCATCGAGAGAATCCATCATGCTGGAAACAAAGTCTGGTTAGAAACTAACAAGGGTATATATCGCAGCAGCCTTGATAATGAATCTCCCAGATTCCAACCCATAGACACCCGATCAGGTTTGCCTCCAGGAAAACCGACTGCATTTTTCGCAAACGAAGCGTTTGCCTATGCAGTATATGATCGACGAGTGATTCGCATCCAAAGCGATCAACCTATAACCGAAGCAACTGGACGTACTGTCGCTTTCGCTAAAACCGAACGTGCAGGGATCTCGCTTGTTAAGCCAAATAGTAAAGTCTTCAAGGTGACGGCAAATACACAGACGTTACGTTTCCAACCGAGAATTCCTGATTACGCAGAATCTCCAACCGCTTCCTTTGAATTTAGGCTAGACGAATCTGATGAAAATTGGCGAAAAATTGGCGGAGAAAATGCTTCGATTTTCCTTTCGGGTATTTCTGAAGGTTCGCATCAACTAGACGTGAGACTTACTGGTCATCCTGAATCTCAAAGCTCGTACCGCATTGAGGCAAGTATTCCGTTTTGGCGAAAGCCGTGGCCTTATATACTCGCCATTTCCATGCTCGCAATGTTTGCAATATTCATCACGCGACGCCGAGCAAGAGGTCGCCAACTTGAAGCCGAACGCCAAACAGCATTACGCGAATCCCAACTCGCTGCGCTTGCAGCCCAAATGAATCCACACTTCATTTTCAACGCCCTCAATAGTGTGCAAGACTTCATAATGAGCAACGATCGACTTGCTGCCAACGACTACCTCACCAAGTTTGCAAAGCTCATTCGGTTAACCTTAGAACATAGCAGAAGTGCAGAAATCACACTTGAGCAAGAGTTGATAATGATGCAAACCTATTTGGATCTCGAACGTGTGCGCTTCGATGATGAAATAGAGATAGACTTTTCATACAGTGACGATTTACGCCTTTCGACAAAACTCCCATCCTTGGTTGTACAACCGTATGTTGAGAATGCATTTAAACACGGCCTAATGCACCGAATGAAAGACCGTCGTTTACGTGTGAGATACGAGATGCCTACGGAGAAAACACTACGCGTAATTGTGGAGGACAATGGTGTAGGTCGAGCAAGAGCTACAATTCTCAGCGATGCGAGCAGAACCGGTAACAAATTCGCCACTGGTGCAACAGCTCGAAGACTAGAGCTTCTAAACAGCAAGTATCTTGAAGCTTGTCGCGTAGAAATCGAAGACCTCGTTGAAAACAGTAAGGCCTCTGGTACACGTGTCACCATAGAATTAAGAGTTTCTCTCAAAAAAGAAAACAACATGACCAGTAAAACTGAAGGCCATGCGAATACTTAGTGCATTGATAGTTGATGATGAGGCACGTGCGAGGAGAACCTTGCAGGTGATGCTCACTGATTTTTGCGAAAACGTGTCGGTTGTCGGTACAGTCGGTTCGGTAGATGAAGCACTAGACTTCCTGTATTCAACTCCAGTTGATGTAATATTCCTTGACGTTAGCATGCCTGAAAAAGACGGTTTCGCCTTGGCCGAACGTCCGGAATTCGTTGATCAACAAATCGTCTTCATCACGGCCCACGCAGAGTTTGCAGTTAATGCCTTTCGCGTTAACGCGGCAGACTACCTCCTAAAGCCTGTCAACATCATGGAGCTGCAATCAGCGGTTTCGCGTGTACGTAAACAACTAGAAGAAGATAAAGAAGCAGACCAAACAGCCTTACGCATTTTTGCAAGTAATGAGCACCACTTGCTACCCTATTCGAAAATCCTTTACCTAGAAGCGGAGGGCTCATATAGCTATGTTGTCACGACAGAACAACGCTACTTTGTAAGCAAAGGGCTCAAAGAACTTGGCGAAAGTCTTCCTAAACACGGTTTCTTTCGGACGCACCGTAGCTACATCGTGAATCTGGAACACGTATCTAAAGTCGGAAACATGTCCACCGCAACAATCACCATCAGCAATGAGGCACAATTACCGCTAAGTCGTTATCGACGATCGGAGTTGCTGAAGCTGATCTAAAGGTGGTCACCAATACGTACTTGACAAAAAAATGGCCGGGAACACGTATCGTGATACCGACCATCGAGCATGCACATGCTCGAAACTCCTTTGGATATGCCCAACTTACTTGGGACTACTTCTGGGAGACTGATTTTGGAGTTTGTCGTAGCTAATTGTGCGGTTTCGTTCCCACGCATCGATACTCGCATTGCCGAAAACCACTCGCTTGAGCATAAGCTTCTGCTAGCAAAAACCAAAAACATGAGTTTCATCGATCAGATGATTTCATCTGGGACATCGAATTGGTTTAATATACACCAATCGCACAGTAACCAATGGATGAAGTCCGTGAGTGGTAGTGAATACTTGATGGAGGGAGCGTTAAGACCAACCAATTGATAGCATCCTCTCTCTTCACAAGTCATCGAAATACAGCCCCCCCCCCCCTTATTTGAGCCACGATTCTTCACACAGGCCAATTCCGAGAACCTCTCTGCGGATAAGACGTAGCTAAAGCATAAGTGTATCCTAATTCTACTCAAATTGGAATGGGGCAGCAATCGAAGCTAGACTGCTAGTATGTGCATTTGCAGTACACAGGCGATATGTTGCCACCCGTTTTCCAAAAAAGCCCGAGCAAACATTACGTCTACTCGGGCTCCTTCTACCAATTTATAAGAATCGCTCAAAAGGCAATCTCATTACTTCCATATATACTTCCGTCTCGGATCTGCCGGATCCGTATGCTCTGGACCGTCATCTTTGTAACGGACATCTACGTCCTCGCCGACCTTGATGATTCGAACCTCCGTACGACGATTCACCTGATGTTCCTCTTCGGTACATTTCACAAAGTCAGCACATTGATTTCGAAGCTGGCTTTCGCCAAAACCTCTTGCTACGATACGCCGATTGTCAATTCCTTGACGCATGAGATACTGACGAGCAGCCTCCGCTCTTCGCTGAGCAAGTGCTTGGTTATACGCAATAGGCGCGCGCGCATCTGTGTGACTACCTAACTCGATCTCCATTCCTGGATACTCGCGCATTAAAGAAACAATGTGATTGAGATCATCCTTTGCATCATCACGAATGTAATGCTGATCAAAATCATAATAGATATTCTTGAGTTCGATAATCGTCCCTGCTACAAGAACAGCTCCACCCAATGCTTCTGAAGCACGACGTGGCTCCGGTTGACGCTGGCCGTCGGCCAACGGACGAACTGGCGCACGTTGAGCCAAATCCGGAATCAACTCCAAATTTGCAACCACTTCACCGCCTTCTGTACACGGTGTGGCGATACAATCAACATTCATTGTACTTGCCATCACTTCGTCCGAAATGAAATACTTTTTCGACCCCTGAATCAGGAACTCACATCCACATGGCACACACCCAAAGGTATATTCACCGTTTGCTGCCGATCGGATCGTTCGAGACTCACCTGTACACATGTCAATAAGCGTCAGCTCAACATTTGGCAGGACATTTCCATACTTCTTATTAATCGTTTTTCCATGAAGCATAATCGTAGCTCCTGGAGAAGTTTCAATAGATGTCATTGGCACACAGTCTTCATTACCAATTTGTGCACTTTTCGGAATATTAAGCTCTATCATATTGTCAGCAAATCCTTCCTTTACTGCAGTCACTTGATATTTTTTTCCAGCTTCTACAGGGAAGGTTACTTTACCTGAAGCATCGGTCGAGTACGTAATTGCTTCTATCAAACCTGCCTCTTCTCCGCGACGTACGAAACGCATCTCGTATTCGTCGTCATCATTGGTTGGCTTCAATTGGAGCGTATACTCATCTTCCATGCGCACGTTACTATTCGCTGTTAGTTCTGTAACTAAAACTTCAGCACCTGGCAAGAGCTGTTCAGTATCTGGAGAAGCATATACACAGATCGTTTGCATCAACTGTTCTTTGAGAGGCTCATTAATAACAAACGAATAGATGTCATCCTGACCAGCACCGCCTTGACGTGCGCTCGTGAAGTACCCATAGGTCTTATCCTTATTGAGGATATAACCGAAATCATCCTTTTTAGAATTGAACGGCGTACCAATATTTCTTGGAGCATCAAAACCAGCCGAAGTTGGCTTCATTACAAAAATATCTAAGCCTCCACGGCCTCCTTTTCCGTCGCTTGCAAAATAAAGCGACCCGTCTGGATGAATAAATGGAGATGCATCAGTCCCTTTTGTATTCACTTCTTCGCCAAGATTAACTGGCTTTTGCCACTTTCCTTTTTTGAATTGGCTCATGTAGAGATCCATTCCCCCGAATCCACCAGGACGATTACTTGAAAAGTACAGCGTTTGGCCATCATCGCTAAGGGTTGGATGCGCTTCTTCGTAGTCGTCGGTATTCCATGGAAGCTCTTCTGCTTCACTCCACTCACCATCTGCATATACACTTTCATAGATATTGAGTCGCATGATTCCCGACTTATCATCTCGACGCTTTCCTTTATTAAAAGTATTCCGCGTAAAGAACAGTCGCTTTCCTTGACGGTCAAACGAAAGCGGACCTTCGTGAAAGTTAGTATTTAGGTTAACTGCAAATTCTTCTGCAGGTTCCAGTAGTTCTTTCTCTTGGTTCGGTTGCGCATCAAAAAGCGACATAAAATTATCCTTTAGCCAGATATCTTCTTCCGTTTTCGCCAAAACATCCACTGGGCGAGTTGATACGAACACTACTCCACCCTGATAAAAGCTCGGACTGAAATCAAGGTGTTCGGTATTAATTGCACGCTCGTTACGAACTGCAACTGAACTGTGAGGAAGCGTTCCGTTAATGGTTTTGGCGAAAGCCTCTCCACGCTTATCCCCTTCGCCCTTCGCTTCTGCGTAGCGATCAAAATAAGCTTTAGCTAACTGATCACGCCCATTGCTTTGCAAAGCCTGCGCATAGAAATACTGGTGAATCGGATCATCGCTACTCGCAACCACCTGAGCATACCAAATTTCCGCATTCTCGGTATCGTGATTCAGTCGATAAGCGGTTGCTAATTGAACCATCTGATCGAGGCTCAAATCTTTGTTCATGTTATATTTTGGAATAGACGCTTTGTATCCAAGATCATTATACGTCTTTTCCGCTTCATTGTCGCCTACACGTTTACCTGATTTACCGGGCCGACTGCCTGGAATATGAGGCGCATCACCTGTATTGCTCGACGTTGCTTGGCGAGATGGATTCGTGCCACGTTTCAAAGGAATCGGCTCCTTTTTTACGGGTGCCTGATCAGCCTGATTAGCAACGCCTTTCGATGCTGTTTTGGTTGAGGTGGTTATCACCTTAGACTTTGCAGCCTTTTTGGCAGCTTTAGCAGCTGATTTTTCCGCGTTCTCCGTAGCCTTGGCAGCTTGTTTAGCTGCCTTTCGCTCAGCTTTTGAAAGCTCCGTTTTCGCTACAGGTTCGCTTTGTTGACCGAAGGCTACACTTCCTGAAAGAAGTAGCGTACCGACCAGCACAAGTTGAATGATATATGATGTAAAGCGCATGGCAATCTTTTTAAAAATCTCGTAAAGAACTAAAGCACCCACTCTAAGGCGCGTTAATTATTACTAGAAAAAGCGAGGGTTGGTAAGGCGTTTTTTATCCTTCAGGAAGGTGTACTCAATGAAAATTTCACCGCTACCAGGCGTGAAGTTATTGATCTTCGTTAGCGTGTAATCGTAACTGACACCTAAGCGCAATTGCTTAGAAAGTTGAATACCTAATAGCACGTCAATAGATTCTCCAACCGAGCGAGTCATTGACCCACCTGTGCGATAAGTCGCTCCAAGACTTAGCAGTTCGTTCCACACTAGACTCGCATGCAAGTCCATGTCGACAGGCGCATTATTAACGTACTTTACAAGTAGTGCTGGTTTTAGCGCAAGCTTTTCGCCCATCGGCAACATCAAACCCGCCATTCCATAGAAGTGTAGCTCCTCTCTGCTCAGCGCTTCTGCTCCAAGACCTTCATTGTGAAAACCTAGCCGGTTGCGCAATAAACGAGGAGCACTTACACCTGCATAAAACTTATCATTATATAAGAAAAGTCCAGTTCCAAAATTGGCCATGATTTGAGAGCTCTGCCCTGTCTGAGGCAAATTAGGATCCCCTCCCTGAGTCGCTCGCGCCTCATCCCAATCGAGTTGGTATTGACGAGCACTTGCATTTATTCCAGCAGAAAGAAATGTTTGATCCCCAACTTGAACATGATAGGCATAGTTGCCACTCAGCATCGTAGAGCGGGTAAAACCAATCTCATCATTCGTAAGCACCATACCGAGTCCAACACGTTTTCGCGAAAGCGGACCATGTAATGCAACGGCCTGCGAAGAAGGTGCTCCTTCCAATCCAACCCACTGCTGGCGCGCCAAAGCCGTCAAAACTGGCGCACCTTTACTGCCTGCAACAGCTGGATTTAGCGCAAGCTTATTGTGCATGAACTGCGTATACTGAATGTCTTGTTGGGCATACAGACCCACCACGAAGAGCATACAGAGCAGCGTTGTTAAAACCTTATTCATTCTATATCGCATTGTGGGGGGCGTTAGAGTAGAGTTAAGTGGCCTTGCCGACTATTGCTAATCGGCCAGGCAAGTCAGCGCTATCGCTGGATGTACACGTAGCCGTCGATCATCTCATCGCTGCCGTCATTGACGCGCAACACATAGAAATATGTACCTACAGGTAGTGGTTCGTCTCGGAAGGTTCCTTCCCAGTCGTTGTTGTAGTTCTCTGTCTGATACACCTCGTCTCCCCAGCGGTTATACACGCAGAGGTAGCTTCCTGGGTAGTCGGCTAGACAAGGCACAATGAAACTATCATTGTAACCATCATTGTTAGGAGTGATCACACTCGGAGCAGCACATTCGCCACCTGGCATTACTCGAATATTAACATCCGCCGTTGCGCATCGATCGGGACAATTGGCCTGACAGACTGTGTAGCTAAAGTTGGTCTCGCCAACAAAAGTGCGCTCTGGCATAAATGTATAGCCATCCGTCAGGCTACCCAAGATTTCACCTTCTAAGCCAAGCGTATCAAACGTAACAGTATACTCAGTAGCATTAGCTGCATCATTGATCATGAATTCGAAGGTGGTAAGCTCAGTCTCATAGTCAGCGACGAACGTATCGTCACTCACCTCTGGCATTGGATCATTGACGATCACCAGCGTATCACTTGAATAGTTGAGACATGCTCCATTGCTTAACGTCCATACGAATTCACTTTCACCGCTATCCAAACGCTCGATGCGTGTGAATGGGCTATTAGGATTCGCTATAGTAGCTCCTGATGTTGTACTCCAACGTCCTGTTCCTACTTGTGGCACAACAGCGTCAATAACAAGATCGTCTCCACCACATGAATAATGCGTTTCAACAACCACGAGAGCACGTTCGCCAGGACTATCACTTACTGTAACAATGACTGTATCCTGCGCAAATTCCTCGCAAACGCCGTCACTTAGCGTCCAAAAGAATGTGTATATACTTCCTACCTCTAAACCGGCAAGTGCAGTGTTTGCGGAGTCGGGCTCAGCAATCGTTACACCTCGACTTGCTTGTGCAAGTGTCTGTGTCCATTCACCTGTTGCGCGTGTCGGGCGAAGTGCACTGATTGAAGCATTGTTCGGACCACATATCGTCACGTCTTCACCAGCGTAAGCCACATCCACAGGTACAGTACTAATTGTAAAGACAACCGTATCTGCATCGTAATCAAGGCAAGCGCCATTACTAAGCGTCCACACGAAAATGTTCTCTCCTTCAATCAGGTCGATCACCTCAGAGTCGTGCAGGTCTGGATTACTTACCGTATTACCAGTAAGTGAAGTCCAATTCCCTGTTCCAATCGTTGGGATCTCTGCATCAAGGTTGATGGTTTGTACCGCACACAAGTTGCGATCCTCTCCAGCATCTGCAAGGTTGGCAGGCACAAAGTCAACCTGAACAGGAGTCGTCACCGAAATCGGTGTGCGACATGCGCCGAGGTTCATGATTACGTAGTAATCACCTGTCGCCATGCGATCAAGCGCTGTTAGCGTATAGTTCGGATCAGTAGTCGTAGCTAAAAGTGCGTTATCACTCGCACGATACCATTCAAACGTTCGAGTAGCTGTTGTTGAAGACAAATTGCTCGTTACGCTGAGCGTAATGTCACCGCCTTCACACACAGGTCCGTCATTGTCAATGGTTGGTGTTTCCGGCATTGGTAATACAAAAACCTCTGTGGTTTGACTCACTACCGCAGCACAACCGTTTAGCGTAACTGTGGCGAAATACTCTCCCGCATCTGCAGCGGTAACAGGTCCAACAATTGGACTTGGTAACTGACTACGGAAGTTGTTCGGACCGTACCACTCGTAAGTGGCTCCGGAAATAAGTTGGATGTCGAGTCGTACAATGTCTCCCTCACAAGCTGGATCAACCAGAGTGGTTAGGTTACTCGTTGGCATTGATGTCAATGAACTGAATACGGTTACTGGTACTTCGTTCGAGGCGAAGCTTGAACAGCCGTCCAATTGCACCTGCACACTGTAAATACCATCCTGCGCTGCAGCTGCATTTCTCACTACGTAGGTAGGCTGAAGTGATGTTGCAATCACTATTGGTCCTGAAACACCATCATCAAAGCTCCACACATATCTCACACTTTGCGTACCAGTGTACTGGCTCGCGGTAAGTAGGAAGTCTTCACCTTCACAAAGCACTGATTCGCTCGTTGTGAGCGTCGGTGTCGTTGGAACTGGAAGCACCTCAATGAGAACACTTTGCGGCTCAGCTACGCACCCCTCAGCAGTTGTCGCATTGAGCGTGTAGGTTCCTGCTCGATTAAGATCAGCAGTAAGATCAGCACTTAATGAAACTCCAGTGGCAGCCGTACCGCTGAACGAGAAGCCGTTAGGTCCCGTCCAAGTATACTGCATTGCAGCAGTAGTCGCTGTTAGTTGATCTGCACTTAGCCTTACGAGTTCACCTGCGCAATAGCTTCCGCCACCGCTTAGGTTCTCGAGCACTGGTGTCTCATTAACAGTGACTGTAGTTGTCGCTGGTGTTGACGTACAACCGTTGAGACTTGCCGTTACCCAGTAGGTTGTTTGACCTTCCGGCAAAACACCCGCTGTATAGCTTGCTCCGAAGGCTAGTGGTGTTAACCCACCTACCGTTGGATCGGCATCATACCATGCAAAAGTGAGCGTGTCTCTTTGCCCGAGTGGCAAGACACCAGCTGAAGCAACAAGGACAGCTATTTCATCAGCACAGTATGCTCCAGTATTTGTTGCAGTGGCAATTGGGGTTTGCGAAATACTAACCGCAATCGGCGCACTCGTACTTATGCAACCATTCACATCAGTGATGCGAACTTGCCAGTCACCAGCGAGGTAACTCGGGTGTGCATTGTCCAGCGTCGTCGTTCCGTTGTTGGTTGTCATTCCCGGCAAGCCAAGTGTCGCTGGACTAGCACCGAGCGGTCCGATCCATTCGAAACGAACACCAGTTGTACTTGTCGTTAACACGAGGTCCTCCCCCATGCAGACACTTGGTGCAGCGATCGTCGGCATTTCTGCTGGAGGCAACAAGCCGTTCACATTGATCGTGATCGTTGTTACGCATCCGTTGGCACTTGTTACTGCAAGAATGTAAGGTCCGTTGTAGGTCTCATCAGCTTGCGCCAAAACAGGATTCTCAGCCGTCGAAGCATAGCCATTGGGGCCTGACCATGCATAACTCAATGGACCGACACCTGCTGCATTTGCAGTAAAGGCAACCGAACCACCATCGCATGCGTCAGACACTATAAAGGTCGGTGTTGCACTCGGCGCAGGTAACGTTGTTAAGGTGTATGGCGAGCTCGTAAGCGTACATCCATCTACCACAATTTCTACCGTGTAATCTCCGTCATGAAGGCCAGCAGCCACTCCGTTAATCACGAGCTGTGGTGATCCCTGACCGCTTACACGAACTCCCGAAGGCATCGTCCAAGTGTAGACTACACTTGAGCCTGTATAGATCGTCGTTGATAACGTCACGTTTCCACCTTCACAGGTTGGTCCGCTAAACGCAATCACAGGTTGAGACACTGTATTCACAATTCCATTCACCTGAACCGTCGCACGGTTGATACAACCGTTGGCATCAGTGACATCGACGCGGTAGCTTCCGTTATCGGTAGCATCCACACTAGAAATCACTGGGTTCTCTTCTGTTGAAGTAAAGCCATTCGGACCTGACCATACGAAGCTGTAAGCAGATAATCCTCCCGCAGGATTCGCAGAAAGTGTCAAATCTTCTGGCGAACAATCCGCAGCAACACTGTAGCTAAAGCTAGGCGCAACCGTTGGGTTCTCGTTGATCACGATCGTTGTTGCTACTGGAACAGAGGTACAACCATCCGTTTCGATCTCTAGCCAGTACGTGTATGTACCAGGTGCTAGGTTGGCAATCGCAGGCGACACTTCATTGCTAAAGAGCGCACCCGGTGAGCCAGCGTTGTCGCTGTACCAGTTACATACATCATGACCGTTGTGGTCATCACCATTGCGTAAGACAGCAATTTCGCCTGCACAGTACGGCCCGTCATTGACAGGAACAGCAACTGGAATCTCGCTGATTTCTACTGCAACTACATCGCTTGTTGCCACACATCCGTTGGCGTCTGTGACGCGAACAGACCACATGCCAGCGAGGTAATTCGCATTCGTAGGTGCCAACGTGGTAACGCCTATTGGCGTCGTCATTCCTGCCATTAGCAGTGTAGAGGTAGATGAACCGTTTGGTCCGATCCACTCAAACTGTACCCCATCGCTGCTCGTTGTGAGCATGAGGTCTTCTCCAGCACAGATACTAGGCGCATCAATCGTTGGAGTAGGTTTTGGCGGAAGCATACCTGTTACATCAACCGTCTGTCTTGCAACACAGCCAGAAGCACTTGTGATCCTCACTTCGTAGCGACCGTTCTCTTCTGTAGTTGCAGGATCAATAACTGGATTCTCCTGTGTGCTCGTAAAGCCGTTCGGGCCTGTCCAGTTGAACGTTGCAAGCCCTGCAGGACTCACTGCATTAGCAGCAAACTCTAGGCGACCACCTTCACAATTGTCTACGATCGTTGCTATTGGTGCAACCGATGGCTGCTCAAATACATCGACGCGATAATTGTCACTAAGTAGTACGCAACCGTCAACGGTTACCGTTACTCGGTAAAGACCTTCATGAGCAACTGCACTGGCTGGACTGATAACCAACTCCGGTGTACCGAATCCAGTGACTCCTGCTGTCGTACCAGGTATTGTCCATGCGTAGTTGACCGATGACCCCATGTATCCAGATACGCTCAAACGAATCTCTTCGCCTTCGCATGCTGGACCACTTGCGTTGATCACTGGGACCGCTTGTGGATTCACAATCACGTCTACTTGCGTCGTTGCGGTTGCGCTACAACCCGAAGCATCGGTTACTATCACTTGGTAACTGCCATTGTAAGTAGCGTCAACATTTGCAATTAAGGGATTCGCCAGCGTGCTGGTAAAGCCGTTCGGGCCTGACCATACGTAGGTATAAGCTCCTGATCCTCCTGCTGGATTCGCTTGCAAGGTCAAATTACCTGGCGAACAATCTGGCTGAAGTGAATATCCATGTGTTGGCGCTGCAGTTGGCAATGTGTTCACTGTAGCTGTTGTTGAAACGGCTAGAGATGAACACCCACCCACTGTCAACACTGCAAAATAGGTGTGAGTACCCACTACTAAATTAGATCGGAGTACAGTACGTTCTTGGCTCACCAACATGCCACCCGTATTCGGATCTCCGTTGTACCAAGCATACGTTGCACCTGTAAGCGTATTCATGGTCAAGAGCACATCCTCGCCTTCACAAGCTGGGCTCGTGTTACTTGGTGTTACTACAGGAACATTGCTGATCAAGACCGCTGTCGCAGGACTAGTCGCCAAACATCCATTAGCATCCGTTACGCGAACGCTCCAATCTCCCGAGAGATAATTCGCAGAGCCAGCAGCCAAAGTTGTCGAACCAACGAGGGTTGTCATGCCTGGCATCGCCAAGGTTGAAGTCGAAGCGCCGTTCGGTCCAATCCATTCGAATTGTGTTCCGCTTGTACTTGTCGTCAATACCAAACTCTCGCCATCACAAATACTTGGAGCGTCAATGGTCGGTGTTTCTGCAGGAGCAAGCATACCGCTCACTGTTACTGTTTCGAGTGTTGTACAACCGTTAGCACTGGTGATTGCCAGGGTATAAATTCCGTTATCTGTTTGATCAGCTTGCGCCAAAACAGGACTCTCTAGTGTAGAGCTGAACCCGTTAGGTCCTGTCCACGAGTAGCTGAGAGGAGCAACGCCCGCCCCGTTTGCCGAAAGGCTAAACGAACCACCGTCACATGCATCAACAATAGCGAAGCTCGGTGCCGCCGTCGGAGCTGGCAAGGTCGCCAACACATACGCATCACTTGTCAACATGCAACCGTCAACGGTCACTTCGACAGCGTAGTTCCCGTCATGGATTGACGCATCTACACCGCTAATCACAAGAACATTCGTTCCTTGACCACTAACGCGAGTACCACTTGGCATCGTCCAGTTATAAGCAACGCTACTTCCAGTGTATACGCTCGTGGAAAGTGTTACCACTCCGCCGTCGCAAGTAGGTCCGCTCGAAGCGATTACTGGCTCAGGAACTGAAGTTACGATGTCACGCACCTCCACTGTTTCACGAACAGAACAGCCGTTGGCATCTGTTACAATAACCACATAGCTTCCGTTATTACTTGGATCAACAGAAGCAATTACTGGATTCTCTTGTGTTGAGGTAAAGCTATTTGGACCTGTCCACGCGAACGTATAAGGTGCAAGACCCGCCGCAGGATTCGCATTGACCGTTAGGTCTTCAGGCGAACAATTTGCTGCAACAGTATAGCTGTATGTAGGGGCTGCTGTCGGTGCAGCATACACAACAACTGGTGTTGCAACTGCAATCGATGTACAGCCATCTTTTTCAATTTCTAGATAGAAGTTCGTCGTACCAGCAGTAAGATTACCTACAGCATGTACGCGCTCGCGACTGATGACATTTCCTCCCATCGCTGGGTTACCATCATACCAAGTGTACGTCGCACCTGAGATTGTATTACCTGTTAGTACAACTGGTGTACCGATACAGTGTGGTCCGTTGTTGACTGGTGTTGCCACCGGAACTTCAAATATGTCGACCGCCATCGCAAGGCTTGTCGCCACACAACCGTTTGCATCTGTAACTCGCACGCTCCAGTCTCCAGCTAGGTAGTTCGCTGATCCCGCAGCCAAGGTTGTTGTACCTATCGGCGTTGTCATACCCGGCATCGCAAGTGTCGAAGTAGATGCACCGTTTGGTCCAATCCACTCATACTGCGTTCCTGAAGTACTTGACGTAAGGACAAGATCCTCGCCTTCGCAAATACTTTCTGCCACAATACTTGGCACCTCTGCAGGTGGTAGCATTCCGGTTACATCTACCGCTTGAGTAGCTGTACATCCGTTAGCATTCGTTACAGTCACTTCGTAGCGACCGTTATCAGCTTGCGTCGCAGGGTCGATTACTGGATTGACTTGAGTAGATGTAAATCCGTTAGGGCCAGTCCATTCATACGTCAGTGCTCCAGCAGCAGTCATGCCGCGTGCTTCAAATTCTAGACGTCCACCATCGCAGTTGTCTGTAATAGTAGCTAAAGGTGCTACCGTTGGCTGCTCGTATACATCGACACGATATGAATCGCTGAGGAGTACACAACCATCAACATTGATGACCACTGAGTAGAGTCCCTCGTGCGTCGCCGCTGCTGCCGGACTCACCGTGAGTTGACGTGTACTGAAGCCGCTCACACCTTGAGTCACACCTACTGGTGTCTGCCATGTGTAGCTAACGTTCGTCCCCGTGTATTCGTCGACAGTCAGCACGACCGTTCCACCTTCGCAAGTAGGTCCGCTTGCAGTAATCTGTGGTTCTGGCTGACCAGAAACGATGTTGTTGACTTGGACCGTAGCTGTTGCAGTACAACCTGCGGCATCCGTGATCGTCACGGAGTAGCTGCCGTTATTGGCTGGGGTAGCTGCTGAAATGACTGGGTTAGCCTGTGTTGACGTAAAGCCAGCTGGACCTGTCCAATCGTAGTTATAAGGAGCTGTGCCTCCGCCTGCATTTGCAAGTACAGTGAGGGCTGTCGGCGAACAGTTTGCAGCAACGAAGTACGATGCTGATGGATTAACCGAGGGGTCGTTATTAACCGTCACGGTAGTCGTTACAGGTGCACTTGCACACTCACCACGTACTGCAGTCAACTCGTAAATTGTCGTTGACGTAAGTCCAAAGACATCGACCATACGATCCGTAGAAATGATCGAAGGTTGTCCCTGAATACGCCACTCATAGGTAGCCTCTGCAATGAAGCCAGCCGTGAGTGTAGCGTCTCCGCCATTACACACTGGACCATTGTTAAGCGCCGTAGCCACTGGAATATCCTGTACTTCGATGACAACCGGAGCACTAACTGGTGCAGTACATCCATCAACGGATATCTGCACACGGAACGGGGAGACAGCTGTTGCTGCACTTGCCGCGAGGGTGAGTGAAGCGCTGTTACCACCGACAACGGTTCCGTCACCGTTGGTCCATGTGTAGACCACTGTACCTAGGTATGTCGTCGCCACCGTGAACTCAAGGTTCTCATTTTCACAAATTGGTGAGTTAGTATTCACCATCGGCTGAGCAGGCTCTTCGCGGACGTTGGTTACGTCTACAGAAGCAATTGCAGTACAACCTTCTACACTCATTACGGTAACCGTGTAGGTACCATTGGTAAGTGTCGTTGCTCCAGCAAGTACTGGATCTTGTGCGCTCGAGGCAAAACCATTCGGTCCTGACCAAGCGTACGTCTCTGCATTTACTGCATTAGCTGTGAGCTGAACATCGTCGCCATCACAAATAACACCTATAGATGCTGTTGGCGCTACGGTTGGCAATGCAAACAAGGCGACGTTATAATCCGCGCTCGTAAGCACACAGCCGTCCACATTGACACTCACTGCATAATCACCCGCATGTTGCGCTGCTGTTGCAGGAATGATGGTGATTTCGTTCGTGTTATCTCCGGTAATGTTAGCCGTTACTCCTGCTGGAGTCGTCCATGTATAGACGACACTTGACCCCATGTAAAGCGGAGCAGAAAGCACTACTTCACCACCTTCGCAAGTAGGACCCGTTAAAAAATGACAGGCTGTGCCACTGGATCTGCGATGCCGTTCACCTCTACCGTTTCGGTAGCTGTACTTCCGACTGCATCAGTGACAATGAGCGTGTAGCTGCCATTTCGTCCTGCACCCGCATTAGCGATTACTGGATTCGCATCTGTTGAAGCAAAGCCGTTAGGTCCTCTCCAAGCGTACGTATATGGAGGTGTACCGTCTGCAGCATTTGCAGTAAGCGTCAAGTCTTCTGCAGAGCAATCCGCAGCGAGCGTGTAGCTGAATGTAGGGGTAGTCGTAGGCGTTTCAAACAAGATTACCGTAAATGGTGGACTGGTCTGCGTACAGCCGTCAACCACCACTGTAACGGTGTAGTCACCGTCATGAACACCTTCTTCCGTTGGGTTGATGGTAATCGAATTGCCCGTGAGGCCGGTAATGTTCTGCGTTGTTCCTCCAGGCGTACTCCATGTGTAGGTCACATTCGAACCTTGATATGTTGGAATACTCAACGTCGTGCTTCCTCCTTCGGTAACTGGTCCTGCAGCGGTAATCAAAGGTTGAGCGAGCGGCTCAACAACACCACTAACTTCTACCGTTTCGGTAGTCGAACAACCGTTCGCATCAGTGACAACTACTTGGTAGCTGCCGTTTGCATCAGGAGTTGCTGTAGGGATTGTTGGATTGGCCACTGTTGACGCAAAGCCGTTCGGACCTGTCCAAGCATAGGTGTAAACACCTGTTCCTCCAACGGCCGTACTAGTGAGTGATAGATCACTCGCACTACAGTCAGGTGCAGGAGTATAACCAAAGTTTGGCGTTGCTGTCGGTGCAGGTGTTACAACTAGTGTTGTTACAGCTACCGGACTTGAGCAAGTGCCCCGCGTTACGGTAAGTTCATAAATACCACCAGTTGTCGCGTTGTTGATCTCGTAGACACGATCCGTTGACAGGAGTGTTGCAGATCCTTGCAGGCGCCACTCGTAGGTAGCACCATCGACTCCACCTGCGGTGAGGTAAGCCGTTTCTCCTTCACAATGCGGGCCGCTATTGCTAGCTGTTGCCGTTGGAATTCGATCTACTTGTACAGCTGCAGGAGCACTCACTGGAGAGTCGCAACCGTCAACGGTTACTTGTACCGTGTATGGTCCGACAGCGAGGGCATCACTTGCTGGAATTGAGATGATAGCAGTGTTGCTTCCGATAGAAGCACCGTTACCATTCGTCCAAGCGTAGTTGACCGTTGTACCTGTATAGTTCGTTGGTGCACTGAGTTGGATGTTGTCATCCTCACACACTGGGCTATTCGTGTTGACTACTGGAGTAGCCGGAACATCCTCAATGTTGCTGACCGTTACACTATTTGTAGCTGTACATCCACTCACGTTAGCCGCGGTGACCGTGTACGTTCCGTTCATTGAAGCATTCACTCCACTGAGTGTTGGATTCAATGCGCTCGAGGCAAAACCTGCTGGTCCTGTCCAAGCATACGTAGTCGCATTGGTAGCATTCGCTGTGAGGGTGAGGTCATCACCTGTACAGAGAGAACCTACCGTTGCACTTGGCGCTACCGTTGGCTGATCAAGAACATCGACTGCAATCGGTGCACTTGTTTGTGTACACCCATCCACGGTAACCGTGAGGCTGTAGTTGCCCTCGTGCGTTGCTGCATCGAGCGGATTGATGGTCAATACATTGCTGTTCTGACCAGTAATATTCGTAGTCGTACCTGCTGGGGTTGTCCAAGCGTATGTAACGCTTGTACCCGTGTATGCAGGAACGCTGAGTGTCGCTGATTGACCTTCACATGCCGGGCCGCTCGAAGCAATAACTGGCGTTGTAATCGGATCAACAATGTCGCTTACCTCTACCGTTTCTGTGGTTGTACAGCCATGACTGTCGGTTACTGTTACGAAGTAGCTACCGTTGGCCGCAGAAGTGGCATTCGGAAGCGTCGGGTTAACGTCGGTTGAGCTAAAGCCATTCGGGCCTGTCCAATCATACGTGTATGCAGGAGTTCCTACACTTGCATTACTTGTCAAGGTCAAGTCTGCTGCACTACAATCTACATTCGCGGTGTAACTGGCCGTTGGTGCTACCACAACTGGTGGGTAAACAAGAACAGTTACAGCAGGACTCGTAAGCGTACATCCGTCAACCACCACTTGAAGTGTGTAGTCACCGTTATGCGTCGCTGCCACCGCTGGATCAATGATAATCTCGTTGGTGCTGAGGCCAGTAATGTTGTCGGTTACTCCTAGAGGAGTGGTCCAAGTATAGACTACAGATGTGCCTTCGTAAGAAGTACCAGTAATCGTGACTGCGCCACCTTCACATACCGGACCGCTCACATTGAGGATCGGTTGCTGAGGTCCAGCAGGGATGTTGTTTACGTTCGTTGATGCGGTCGCCATTGCGCCGTTCGAATCGGTAATGGTAACCGTATAGCTCCCGTTATCCGTTGCATCAGCACCTACGATTACTGGATTCGCATCTGTTGAAGCAAAGCCGTTCGGGCCTGTCCAGCTGTATGTGTATGGAGCTGTTCCTGCAGCAGCATTTGCTGTTAGCGTAAGATCAGCGGCACTACAGTCTGGATTGACGGTGTAGGTAGGTGTTGGATTAACCGTTGGCACACCAAACACTTCGAAACTGGTCGAAGCAGCCGCGCTGACGCAACCGTTGATTTCAACTGTGACGAAGTAGGTGTACGTTCCAACAGCTGGTGTAGGAAGGGTTAGGTTTTGCGAAAGCGAAACCAGTGTACCTATTGTTGCAGGGTCTCCATCGTACCAGCGGTAAATCGCTGTTCCAGCTGGAGTTGCCGAAGCAGTAAGCGTTACATCGCCGCCAATCACCACATCACCACTGTTCGTAGCGGTTGCAGTTGGAGCAGCATAGATCGTCGCTGAAGTTGTTGGGCTAGTTGCCACACATCCGTTTGCATCGGTGACGCGCACACTCCAGTTTCCAGCGTCATAAGCTGGGTTGATTGAAGTTAATGTAAGCGAGCTTGCTGCTGGTGGAGCTTCGTTGGTTATCGCTTTTACGAGACCATCTGGTCCGATCCACTCAAACGTTGAGCCGATGGTTGGAGAGCTCAATTCAAGGTCATCACCATCGCAAATTGCAGTGGTGAAAATCTCAGGATCAGCTTGCTCAATCAGTAGTGTTGTGACATCAACTGTACTCACACTTGTGCAACCGCTTACGCTGGTTACCGTGAGTGTGTAGGTGCCATTATTCGCTACCGTTGCAGGGTCAATCACAGGATTGGCCGCAACAGAATTGAATCCGTTTGGACCTGTCCATGCATAGCTATCTACGCCACCTACTGCGGCAGCAGAAAGCTCAAGACGACCTTCATCGCAAGCATCAGCAACGTTGGATGTTGCTGTAGCCGAAGGCTCTGGGAATACCGTCACCGCAATCGGATCACTAACAAGCGTACAGCCGTCAATGACAACGGTAACGCGATACTCGCCTGCATTGTCAGCTGCCGTTACAGGGCTCAGCGTCATCGTTGCTGACCCTTGTCCCGCAGCATTCGCAAGTATCGTAGATCCACCGACAGTTCCGAAGCCATTGGCATCGTACTCCCAAGTGTAGGCTACACTCGACCCGCTGTATGCAGGAATACTGAGCGTGATCGTTCCGTCTTCACAAGCTGGTCCGTCAGAAGTAATCTGTGGCTCAGGTTGTGCATTTTCTATGGTTGTTACATCGACAGATGCGGCAGCTGTACAGCCGTTCGCATCTGTTGTTACAAGCGAATAGGTTCCGTTATTCGACGCCGAAGCATTGGTAATAACTGGACTCGCTACCGCAGACGTAAAGCCGTTCGGGCCTGTCCATGCATAGCTGACAATTGCTCCAGATCCTGCGGTATTAACTGTAACCCCAAGCGTGAGATCTGCAGGGCTGCACGCAGCTTTGAGCGTGTACGACTGTGTTGCAGTAATGTCAGCTGCCGTGTTGATCGTAGCTGTTGTCGTTGCAGTTTGAACACCACATGCATTCGCATCAACAAGGACTTCGTAAATCGTTGTCGCACTCGGGCTAACCGCAAAGATTCGATCTGTACTGAGGATTGTACCTGTTCCACTTACACGCCATGCGTAAGTTGCCCCAGCTAAATTTCCTGCAGTGAGTGTGATGCTTTCGCCAAAACAAACTGGACCGTCGTTGCTCGCGCTAACGGTTGGAGCTGAAACTACATCTACTGCATACGGAGCAGCTGTCGGAGCTGGACATCCATCGACAGTAACATCTAGACGATAAGGAGAAATTGCATTTACGTTCGTTGATGCAAGTGTCAAACTCGCACTCGTTCCGACAACAGTACCGTCGCCGTTCGTCCAAGCATAGACATACGCTCCACCTGATACTTCGTAGCCCGTAGCTTGAAGTACTAGGTTGTCGCTAGTACATACTTCGGCCTCACCTGAAATGACTGGCTGATTTGGTAGCACTTGGATCGTCGTTACAGAAACCGTTGCAGGTGCACTCTGGCAACCCGCAGCACTCGTCGCTACAACAGTGTATGCACCATTGTCAGTAAGATCAACTGCATTCAAGGTTGGGTTGGCAGCCGTTGAGGTAAAGCCGTTCGGACCTGTCCATACAAAGCTCACTGCACCAATACTGTTTGCCGCCAGCTGAACTGTTTCTCCTTCGCAAACAGGAGTTGCGGTTGCCGTAGGGGCAACGGTTGGAGTTGCAGTTACCGCTACCACAACATCTGTACTCATAAGCACGCATCCGTCAACATCCACAGTGAGTCAATACTCACCATCGTGGTTTGCTGCCGTGGCAGGTTTTAGCGAAAGCTGAGAAGTCCCTTGGCCTGTACTCGCCGTAACCGTAGTCGTTGCTGCAGCTCCAGCACCGAAGCCGTCTGCATCATATTCCCACGTGTACGTCACCGAGCTACCTGCATAGCTCGTGCCCGAAAGCAAGATTTCATCGCCTGAACAAGCCGTAGCATCACTAACGCTAATCGCAGGCTGCTGAGGTCCAGCAGGGATGTTATTTACATTCGTTGATGCGGTCGCTGTAGCGCCATTTTGATCTGTAATTGTTACGGTGTAGCTACCGTTATCCGTTTCATCTGCACCTACAATCACAGGATTAGTAGCTGTTGAAGCGAAGCCGTTAGGGCCTGTCCAACTGAAGGTATATGGGGCTGTTCCTGCCGCAGCATTTGCTGTGAGAGTAAGATCAGCAGCGCTACAATCTGGTGCTACCGTGTAGCCTGGTGTTGGGTTAACTGTTGGTTCGTCAAACACTTCGAAGCTGGTCGAAGCAGCCGCACTGAGGCAACCGTTAATTTCTACCGTTACGAAGTAGGTGTATGTGCCTGCTGCAAGACCAACAAGGGTTGGGTTTTGCGAAAGCGAAACAAGTGTACCTGTTGTATTTGGATCACCGTCATACCAGCGGTAAGTAGCAGTGCCAATTGGTGTTGCAGAAGCTGAAAGCTGGACATCATTACCGATAACAACATCGCCGCCGTTAGTTGGTAGTGCTGTCGGCACTTCATTGACTGTTACAGTTGCAGTGCTTGATGTTGCCATACAACCGTTAGCATCAGTAGTGCGAACGCTCCAATCGCCTGTTCCATATTCTGGGTCGGCAGTCGTAAACGTTGTTGCTTCAGCGCCAGCACCTGTTGTGGTGCGAACGACTGATCCGTTTTTGAGCCACTCATAGCTTGTGGCAACCGCTGTCGTTGAAAGGTCGATGTCATCTCCAGCGCAAAGGCCAGGAGTCGTTACGATGTCAATTGCAGCAGGCTCAGTTAGAATGTCATCCACCGTTACGGTTGAAGTTGCTTCACATCCACTCGCTGTAGTTACAGTGAGTACATACTCACCATTGTTATCTACGCTAGCTGCACCAATTGTGATACTATCTCTATTCCAAACCGACTGTTGTAGGCCTTCCCTGTTATATTGAAAGTAGCTTCAATTTGTACTCCGTCCTCCACGCAAAGAGGAGAAGGAAGCGTGCGAGTAGATGAAGAGGTCAAATTTGGCACCGCAATATCTAGGGCAACACCATAAGACAAGTTGGCCGCAGATTGACAAACCTGCCCCCCACAACCATAATTAACGGCTACAGCAGAGGCTAAGCTATCACAGCTAACAATTTCGACATCTTCACTTATGGTCCAGACATCATCTTGAGCGAATGGCCAATTGAGCGTTGGGTAAGTAGCCTCTGAAATAATTAGTGCCCCTCCATTTCTAGTAAGGCCTATGAGATTTAAAGTTGTATTGCCATCTGAGATCAACTGATTGGTTACATCAATACCACTTTCATACTCAACACTTACGCTAAATTCATTGAGAATAGAAAACTGACCCGTTTGCTCGATCTCGACTTCCCGAGTAAAAACATCACCTACTTCTCGATCAACTAAGAGTGCATTAGTGCTTCCATTGACGACCAACTGCGGTTGAGCAAACGTATTGTTGATAGGGCTAGAGACATCGGTAAAAATAGCTTCATTGGAAGCTACAGCGATTTCAAGTACGACTGGATTTGAAAAGTCCGCATTGCAGTCATAAAGCAGTTTGAATGCCACAGTACCAGACTCGCCACCCGTAAGATTGGGCAGATCTATTTCGAGGGTATCGACATTCACACTTGCGCTTGCAGCACCACTCGGGTGCGCAATCACATCTCGTATAGAACCACTTTGATACGTAACCCCCGCAGGAAGAACCACTGTCAATTTGGGGTTTGTAGCTGGGCTTCCTACACCTACCCAATTCATCTGGTATTCCCCAGCTGGATCATTCTCACAAAAATTAATCGAAAACGCTCCAGGATTCTCCATCTTGGGCGTACCCCAACCCAGCTGCGCATAACTAGTATTCACCAAGCACAATAATAAAAGTAAGCCAAGGAGACGCCCAACCTGCAATGAAGGGACGCTCGCGACACTACTTAAAAAAGCCCGAGCTCTCCCTTTCGTGATTTGATATATATAAATGTATACTTTCATAAAATGGTTGGCCACTGCCCCATCCAGATTCGTATATCAAGAATCAGTAATAGCACAGCTACACCCAGACCTTAAAATAAACGGATTGAAAAAAGATAAATTGATCCACTAGGCACTGCTGCAATACATATGCCTAAGCCACTATGAATGAGTCTGACACTATGCATTCCTAATTAGCTAACAGTCGACTACACATTACAATAACCCTGATGCGCCTATTGTCGCTAATAATCCCACCGAAGTCAACTAGAAATCATCCAAGTCAAAAATCCGCCAACCACCTTGCAAAAACGGCTGGTCAGCCTAATAAACTCACAGAACATAGCTCTAACTGGAGCTAGGGCTAATAGGGGATTAGCGCTTCCCCCATTTAAGCCTGTTTTACTGCTTTCTCCGCTTACAAACAGCTCTTTAGGCACATCTCCACCCTCGAAGAGTACTCTTCGACAGTCAAAGCTTCTGACACACTCGGAGGAACAACACAGCGGACGATTAGACACCTAATAAATTAATCGCTACTTCTTCGATTTGCCAAGCATACCTGACATTGAGGTCACCCGCGACTTCTCTGACACTGTTTCCTGACTCGGGTTCGAGCTGCCTTCAAGTGTGCTACATGCACTTTGAAATTAGAAACGATAGTTTCCTGAACCTTTGCGAAGGATTACCCTAAAAACCATCGTCTATAGGACTGTCTACCTTTACGATTGGACATCTAAAACTAGCTTCCCTTTGAAAAACTTCCTTCCCTTACTCTTTATACTCTTCCTTCTGCCGCTAACGAGCTCAGCACAGGACCTTTACGACCTTACCGTCGTCCAAACCATAGAGATAACCTTCGCCGAAAGCAACTGGGACCAACTTCTTGATGCTCAAAAAGCTGGAGCTGAAGACTACACAATGGCCCAAACGGTGGCCATCAATGGTGAAGTCTACGACAGCGTCGGTGTGAAGTACAAGGGTAACAGTACCTACAATGCTAACCAGGCTAAGAACCCCTTCCACATTGAGCTTGACACCTACAAGGAACAGGAGCACCAAGGCTATTCAGACATCAAGTTGAGTAACGTAGCAAATGACCCTTCTTTCGTCAGAGAGGTACTTTCGTACGAGATCCTCCGCAACTACATGGATGCCCCACTATCCAACTACGCTAATGTCTACGTGAACGGTAACCTCATTGGACTTTACTCCAACTCAGAAGCGATCAATAAAGACTTCGTCAAGGATCGTTTCGGTTCAAAGAACAACACCTTCATCAAGTGTAACCCTATCGAAGGAGCAGGGCCAGGATCAACCGATCTACCTAACCTGGTCTACCTAGGAACAGACAGTGTAGAGTACTACCCAGCGTACGAACTTAAAAGTGACTACGGTTGGGCGGACCTCCTTAATTTCTGTGATACACTTGCAAATGAGACTGCAAGTATTGAGCAACTTCTTGATGTAGACCGCGCGCTTTGGATGCTTGCATTCAACAACGTTCTCGTCAACCTTGACAGTTACATCGGTGGCTTCGCACAGAACTACTACCTCTACCAAGATGATGCTGGTCGTTTTCTACCTGTGGTTTGGGACCTCAACGAAAGCTTTGGAAAATTTTCAATGACAGGTAGTGGAAATTTACGCAGCACTGCAGACAAGCAACAAATGTCAGCACTTCTTCAACTTAACGATGCTGACTACCCACTCATCAGCAAACTGCTCAACAACGCTACCTACCAGCGCATGTACATCGCACATTGTAAGACGATGCTCAACGAAAGCTTTGCAGACGGTAGCTACCTAACAACAGGTCAAACTCTCCAGACTTTAATTGATGCCGACGTACAGGCAGACGGAAACAAGTTCTTTACTTACGCCAACTTTACAACCAACCTGACCTCAGACATCACATCTGGTGGAGGACCAGGAGGTGGATCATCAGTACCAGGCATTACAAACCTGATGGACGGTCGTGTGAGTTACCTACTCGCTCAATCACAGTTTACTGCAACGGCACCAAGCATAGGAGCCGTTACTGCTAGCGCAAGTGGTGTTCTTGGACAGTCGCTTTTCCTTACTTCAAATGTGAGCGATGCAAACACAGTTACACTAGCCTACCGCACCGACGACGAAGCTCCTTTCGAGAAGCTTACCATGTTGGACGATGGTCAAAACGGTGACGGAGCAGCTGGTGACGGCGTTTACGGTATTGCATTCACACCTACCGCGAGCATCACAGAATACTACGTGTACGCTGAGAACAACGAGGCTGGCGCATTCCTCCCGACCCGCGCTGCACATATATTCTCAACGCTTCTTGCTACGCAAACAAGCACAACTGTTGGAGACGTCGTGATCAATGAGTTTCTAGCTTCAAACGATGCAGGTCAGACTGACGAAGACGGTGAATTCGAAGATTGGATCGAACTATACAACAACACAAATGCAAGCATCGATCTCGCTGGCTACAGCCTCAGCGACGACGGTGACGACCTACAGCAATGGAGCTTCGAAGCAGGTACAAGCATTGCTGCTGGCGGATATCTCGTGATCTGGGCAGACAAAGACAGTTCTGCAACTGAACTTCACGCCAACTTCAAACTCTCTGCAGGAGGAGAGTCAATATTCCTATCTGACGCTTCAGGTACAATTATAGACGAGGTCGTTTTTGCAGACCAAACAGCAGACGTCAGCTATGGTCGCTTCCCTAACGGAACAGGCGATTTCCAGACGATGAGTCCTACGTTCGGTGCTATGAACTCAAGAGTGAGTTCTACCAGTACAGCTTTCGCCAAAACCCAGGTTACCGTTTTCCCTAACCCAGTGCGTGATGTATTAACCATTGAACTAGAAGAGGCACTAACAGCCAACACTACCCTACGCGTGTTTAACGGACTTGGCCAAGTTGTGCAGGAGCAACAACTCGCGATTGGCGACACCCGCACAACAATGAGTGTATACTCACTTACAACTGGCATGTATGTCATCCAGTTAGGAGATGGAACTTCTATCCGCTTTGTGAAGGATTAGAAATCTACTTGTGTAAGTAGATTTCTAAGGCTACGCCGTGAATTCTAAAAATGCCGACTTCTGTGTTAACGCACGGAAGTCGGCATTTTCAGTTAAGACTAGTCTTCCGGAAGGAAGGATTACGGCCACTTGGTCAAGCTTTGACTTGAGAGTCCCCTACATGTTGCCTGATGTCAATTGAGCCGTTTTTACATCGTCAGAAAACACATAACACCTATCGGGTAATTCAACCTAACAGGCTGTTACACATCCTTGATTCACTGCTGTCAACTTGTTAATAGTGCGCAGATTTAGGGTATAAAACAAGGTTAACTCAGAGACTTAAGAAGTCTTATTCTATTTTGGAGATCCAGGGCAATCTGTCACAAAAGATGGCCTTTTCTATTCTCCAGAAGATTTGATAATGAGACTGACTACACAACACTTTTGGCTACTGCTTTTTGCAAGCCTACTCTTTAGCTCGAGCCTACTGGCTCAGGCCGATCTTTCGTTGAGCATCACCCAAAGCGTCGCCGCACCAAGACAATATTCGTTGTATAGCGTGACCGCTACGTTAACCAACGATGGTCCAAACACTGCAACAGGCGTTGAAGTGAGTATCCCCAAGCCAAACGGTGTCGTTTATCAAGGTGGCAATGAATTTTCTGCAAGTCAGGGTCTTTTAGTCACCTTCGGACAAGGCGCAGGCGACTGGACGGTAGGAACGCTGGCTTCTGGGAATTCAGCAACTATTACCGTCAACTATTTCTTGAACGTTCCAAACGTTCCAGAGAGCTATGCGGAAGTAAACGCAGCAAACCAAAGTGATCCAGACTCAACTCCTGGAAATGGCAACGGAACTGTGAACGAGGATGACGAAGCATCAACAGGAGGACCGATTCAGCCTGCAGACTTAGAACTACTAAGATTGGACATTCGAAACCCAATTCTTGCTGCAGGTATATTTCTCGAGTATGTCCTCGACATCCGAAACAATGGACCAGCAGACATCCCTCAGCCTTTCAGCGTAAAGTCATACATCTCAATCGACAATGTCCTAAGCCCAGATGATATTCAAGAGGGTCTCATTTCCACGGGCAATTTTGGCGCTGGATATCAACGCAATAACATTGAGGGCGCATCGAGTACGTTTTTCCTTGCACCAGGTGACTATTTCCTAATTGTTGTCGCTGACGGTGATCAAATAATTATTGAGACCAACGAGAATAACAATACGCTGGTCAAGCCATTCACCATCTCAGGCACAATGCCTACTTGCCTACTAACAGCTACAGTACCTACGGCAACCTGCAACGATAATGGCACAGGAAGCAACCCTGCAGACGACCGTATCGATGTTTTGATTACAATCGACAACATTATTCCAGGAACACCCTTCACTGTTCAACTCGCCGGACAGACTGTTGCAACCGGATCGGCAGGAACAGTTCTCGGATTTGACGGAGGTCTTATATCTGCAGCAAGCGGATCAACAATCACCTACACCGTAGTTGATGACAACGACTCCAACTGCACAACCACCTTTACCATTCCAGTGCCCAATTCATGTAGCACTAATACTGGAAGTGGAGACATTGACCTGAGTCTTTCGCTTTCGCAAAACGTTACCACTCCAGGCCGCTATACCTTGTACAGCGTCTCTGCGACAGTAAGCAATCAAGGACCACAAGCAGCTACAGGAGTTGTTGTTGACCTTCCACTTCCCGCAGGAGTTGTATATGAAGGAGGCAACGAGTTCTCTGCATCGCAAGGAAGTCTCGCAACTTTTGGTGGCGACCAAGGCCAATGGAACGTCGGCTCTCTAGGTGCTTCACAATCTGCAACCATTACAGTCAATTACTTCCGTACAGGAGCAACACCATCGGATAGCTACGCAGAAGTACTTGCCGCAAACCAAACAGATAGCGACTCTACACCAGGTAACGGTAACGGCCAAGTGAATGAAGACGATGAAGCAAGTACTGGGACACCAACTGGTCCGACATGCTCATTCGTTGCTACACTTCTTTCAGTTGACTGTTCAGATGAAGGAACACCAAATGACCCTAGCGACGATACCTATTCAATTGTGGTTAGTGCTGAAAACCCAGGAAGCGTAGCCGGTTCTTGGCAGTCATCGAACTACCCTGTAGGCGCGGCTTATGGTCAAACCATCCGCGAAGAAATTGGCCGTATTTCTTTCTACCCAAGCGGTCAAATCATCATGACCGATGCCGCTGAAGGTTCATGTCGTGACACTCTCAATTTCACAGCTCCTGCTCCTTGTAGCGGAGGCGTAGTAGCTGGCCCATGCAGCACCTTCGAAGAGTCAGCGACGATCGATCCACTCGATCAAGGATCCATCTCTGACGTTAACGGAGTTCAAACCGCCAGCGGATATGAGCTTACCTCACTCAACAGATCTACGTTTAACAGTGCCACCAGAAGAAATGCAGTGTACAGTTTTGATGCAAATGGCGCTCAAATCTCTCCTACACCTGTGGTCACAGGTGTGGTCTTCACTGACAATGTATCCGTTGACTTTCAGTCGGCAGAGCTTATTGTTACTGACATCTCAGGAAACCCAATAACCACTGTTCCTTTTACAAACCCAATACCAGCAGGCAGCGCAGGACAGTATGAAGGAGGTTTTACCGCAAGGCTAACAGATGGCAGTGGCTACCTTGTATTCGTACGCCAAGTTGAGTTGAATTCAACCGGACCTGATGTAACGACACTTTACAGTTTCAGCATTGACAATAACTACCAGCAAGTTGGCGGAGTCAGTACGTATCCAGCAATGCCAACTCGCTATGAAGGCGCAACTTTCTTGGCCCCTAGCGGTCAGGGTGGCAACTCCTTCCTCCGCATTATTGAGCGCGGAACCAACAGTACTTACGTACTACTTGACGGCACATACGCACGACTTGGTGCCGTTAGCTTAGGCGTTAATGGCCGCTTCTTCCAGCCATTCGAGTTTCAAGAACTCAGTGACGGAACGTTCACCATTGTCAGCTATTTCGATGGAGCTCCTCGCGACCGCTCGCTTCAGATTGCGCGCTACGAACGCAATGGCACTTTGATAAATTCTTATAATAGTTCAGCAAGTTTCTTTGTGAATCGTGATCCTTTCCAGGCAGCTGTTCGACAGGACGGAGGCTTTGTAGGTGTATCGGGACTCAACGCAAGCGGAAGCACTATTGAGGTGCGAAACGGCAATGGCGTACTCTTAGCAGAGAGCTATCTCGATGGACTGTTTAACATTGACCTAAGTGGAGTTACTGCTGACACCAGCATACTACTCCTAGCAAACCGCGGCAGCGTTAACGGCGACCGTGTATTCGTCAAATTGACTCGCCTAGGTGAGCAAGAGTGCACCCCTGTTTATGACGCTTGTGATCCTCCTCAAACGGATCCAACGAGTGCTATAGTGAGCTCTACCGTAACTCCTGGTGGAATCATAACCATCGACCATAACTTGTATGGCACCCCTGGTACTATTACCATCGACGGACCTGCAAGACTTGGAATCTCAATCATTGACCCTTCAACATTTATTGTCAATAGCACTGAGAATGTTCGAGGTCGTATTGTCCTGACAGGAACGCTACGCGACAATATTAATCCTGGTAATTCGCAGCCATTTGTAATAGAGACAGACGCTCAGTCACGAGATTTAAGCTCCTTCATTCCAACTTTACAACGTTCTGATGTAACTCGGTTTGACATCATTGGGTCTACAGATTTTGCAACGATTTTAGTAGAATACTTCACTGGAGGTCGCTCATATGGTCTTGCCAAAATTCAATCAGGTAGAGTTTTAGCCGACGAGCTTCAAGTAGGCGACTTGGTGACGAATCGCGTTAACGGAGCAGTCATAAATGAAGACGATGATGTTATCTATCTCTCGTACAGAAATGGCAACTCACAGTCGTGGCCTCGTTTGAGAGTTTTGAGCCTAACAGACATAAGTACGATTGCCGACGTACTGCTTGCTGATGCAGTTACGAATAGTCAAAGTTTGGTTTCTGGAAATACAGGCTACCCCAATGTGCTCCCTAACGGAGATGTGGCCGTAGCATTTTCAGCAAACGACGGCACCTTCCTTCGATATGCTGCTATTGTTGATGCAATGGGTAACATTGTCTCTACCATTGGGCTTCCAAGTTTGCCTCCAAGTTCCTTTGGTGAGTACGTCGCGACAGGTACGACTCCCAACGGTGATGTACGTTTCTCCTTTGGAACGACTGAAGTCGCTCTGCTTGCAAATGGGAGCTTACTCAGCTGTTCTGCAGGTCCAACCCAAGGTGTAGACCTCGAGCTCTCTGCTACCAGTAGTTCTAACCAACCAGCGATCTACGACGTCAACTCAATCACCGTTACGGTTACCAATACAGGCACTGAAACAGCAACAGGTGCAACGGTTGATATCCCTAAGCCAGCCGATGTTGTTTACACCGGCGGCAATGAATTCACAACTTCTCAAGGCTCCTTTGCTACCTACGGCTCAGACGAAGGTACTTGGACAGTAGGTGATCTTGCAGCTGGTGAAACGGCAACGATCGTCGTCAACTACTTCTCGCTCAGTGCGACAGGCTACACACAATTCGTTGAGGTGCTTTCGCAAAACGAGCTAGACGCAGACTCTACTCCAGGCAATGGTTCTGGGACAAGTGCAAGCGAAGACGACGAAGCTTACCTCGACCTAACGTCTAGCGCACGCGCTGCCCTAACGATCAACTTCTATCCAAACCCAGCACCCGCTGGCGAGCAAATCGTACTGAAGTATGTGTCGTCTGGTGAGACGGAAGTGCCATTACTTGTTTCTGACATCAATGGCCGCATAGTTCATCAAGCAAGTGTTCAGTTTACGGACGGCTTTAATACTGTACCTGTAAGTATTGGAAACTTGCCATCAGGGGTGTACGTGCTTTCGCTTAGCGATACAGGCCTTCAGCCAACACGATTGGTAGTGCGATAAGTAGTCCTTCGGATTGGCGGCAATCAGCAGGACCACGCAAAGACAAATGGCCGGCACCGCAAGGTGTCGGCCATTTGTATGTTCGCTTTTAGGCAATCGTAAGAGTTGTCAAGCGAGACAGGTACTAATTCCCCATCTTTACAGCATGCGATTTTGTCTTTTCCTTTTTGTTCTGTTACTCGGCTTTGCTTGCTCACCGAATACCTCCACCAATAAAATGATGGAAGGTGATGATTCTAAAGTCGTCCGCTATTGGGTGAATAGCGCCAAGGTGGATTGCGAAGGAGTTGGATCACAAACCTGCTATGAAATTCAACGTGGCGATACGCTTCGTGATGATGGATGGGAGTTGTTCTATGACGAAATTATGGGCTTCGAATTCGAACCCGGTCAGCTCTTTCACTTACGCGTTGAAGAGAAAAAACTAGATCCTGCAACAGTACCGGCAGATGCTTCAACGATGAAGTACACCATGGTTGAGTTTATCAGTCGCACACCAGATGTCCGTATGAAACTGCACAATATTTACGCTCTTGAATCTATCAAAGGACAAGCGGTTAGCGTACCGAAAGACCTCCAACAACCAAGCTTAGAGGTCAACGTCTCGGAAGGCAAGGTGATGGGCAACGATGGCTGCAACCAGTTTAGAGGTTCAGCTACAATTGGTATCGGCGGGAACATCTCTATCGGCCCACTCGCAGGTACAAAGAAGATGTGTAAGTCGATGAAGCTTACTCAAGACTACACCAGCGCATTGGCTGAAGTGAAAGAGTACGCGCTGCGCAACGGCAAGCTGTTCTTGTCTGACGCAAACGGTAAGATCCTCTTGCGCCTTCGTCCAGTAGATTAAGTATGAGCTTCCGCCAAAACCACCAGGTTGTCACTTCGACTGTTTTGGCGAAAGCTGACTGGCACACCGTGTTGGAGCTCTGGAATACGGGCTTTCCTGTAGAAGTACAATTGACAGACGTAGGTGCCTTACGGAAAATCATAGAGGCCCCGAACTGTGCGCACTATGTACTTCGAAATGCTGCTTCAAAAATTGAGGCATGGCTCGCTGTATTCGATCGATACGATACGCGCTGGTTTAGCATTTTAGTTTCTCCAGAAGCACAAGGTCAAGGCCTTGGGAAAGCACTTATTCTTCATGCGAAAACCGTCGAGCACTGCTTGGAAGGATGGGTGGTTCAATCTGACGATCATTTCCGAGCAGACGGTGAAGTCTATACAAGTCCGCTCGCGTTCTATAAGAAACTTGGCTTCCGTTTAAATCCCAATCGTTTTCCTTCTGACGGAAAATTAGATGTGGTTTGTGTGAAGTGGGATTAGCCTTAGATGATATTGCAAATGATCCGATTCAGCGTGTTTGAACGCCAAGTCCTGAATGGATAGTATTCATTGCGCGCTAAAGCACGCCGAACCAGATTCTAGCATGAACGATCCGGTTCAGCAGGCTTTAGCCTGCAGCATTTTGAAGGCATAACCCAGTGCGCGCTAAAGCCCCGTAATCTTGCGAGAGTCGTGACACGCCAAACCAGATGGTAGTACCAAGGATCCGGTTCAGCAGGCTTTAGCCTGCAGCATTTTGAACGCACAACCCAGTGCGCGCTAAAGCCCCGTAATCTTGCGAGAGGTGCGACTCGTCAAACCAGATGGTAGCTCTACCTTCCCACCATGCGTCCTTCACTCTTAGTTGTTCTCGGCATCTTACTCCTTTGCCTATCGACGGCAACCGCACAAAGCACACAGGCTCCAACCGTTGCCACGACACCCTTCGCAATCGGTGAAACCCACACGTTTCAATCAACGATTCTAAGCGAAGAGCGCAAGCTGAACGTATATCTCCCAGCGAGCTACCATCCAGATAGCGCAGCAACTTATCCGGTCATCTACCTACTTGACGGATCACGTGATGAAGACTTCATTCACGTTGCTGGACTGGTCCAATTTCTCTCGTTTTCGTGGATCAATATTGTTCCAGAAAGCATTGTCGTTGGCATCGCAAATGTGGATCGTAAACGTGATTTCACTTCCCCGTCTAACAACGAGAAAGACAACGAATTCTTACCGACCAATGGAGGTGCAGGTGCGTTCACACGCTTCCTCGCAGACGAGGTCCAGCCGCTTATTAAGAAGACGTATAACGTCAGCGAAGAGCGAACGCTTATTGGACAATCTGCCGGTGGACTTTTCGCCACGGAGACACTATTTATTGAGCCAGATCTATTCGATCACTACTTCATCGTGAGCCCGAGTCTTTGGTGGAACGATGAGTCATTGCTTGGCGCAGATCCTGTCAGTTTAGAAAACGTCAAGTCCGTTCACGTTGCCGTGGGCGCAGAAGGCGATGAGATGGAACGCGTTGCCCGCGAACTGCACGTGAAGCTCATGGCCCGCAAACCGGAAACCATGAAGCTATCGTTCGACTACCTCCCAGAGAAGACACACGGAGATGTACTCCATGCAGCATTGCTGGAAGGATTTGAGCGGGTGTTTGGGAAGAAGTAGAAAGACTTTTTCGCTAAAATGCGAACTGTCAGTTCTATCGAAAAAAGGAAATATCAAGTGAGTCTGAATATAAAGATCACATTCCAATACTCGTCGAACTGACAGTTCTGGTGCTATCGTAGTACCTACTCAGCTAAAAGCTGACTTGTATGATCCTTGGTTTTAACCTTCAAGATCACGTCTTCCAATTTGCCATTAGCGCCGATCACGAACGAGGTGCGGTGAATACCGTCATAGGTGCGTCCCATGAACTTCTTCTCTCCCCAAACGCCGTAGGCAATGGCCACAGCATGGTCCTCATCTGCAAGCAAGTCAAACGGTAGGTTGTACTTGTCGATGAATTTTACGTGCTTCTTCGGTCCGTCTGGACTTACACCTAGAATCTCATAACCAGCAGCTTGAAAGCGCTCGTAGTTGTCTCGGAGGTTGCAAGACTCTGCTGTACAACCTGGCGTATCATCCTTTGGGTAGAAGTACAAAACAAGCTTCTTGCCACTGTAATCAGCAAGGCTGCGCGTCTCTCCAGTTTGGTCGGGTGCAGCAAAAGTTGGGGCGGCATCGCCGGCTCGTAGTGTAGTCATATAAGTAAAAGGTTGAGAGGGGTTATTTGTTGTTGAGACGGAGACTATTGAGCTGCACGCTAGCTGTCCTGCAGCGCAAATACTCACGCGTTATCTGTCCTGCGAACCAGTGGTTCGCAGGAACACTAGACCACCTGCGCGCCTAGTACTTCTTTCGGTATACCAAAGGCATCGACAAGTCCAGCAGCATGCGGACGCACTTCCTTGCAGAGCGTATCGACCTCACGACGGATAGCCTTACTCTTCGCAGGACTCAAAAAGTCGTACTCAAAGAACCAGCCCTTGTCCTTCTCAATCGCCTCCAGTGCGAAGAGCGTACAAAGCTTAGACAAAACGGCTTTAAGCTCCGGAGCGGTAACGCTTTCAACTTTCGCTTGAAACTGCTCTAAGACAACGCGCTCTACATAAGCCATTGCAGTATCCTTGAGCTGTGTTTGTACGAGCGTGAAAGCTTCGGCACTTGGCATTCCACCTTTGATCTTACGACGAATGCGTTGCGCCAAAGAGTAGATCATGCGGTTTTCGCGAAAGCGCATGGCATCCATATGGAACTCTGCATCACGTAAGTGGTCAGAATCAGTGCTGCGAACACTAATCGGACTGAGCGCTGTGAACTGATCACTTACACGTCCCGCAATGAGACGAAGCACCCCGAAGGCGCCTTCCGCATTGAAGTCATTCTTAAACTTGGTGAGCAAAGCACGAGACACCAAGTATGAAAGCACTGTATTGTCGCCTTCAAACGTGGTGTAAATCTCTGTATCTCCTTTACGTTGACCGATCCGATTGGCCAGTAAGTAGCCCTTTCCGCCACACGCCTCACGGCATTCCTGCAACGTTGAGGTTGTAAACCAAGTGGCATACGCCTTCATTCCTGCGGCCTGACTTTCCAGCTCACGCATCGTGTCTGGTGTACGGTTGCCGTAACGGTCGTTGAGCCAATCCAATGCAAAGTCAAGAGCGTAAGCTTTCGCCAAAACAGGAAGCAAGCGTCGCTGATGACTTGGGTAGTCTAGCAGTAAGGTTTCTGGCAAGTTCGCTGCAGGTGAGAATTGGCGTCTGCGCAAACCGTAGTTGATCGCAATCGCCAAGCCTGCTTTTGCAGCACTTAAGCCCGCACGCGGAACACATACACGTCCACCAACTAAGGTGCCGAGCATGGTAAAGAAGCGCTTGCCTGGATTTTCAATTGGACTGGTATAGGTACCTGCCTCATCAACATCACCAAACCGATTGAGCAAGTTGAGGCGAGGCACACGGACGTTCTTAAACCAGATACGTCCGTTGTCTACGCCGTTGAGGCCAATCTTATCACCGCAATCTTCGACGGTAATCCCAGGTAGGTTGTTGTGATCTGCATCTCGCAACGGAACCAAGATGGCGTGTACCCCTTGAGATTCTCCATCGACGATCAATTGACCGAACACAGTCGCCATTTTCGAATCCATCGCATTACCGATGTACTCTTTTCCGGCTCCCCAGTGCGGGGAATGAATTTCAAACTCTTGCGTTTCTGGCAAGAAGGTGATTGTCGTTTCGAGACCACGAACGTTGGAGCCGTGCCCCGTTTCCGTCATCGCAAAGCAACCGGGTAATTCGAGTCGGCCTGCAGCTTCTAGGAAGTTGCGGTGATGGTATTCTGTACCGAGGTTGGCGATACTGCCACCGAAAAGACCGAACTGCACACCAAATTTGATGGCAAGTGATCCGTCATGGTAGCCAAGCATCTCAAAGACGGCTGAGTACTTCCCGAAGGCATCTTCTCCGCCGTACTCCTTCGGCATGGCAATGATCCCGTAACCAAGTTCGCCGAGGCGACGCGTCTGCGCCATGGTTACTGCACGGTGATCTTCTTTGACGAGTGACGTTGGATACGCGAATTCCTTTTGCGAAAGGAGGGTTCGCATCTCATCCCGTAACTCGACATAGTCATCATCTAGCAGATGACGCATTGCGTCCACATCAAAGGTGTATTGTGCTTTTTCAGAAGTGCTTAATCCTTCTTTGGTGAACACGGTATCCAAGGTATTCTTGTCAACCTCACCTAGGATCGCCTCAAGCTCCTTGATGGCTTTGAGTCCCTCTTGCTGTTCGAGGGTTTTGGCGAAAGCTGCAGTACTTGGGCTATCGTCATCGGCACGGTCGGCCATGGCAACACCTAACTCTGCAAGTCCTTCACGCCGTTCTCTGTCCATGCTACTTGCTGTTGCATGAATCAGGCCAGCCCATTGATGAAACAACTCAGGAGAAGGTGGATTTTTAGGATTGCCCCAACGCAATAGCAACGTGCGGTCGGCCTGGCTCAACCACTTGAGGGTGGCCATTTTCTCTTTCAATAGTTCAAGCTCCGAGCGGGTCAACGTTCGGTCAGACCACGCCACATACAAGAGCGGCAGCAAGCTTAAGATCGCTGGAGAATAGTGTGTTTTTGATTGAGGCTTTTGCGTGGTCATGGGCTTGAATCTAAGATCTTCTACTTGTGAAACGAATGTAAGGTCTGGTAGGTTTAGGAGAGATGTGGGATGTGGGATCTGGGATGTGGGATCTGGGATGTGGGATTTGAGATATGGGATTTCCTTAGGGACGTTGGCCTGGGTGTCTGATGTCGGAAAGTGAAATGAGCCGAAAGCGAGCAAGTCATCTCGAGTCCGGCAGCGAAGCGATCCGACATCCCAAATCCTAAGTACCGACAGCTATGCTGTCTTTAACATCTTGAGTCCGATAGCGAAGCGATCCGACATATCAAATCCTAAGTACCGACAGCTATGCTGTCTTATGTACCTTCCCTCCATGCGTACACTTTACCTCCTCGCGATTTCTCTGGTTTTGGCGACAACTGGAATTGCCCAAACGACCTACGTTCATTGTGGTCGTCTTTTCGATGCCACTTCGACTTCCGTCAAAACCGAACAAACGGTCATCATCGAAGGAGAACGGATTAAGGAGGTGAAAGCAGGATATGCTACTGCACCTGCGGATGCTAAAGTAGTTGACTTGAAAGACCACTTTGTGATGCCTGGGTTTATGGACATGCACGTACACATCGAGCACGAGAGCAATCCAAAAACTCGTGAAGAGCGCTTCACCAAAAATCCAGCAGACCGTGCCTTTGACGCAGCAGTCAATGCCAAGACAACCTTGATGGCTGGCTTTACGACGGTGCGCGACCTTGGTGGTACAGGCGTCAACGTATCGCTGCGAAATGCAATCAACGCAGGCAAAGTACCCGGACCGCACATTTTCACTGCTGAAAAAGCACTTGCAACTACTGGAGGTCACGCGGACCCAACCAACGGAAACAGTCACATTTACCAAGGTGACCCAGGTCCTAAGGAAGGTGTTATTAATAGTCCTGAAGAAGCGCGCAAGGCTATTCGTCAGCGATATAAAAACGGAGCAGACGTAATCAAAATAACCGCAACAGGCGGCGTATTGAGTGTCGCAAAAGACGGACAAGGACCACAGTTTACCGACGAAGAGCTGGCCTCTGTAATCGCTACGGCGAAAGACTACGGCATGATCACCGCTGCACATGCTCACGGAAAGGACGGAATGCTTCGTGCCATTAGAGCAGGCATCACCAGCATCGAGCACGGCAGCTTTGCCGACGATGAAGCGATGGATGAAATGGTACGCATGGGCACCTACCTCGTACCAACCATTTCAGCTGGAGAGTTCGTAGCAGACAAAGCAAAGGTCCGCGGATTCTTTCCAGCGATCGTTGTGCCTAAGGCCTTGGAAATTGGCCCCGCCCTGCTCGGCATGACTCGTCGCGCATACAAGAAGGGCGTCAAGATTTGCTTCGGAACAGATGCAGGTGTACAACCTCACGGAACGAATGCACGCGAATTTGTGCTCCTGGTCGAAGCGGGAATCCCCAATGCAGAAGCATTGGTAATGGCAACTCGCGTTCCTGCAGAAATGCTTGGCGAAACCGAAAATCTTGGTACCGTTCAAGCAGGTCGCTATGCAGATTTGGTTGCCGTAAAAGCTGATCCACTAACAGACATCTCGACCTTAGAAACGATTCCATTTGTGATGAAGAGTGGTACGGTGTACAAGTCAAATGGCCAAGAGGTCTGCAACTAATGGAAAACCAAACTCCTCAAGGCGACATGAAAGCGTATTGGCGCGAGAACTTGAAGTACCTCGCCATTCTGCTGACCATCTGGTTTGCGGTAAGCTATGGTGCAGGAATCATCTTCGTCGATCAGCTCAATCAATTCAAACTTGGAGGCGCTAAGCTTGGTTTTTGGTTTGCGCAGCAAGGGTCGATCTACGTTTTCGTGGTCTTAATTTTCGTCTACATGTATCTGATGAATCGATTGGATCACAAGTACGGGGTGAGTGAAGAGTAGCTATTGAAAGGCCAGCCTGCGCAGAGCACAGAAGCCCCTGGCCACGTCATGAATCTCACATCCCAAATCTCACATCCTAAGTACCATTAAACATGTCAGTACAATCCTGGACTTACCTCATCGTCGGCATCACTTTCGCCCTTTACATTGGGATCGCGATTTGGAGTCGTGCGGGATCTACTAAAGAGTTTTACGTCGCTGGCGGCGGAGTATCTCCACTAGCCAATGGCATGGCAACCGCAGCCGATTGGATGAGCGCGGCGTCGTTCATTTCGATGGCGGGCTTGATCTCTTTCATGGGCTATGACGGAGCCGTTTACCTCATGGGATGGACGGGCGGCTATGTACTACTCGCATTACTGCTAGCTCCGTATTTGCGGAAGTTTGGCAAGTTCACGGTACCTGATTTTATTGGCGATCGCTACTACTCCAACACGGCCAGAACCGTCGCGGTAATATGTGCTTTGCTCGTCAGCTTCACGTATGTCGCAGGACAGATGCGTGGCGTTGGCGTTGTCTTTTCTAGGTTTCTAGAGGTGCCGATTACCTGGGGAGTAGTGATCGGAATGTGCATCGTGTTTTTCTATGCGGTGCTCGGCGGAATGAAGGGAATCACCTACACACAAGTCGCACAGTATTGCGTTTTGATTTTCGCCTTCATGGTGCCTGCTATTTTCATCTCTATTCAGATGACGGGTCATGTGCTTCCGCAGATGGGCTTGATTGGAGACATGGCCGATGGATCTGGAATTAGCCTTCTCGACAAACTCGACGGATTGCAAGCTGAACTTGGATTTGCAGAATACACGAGCGGTTCTAAATCGAAGATTGACGTCTTCTGCATCACCATGGCACTCATGGTAGGCACGGCAGGACTGCCGCATGTCATCGTCCGTTTTTTCACGGTGAAGCGCGTGAAAGATGCTAGAACCTCTGCAGGCTATGCACTCTTCCTGATTGCTATCCTGTACACGACCGCTCCAGCAATTGCGGCTTTCGCCAGAACTAACCTCATCAATACAGTAAGCAACCAACCTTATGCGGAAGTACCGACCTGGTTTTCGAAGTGGGAAGAAACTGGATTGATCAAGTTCGATGACAAAAACGGAGACGGCCTCATTCAGTATGTTGGTGACAAAAATGCCAATGAACTCACCATTGATCGCGACATCATGGTGCTCGCCAATCCTGAAATTGCACAGCTACCTAATTGGGTGATTGCGCTTGTTGCGGCTGGAGGATTAGCTGCAGCACTTTCGACGGCTGCAGGTTTACTTTTGGTGATCTCTACATCTGTATCACACGATCTGATCAAGAAGCAAATCAAGCCTGATATTTCAGAGAAGGGCGAGTTGCTCTGGGCACGTATCGCTGCTGCAGGTGCTGTTATCGTAGCTGGATATTTCGGCATCAACCCTCCGGGCTTTGTGGCTGCAGTTGTTGCACTAGCCTTTGGACTGGCTGCCGCTAGTTTCTTCCCAGCGATTGTGATGGGCATTTTCGACAAACGAATGAATCAGCAAGGTGCCATCGTCGGCATGATTGGCGGCATTTTGCTCATGCTTTTCTACATGGCGAAGTACAAGTTGATGTGGTTTGGCGTGACGAGTCCTGACCAGTGGTGGTTCGGTATTAGTCCTGAAGGATTCGGTACGATTTCGATGCTGTTTAATGCGACACTAGCGTATACGGTAAGTCGACTTACGCCTGCGCCGCCCCAGGAAATCCAGGAGATGGTGGAGAGCATCCGTTTTCCGAAAGGAGCGACAGAGGCGGTTGGAGTGCACTAGACTGCTTCCACTTTTCATTTCTATTCAGCTTTCGCCAAAACCTGACTTGGGTTTTGGCGAAAGCTGAATCCAATCCCTACATTGGAGGCCAAGCACGAAAGCCTCTATAATGTCCAAACCCCACGACCTCCAAATTACCTCTGAAGCACAGTATCGAGAAGTCTACAAACGATCGGTAGAAGATCCTGAGGGCTTTTGGTCAGACGTAGCCAACACCTTCACGTGGAAGAAGCCATTTAGCAAGGTATTGGATTGGAATTTTGACGAACCACGTGTGAAGTGGTTTGAAGATGGGACGCTCAACATTACCGAAAACTGTCTCGACCGTCACCTTGCAGATCGCGGCGATCAAACTGCACTCATTTTCGAACAAAATGAAGCAGGCCAAGAGGCACAGCACATCTCCTACAAGGAACTACATGATGAAGTTTGCAAGGCTGCGAACGGGCTCAAAAAGCTAGGCGTAGAAAAAGGTGATCGCGTCATCTTCTACATGCCGATGGTACCGGAATTGGCCATTGGCGTATTGGCTTGTGCACGTATCGGAGCAATACACTCAGTGGTGTTCGCGGGCTTCTCAGCAAAGGCTCTTGCCGACCGTTTGAATGATTGCCAAGCGAAGGTTGTTATCTGTAGTGATTTCAATCGCAGAGGCAAAAAGAATATTCCTGTCAAGGCTGTTGTCGACGAAGCGCTTGCCTTGGGTTGCCCAAGTGTAAAGACCAACCTCGTCCACAAAAATACAGGCCAAGACATTGCTTGGAATGCAAGTCATGACGTCTGGTGGCACGAAGCGATCGATGATCAATCAACCACTTGCCCTGCTGAAGAAATGAGCGCTGAAGATGTCCTCTTCATCCTTTACACTTCTGGAAGTACGGGCAAGCCTAAAGGAGTCGTCCACACTTGCGGAGGCTACATGATATATGCCACGTATACCTTCCTCAACGTGTTTGGCTACAAGCCAGGCGACGTGTATTGGTGCACTGCTGACATTGGTTGGATTACAGGACATTCGTATATCGTATACGGTCCGCTTGCAGCCGGAGCGACCTCTGTGATGTTTGAAGGCGTGCCGACCTACCCAGATGCAGGACGCTTTTGGGAAGTTTGCGAAAAACTAAAAGTCAATCAATTCTATACAGCTCCTACAGCCATTCGAGCACTGATGGCGCATGGTACAGAACACGTAGAAAAGTACGATCTCAGTTCGCTAAAAGTACTCGGAACCGTTGGCGAACCGATCAATGCGGAAGCATGGGAATGGTACGACGAGCACGTCGGAAAAGGTAATTGCCCTATCATTGATACGTGGTGGCAAACCGAAACCGGTGGCATTATGATTACTACCCTACCTGGCATTCTTGAGCAGAAAGCCACTTTTGCGGGGTATCCATTACCGGGCATCCAGCCTGTATTACTTAGCGCCGAAGGCAATGAGCTTCCTACTACGGTTGAGGAAGGGCGACTAGGCGTCAAATTCCCTTGGCCTGGCATTCTGCGCACGACGTATGGTGACCATGAGCGCTGCCGCAACACCTACTTCTCGACCTACCCTGGCTACTACTTCACAGGCGACGGTGCACGTAGAGATGCCGAAGGACGGTATCGCATTGTAGGTCGCATCGACGATGTCATCAATGTGAGTGGTCACCGGCTCGGTACTGCAGAGATTGAGAATGCGGTCGACGAAGTCCCTGAAGTTGTCGAGTGTGCCGTTGTTGGCTACCCGCATGACATCAAGGGCCAAGGCATCTATGCATTTGTAAAGCCACTTGGCGTCTTACCAGCAGACGAATTACACAAGAAGATTGTTGCCTGCGTTCGTGACATCATTGGTCCGATTGCAAAGCCTGATGTCATCATGGTGGTTGACGACTTGCCAAAGACACGTTCGGGGAAAATCATGCGCCGTATTCTTCGCAAGCTTGCAGCAGGCGAAGGAGATTCTCTTGGAGATGTGAGCACCTTGCTCAATCCTGAGTGTGTGGCGGAGATTAGGAAACGGATGGAGAACTAGTGTGTATGGCAGCTGACGACGTTGAATGCTTGCTCGTTGGCATGAAGCATCGTACATCAGTCCGCGCGCCTCTGCGGACGGCGTTGAATGCTTGCTAGTTGAGATGAAGCATCACACATCAGTCCGCGCGCCTCTGCGAACGGCGTTGAACGTTCATTCACCAAGACTTAGGTTCAAATAAAGGCTTTAGACTCGACGGATGCGCGTTCAACGACATCCGCAGCGACGCGCTCAACGAGGGTGTACCTTACCGGGTACTTACAATTTCCAAATGAAGGGTCTACTCAAATTAACCGTTGCACTGCTATGCTTAACGAGTATCCAATCAGCACATGCGCAAGTCTTCTTTAGCGACAGTGATCAATCAGGCTATTACGATAGCGGACTAGCGATTTCTTCGGGCACAAGCTTACTCAAACAAGTAGGTCCTTCAGGTGACAAGCTCCCTCTTGCACCAACTGCATTCGTTGATCATGACGCGCTCGAACTTTCATGGACCAGCAATACAGGAGGTGATTGGTCTGCAATTGTGCTTGCTCCAAATTTTGCTTCCCAAGATGTAAGTCCCTTCGATACACTTGGCTTCTGGGTGTACAGTTCTGAGGTTTTGGCGAAAGCTGAAATGCCCTTCGTGTTCTTAGAAGGAGCTCCTGGCACAACAAGAAGCGCCAAGTATCCAATGGGCGATTTCACGCCCAGCGATTTAGCTGCAAACGAGTGGGCTTTGATTCGAATTCCACTTGATGTTCTACGAGATGACCCAGCAAATTCGGCCATCGATTTCACGCAGATCAAGGCAGTGATTTTTGGACAAGGAACGGATGACGGAAGTCCGCACCAACTTTATGTGGATCAAGTAGCCTGCTACCAAGCGCAGGTTTCGCCGAGCGGCGATGGCGTTTCAGATTTGGAAGTCACCAACTATCCGCTGCACCGAGAATTACTTTTTAAAGCTCCTGCTGCAATACCAGTTTATTATGGACTCTTGCGGGATGATATTCTTTTACAATTAATCACTCCAGGCGCCGACACCTTGCTTCTTGATTGGCCCGAGAATGGAGACGCAAGCACATATCAACTCACGAGCTACACGCCTGGATTCGGACAAGGAACAAATGGACAACTCGTAAGCAGTCCTGAGCTACCACCGATTGGAGAAGAGATTTTACTCGATATGACTCAGGAATACTCCTTGCGTTACTTCTGGGATTTCCGCCACCCGGTGAGTGGTTTATCACGGGAAAGGAATACAACTCTGGAGACGGTAACCACCGGAGGGTCTGGCTTTGGTTTAATGGCTTGGCTTGTGGGCATTGAGCGCGGTTGGCTATCACGCCAAGAAGTAACCGACCAGCTTCTTACGACGCTTACATTTCTAGAAGAAGCGGATAGGTTCCACGGTGTCTGGCCACATTGGCTAAATGGCACTACGGGTAACACGATCCCTTTCAGCACACTTGACAACGGAGGAGATTTGGTCGAGACGGCTTTCATGGCGCAGGCGCTGCTCACGGCGAGACAATACTTCGACAATGGCAGTCCAGCAGAAGATTCAATACAGGCGCGAGCGACTCGTCTCTGGGAGGAAATCGAATGGGACTGGCACCAAAAACCAGGGACTGACTTCTTGATGTGGCACTGGAGTCCAAACTTTGAATTCCAACTCAACCTTCCGATCCGAGGATTTAATGAATCCCAGATCGTGTATATCCTCGCGGCTGCTTCGCCGACATACCCTGTCGATGCTAGCCTGTATGAATCTGGCTGGATCACCTCTACGTATAGAAGTCAAGAAGGAAGAAACGGAGTTTTTATTCCGACTGGTCCGCGATCTGGTGGCCCTATATTTTTCGCACATTATTCCTACCTCGGCTTTGATCCAAGATACTGGCGGGACGATTACACTAACTACTTCCGACGCAATCAAATGCACGTCGATTATCAAGTTGCCTATTCGATTGAAAACCCAGAAGGTCACGTAGGCTATTCGGAGCAGGTTTGGGGGCTCACCGCAAGCGATGACCCGCTAGTTGGCTATTTGGCGCACGAGGCCGAAGAAGCCTTTGACAATGGGACAATCACTCCTACTGCCGCACTTGCTAGTATGCCCTATCGGCCAGCGGCATGTCTTGATGCACTGGAGGCGTTTTACAGTGAATACGGCGAAGCATTGCTCGGCACCATGGGCTTTCGTGATGCATTTAATCCATCGCAAAATTGGATCGCCAATTCCTACTTAGCCATTGACCAAGGCCCTATTGTACTGATGATTGAGAACTATCGTACGGGCTTACTGTGGGACAAGTTCATGTCCAATCTTGAGATCGCACCAGCACTAACGGCTATCGGCTTCAGTCCTGATTCGACGACAGTTAGCACGAGTAGGCCGGTTTTGGCGAAAGCGCTCAAGGTTTACCCCAATCCTAGCTCTGGCAACTTCACGCTTACCTTCTTAGACCAACAATTGATTGACAAAGAATTCACGTTAGAACTCTATAATGCGATAGGTCAGTTGGCCTTTCGGCAAAACTACAGAAGTGCTCCTTCAGTTCAGCTGCAGTTACCTGAATTAGCTCCGGGTACTTACACGCTAAGGACATCGTTCGACGAGGCTGAGCACCTCCAATTATTGACAATAATTCGAAGTAAATAAAAATGCAGCATTCATTCCAAATAGGAACGAACGCTGCAAATCAATTTAAACTTACCTTCAATTTTTATTTATCAGTGTTTCACAACCTGTCGTCGCGCAATAGGTAAACCTGTTGATCCTTCTTTCAGGACAACTAGATAGACTCCTGCAGGACGCGCCGTAAGATCAATTTCGGCATCAGCGCCCAGCTCTTGAACAAGTACGCGCTCTCCTATTAAGTTGTAGACTTCTACAATTCCATCTACGGACTCTTCAAGTTGGAGGTTGAATATTCCTGAACTAGGATTTGGCCAGACGAGAAGTTCAGCGATCGATAAAGATTGCCCGTTAGACAAGATCGTATCAAGTATTACCTGCTCGCATACCCGACCACACTCAGCATAGGCACAGGCAAAAATGGCTACAGAATCGCCAAGGTTAGAAAGGCCTTGATAGAAAATTTGTACGTCATCTCCCACTTCAAAAAAACCGTTGATGAACAAGGCTACAGAATCTGCTGACCCTTCAGCTCTTACTTCAAGTAGATCTCCAGTCAGGGTCAATCCCAATGAAGGTGCTGGTTGTACAATCACAATTATTTCATGTACGCAGCCCAAATAAGATACCGTAAGTATATAGTCACCAGGAGCATCAAATTGATTGAGGTAATCATTTGGGGTTTGTCCTACCAAATTACCTTGACCATCTGTCCATGTGTACGTGAAGTCCTCATCCCAAGGTGAGTTCCCTACTCGAACAGGATCCCCAACACAATACGGGTTGTTAAGTGCAGCACCTTGCGCACTTGGCGACCGAACGGTATACGCGACAATTGAATCACATCCTGATGAGGCAATGGGAAAATAGTACTCGTAAATCCCTTCGCTTACAATTGTATCTCCTTCAAGAATTATAGGAAAGCTACACGTTGTTGTATCAATTTCTAAATATGCTGCAACGCCATTATTTGTTTCGATCAAGATGGCGATAACGTCACCGCATACACCACTTGGGGCTCGGGCCATTTGATAGTCACCTCCATTGTCAAAATAGTAATTGCCTGATCCTACAGGATACTCAACGCCTAAACTGTCTGATCCGCAGGTTGAAAACACCAAGGTATCGACTGTGCGAGTGCATAGAATCATGGCCAATTCAGAACTAGGTGCTGATTCGCCACATCCATTTATTGCAGTAACAAAACTATAAACCGTGTCACAAGATCCTGGTGACCGCGTAATGTCAAACGGTGGAAGAACGAGGCCGATTATCGAATCTTGAACCGGTGTAGTGATCCAACTCCCGTTCGCGCCTAAGTAATGAGGATCACCCAAACCACTAGCAGTAGAAACACCCCACTGATAGGTAGATGCATTTGGAATTCGTTCGATAGAAACACCTACCGTGTCACCAAAACAATAGGGAGGCGTAGACCCAGACGGTGTATTCGGTTGACGTGGTGCATCCGCAGTCACGCCTTGCAATGCCGTAAAATTGAAATCACAATTTGAGCCTTGAACGCCATCTACACGCAGGCAATATGTGGTTATCGGCATCAACCCAGTAAGCTCTAATTGTTCAGACATTACGGGATCATCGACTGTTACACAATTACCGACAGTGTTTCCATTTAGATCGACGGCACCAACCTCGATTCCACTTCCACCAGCGGCGCACGAAATGAGAGAAAACTCAAAACTGACACTCGTTACGTTGGCTGTTTGAAAGCATATGAACTGGTCATTCTCCACGCTTGCGCAAAAACCAGTTGGCACACTAGATGGATCAGACCATGTTGTGGTTCCGAAGTAAGGCGTTTGGTTACAGAGTATCGGTACACTCGAATAGCCCATAAATTCTGGAGTTCCAGCGATAGAGTCTGGAAACTGAGCAAATGATGATTGGAATGATAAAGAGACGAGTAAAACAACTAGTGTGAGAAGAGAAATTGGCCTGGGGAGTAGCATCGGTAACTTTTATTTTTCGGAGGTGATATTCAATAGATGCCCAAAAGAGCCAAAACGCTGCGAGGAATACTGAATTAACCACCTTTGTCGACCTGTAAAATCGAAACTTCGAGACGCTTTCACTCGTCTCACATAGTGTACCCTAAGCCATACCATGCTACTTCGCTTACTCCTATTATCTGCATTTGCTCTCGTTGTTACTCCTTCCGCTTTCTCGCAGTGTCCTAACCTTGTTTGGGCGGATGAATTTGACGGAAACACCCTCGACGCAAACAACTGGAGTTACCAGATTGGCGACGGTTGTAGCATCAACCTTTGTGGATGGGGCAACAATGAGCTTCAGAGCTATCAGCAGGCTAACGCCGTTGTGGCTAACGGGGAGCTTCTTATCACCGCTCGCAACGAGCGCAACGGAAACAGCAACTATACATCTGCCCGTATCCGTTCGATGGACAAGGTTGATTTCACCTACGGTCGCATAGAAGCCCGAATCAAGCTGCCGAGCGGCGGTGGACTCTGGCCAGCATTCTGGATGCTCTCAACAGATGAGCCGTATGGATTTTGGCCTCAATCAGGAGAGATTGATATCATGGAATGGGTCGGCAACCAAAAAGCTAAGGTTCACGGTACACTCCATTATGGTCAGCCTTCACCCAACAACTCTCAAACAGGGGCGACGATAAGTTCGCTTGATGGAGACTACGGTAACGAATACCATGTCTATGCTGTCGAATGGGAATCAGATGTCATTCGCTGGTACATCGACGACTACCTATACAGCACCAAGACACGAGCAGACCTTTCACCGCAACGCTGGCCATTTGATCATGATTTCCACCTTTTGCTCAACATGGCCGTTGGCGGAAACTTTGGCGGGTCCGTAACTCCGGGAATATTCCCTGCAACGATGAACGTTGACTATGTGAGGCTATATGATGGCAACAGACCGTTCATCATCGGAGATCGCTTTCTCACAGACTCAGGTCGCAGAGGGCAATACAGCGTCGGTAATGTAGACGCAGGCACGTCGGTTACTTGGTCAGGACCAAGTGGTGTGTCGATCCTTAGCGGACAAGGCACAACAACGGCCGAAGTACAATGGATAAGCGAAGGAGGATTCCTGACGGCAACGATTGAAACCCCTTGTGGCGATCAAATCCTCAACATTGAGATCGCACCAGGCGTCTTTCCGTCTGAAAGCTTAGAGAACTTTGATGCAGTAGGACTAGCTACGCTGAGTTTCAGCTCGGGGGTTTTGACGGAAGTCCAAAACCCAGCGCCAAATGCTGTAAACTCAACGGCGATCGTCGGTCGCTACGCCCGTGACAACAGCAGTCCATATGATGTCCTCGTCTACGATGTTGCATCAGTACTAGGTGACGTAGACGCTTATGTCACTAGCGAAAAGCAGTTGTTCATTGATGTCTATACCAATGCTCCGGTAGGTACAGAAATACTGGTTCAACTCGAAACGAACGCTGCAAGAACCTCGGATTACCCAACGGGACGACATAGTCGTTACCAGAGTTTCACCACTGAGCGTGGACAGTGGCATCGGTTAGCCTTGAAGTTCTTGGACAGGCCAGACGCCAATGCTAGTTCAACAGGCATTGTTCAGATTCCTATTCTGTTCGCGCCGGGCAGCGGTTCTGGAGAAACGTTCTTTTTCGACAACTTCGACATTTATGAAGAATCGAATACAGTGAGCACAAGCGCTGTACTGGCTAATGGATATGATCTTTCTGTCGCTCAGAATCCAGTAGGAGATATGACCAACGTCTATATTTCGCTAGCGCAAACAGCATCGACAGAACTTGTCTTAACGAACAATGTTGGGCAAGTAATTCAGTCCCAAAACTTAGGCATCCGTACTCCTGGACAACATGAGATAGCAGTAAATACAGCGAACCTTACTACAGGAATCTATGCGCTGACGCTACGTGCCGAAGGAGAAGCCGTTAAGTCTATCACTATCGCGAAATAGTCTTGGGAGACCGAGTTAGTCCTTTAAACACCTTTACGCTTTTTAGACTAACCCTGTCCTGTTACTCGCTAAAGAATAGCAGGAGTGGGCATGAAATCTTACCTTGTCTGTTGCGATGAGGTTTCGACTACTTCTAATTTCCAGTTTCCTTCTTGCTGCGCTTTGCGCAACTGGCCAGACGTTTGACTACTCGAAGCTTGTAGACTCGATCGTGGCCGTTACCCCTCAGATGCCGTTTGAGGATTTGCGACCAATAACGCGCCGAATGAGGCGTGACAGTTCTGCGCTTGAATTGCTCAGGGTAACCGCCCAGAAAGAAGGAAATTGCACAGCCGAAAGCTTCGCCAATGACCTATTAGGCAAGTTCAAGCGAAATGCATCCAGCTTTGATGCAGCGCTCGTTTATCACGACGAGGCCGTTAGGGTAGCCATTGAGTGCCGTGATACTACGATGATCTCTACGGCACACAATGGCCGTGGAGTTGTATTCCGACGCCAAGACATGGTGGCAGAGGCCATGGATGCGCACATCACCGCTTTGGAGATTGGCGAACGCGTCTCTAATCCTTCGAAAGGGCTGAGGTATGCAACATCAGTTGCGCTCAACTCTCTTGGCAACATCTACCTCGCCATGGAGCGCTGGGACGATGCCGAGCGTGAATTTTTGCGCTCCATGACCATGCAAGACAGCCTTGAAAACCCGCTTGGCGTAGCGATCAACAACCAGAACCTAGGCTATGTCGCGGTAGAGCGTAACCAACTAGACAAGGCTTTAAAGTATTTCGAACAATCACTCAGTATCAACGAGGAAATCGATTCTGATTTCGGTCGCGTACTCGCTTACATCGCCATTGCTGATACATACGCGAAGTTGGATCGAGCCGATGAAGGTCTGAGTGTTATGAACCGCGTCTTACCTATCGTTCATGAAATCGGTGATCCATACCATACTGCACAAGCAGCAATTGTGATGGGTAGTGTGCTACAGAAATTAGATCGACTTCCCGAGGCGCAAACGTATTTCAGACAAGGTATGGAGCTCGCCATTGAGCACGACTTTAAATCGCATCAAGTAGACCTCTTTGAACAATTAGGTCAGATCGATAGTCTACAAGGAAATTTTGAAGCTGCCCTCACAAACTTCCATCGTGGACGTAAGCTTGAACGCGAGTTTTTTGGACAGAAGAATCAGCGTTATGTGGGTGGCCTTTCGGCAAAACTTGAAACCGCCCGCCAGCGCGCTGAAATACAACGACTTGCTCAGGAAAACGAACTTTTCAAGGAGCGTTCACGCCGCACACAAATTTTACTCTTCTCTATTTTTGCCGGCGTCCTTTTCTTGATCGGACTGTTCATCGTGCTGAGTCGACAACGAAAAATAATCTACGATCGAGACCTTGCGCACTTAGAGCAGCAGCGTCTTGCGAGCCAAATGAATCCGCATTTCCTTTTTAATGCATTGAATTCTATCAAAGCGTTCCTAATTGACAATGAACGAGATTCTGCCATAAGTTATCTCGACACCTTCGCACAACTTGTACGACGCATTCTACAATCCAGCATTGATGAAACCGTATCTCTAGCTGAAGAGCTCGAAAATTGCAAACTCTATGTGCGAATTGAAAATGCTCGACTCAACAACGAAGTAGACTTCAACCTAAATGTCGACCCAAGCCTTGACCTAGAGGGCGTACAGGTGCCACCACTACTGCTCCAGCCGTTTTTAGAGAATGCGTTTTGGCATGGCCTCCAATCCAAAGAAGGCCAAAAGCAGCTTGACCTTATCATTGAAAACGCTTCTGACGGATCTGCTCGAATCCGGATTCTAGACAATGGAATAGGCAGATTTGCTGCAGAGAAATCGAAAGAACATCGCGTACGCAAGCGCAAGAGCATTGGTGTAGACATTACCAGAAAGCGCCTGGACTATTATGCCAAGCAAGCAGGCAAAAATGCTTCTTTTAAAACGTTCGACCTTATAGCTCCCGATGGCGAAGCACTGGGTACAGAGGTTATCGTAGAGCTGGGTTAGCGCTGAGACCTATCGACCGCCACCCATTGCGATGCGCATACGTTCTTGATGGGCCCAGTCGCGCCAACTAGCAATTTTATCTTCTATTTCTCCTGGACTCCCTACGTCTAACATTTTAAGATTCAAACTAACCTGCCCTCTGGAGGCTGTTGAGAGCAGGAGCCACTCATCATCGGAATCATCTTCCATAAGGACATTTCGAAAAGTTACATTCACAACATCTCTCCAGGCTAATTCTACCAAGCCTTCAGGAAACAAAATACTTACGCCCTTTTCTCCTACTTGAAGTATTTTCTTTTTCTGATTATAATTTGAGAAATGTTTCCAATGATGACTATACAGATAATATAGTCCATAGGCGATAAACACCCATCCCAAATAGGATAACGACATAAAGTACCAGAAAAAAATAAACCCAACAACACCCCATAGGCTCCTTAGCATACCCAACACTAATTTCCGCCCAGAAACGTAATATGTGCCCGAAGAACTTGGTTTATTAAGTTGTTGAATTGAAGCTGGAACAACGGTCGAAACAACATTCGATCGCTCATAAATAGCTGAAGGTTCCTTTGGTGTTTCACTAAACTTAAAGCTTTGCACGCCTTGAACTAAACCATCCTTATACAAACGCTCTAATTCAAACTTCTCCAACTTGGCTGGACCAAAATGCGGATACGTTGATGCATCAGGAAGATCGATGATATGGTTGGCTTGAGCATCGATCATAAGATCTCGATGCTCAGCGAGTGAAGTTTTCCGAAAGGCAGACAACATCCATTTACCTCCTACTACACCTCGAACTCTGAGCGCAACATATGCTCCAAGTAGAAAGCTTGGGAAAACAGAGAACCCAAAAGGAATACCGAGTAACTCCTCTCCCAATCCTGTCACTGCAACGAGTGCGGCCACTCCTGATAAAATAGCGACGCCAAACGTATATAATACGCCACTATTAATCAACCTTACTCTTGCTGCGGCCTTACTCATATCGATCTACTATATCTGAAAGAAGACTTACTATCCTCTTCTGATTGTCAAAGATAGTTCGCTCTTATCAGCAAGACTAGGTACGCTAGTCACTCAACGCGTACTTTTGCACCATGTTTCCTACTTACGATGTCATAGTGGTTGGCGCTGGCCATGCCGGTTGCGAAGCTGCGGTAGCCGCAGCCAACCTCGGTTCACGCGTGCTTCTTGCAACGATGAACATGCAGACCATCGCACAGATGAGCTGCAATCCAGCCATGGGTGGCGTCGCTAAAGGACAGATCGTACGCGAGATCGATGCACTCGGAGGGTACTCTGGGATCATCTCAGACAAGACTGCCATCCAGTTTCGGATGCTCAACAAGTCGAAAGGCCCTGCCATGTGGAGCCCTCGCGTACAAAGCGATCGCCACGAGTTCGCAGCGCTATGGCGCCAAAAGCTCGAAGCACACCCACTCATCGATTTCTGGCAGGAAATGGTGACAGGGCTTGTCGTAAAAGACAAGCGCGTCAAGGGTATTCACACTAGCCTCGGCTTGGAGATACTCGGACGTAGCGTCATACTTACCAATGGCACCTTCCTCAACGGACTCATCCACATCGGAATGAAGAACTTTGGCGGAGGTCGTGCCGGTGAACGTGCAGCCACCGGACTTACCGGTCAGCTATTAGACCTCGGCTTTGAGTCTGGTCGAATGAAGACGGGAACTCCACCACGTATCGATGGTCGTTCTATCGATTGGGATGCCCTCGAAAGACAGCCTGGCGATGAAACGCCGGGTCGATTTAGCTACACGGAGACCCCTCCGATTAGCAACCAAATCCCATGTCACATCGCGTTTACCAGCGCGGAAGTACACGAGACGCTCAAAGAAGGTTTCGATCGCTCTCCGATGTTCAATGGCCGTATTCAAGGACTCGGTCCGCGGTACTGCCCTAGTATCGAGGATAAGATTGATCGTTTCGCAGATCGTGATCGTCACCAACTCTTTGTTGAGCCAGAAGGTCGCAACACCTGCGAAGTATACCTCAACGGTTTCTCGAGCTCGCTTCCTGAGGACATTCAATACAAGGCGCTTCGCAAGATTCGCGGCTTTGAAAATGCCAAGATGTTCCGTCCTGGTTATGCCATTGAGTACGACTTCTTCCAGCCGACACAGCTGCGCAGAACACTCGAGACCAAGCTCATTGACGGACTGTATTTCGCAGGTCAAATCAACGGTACGACTGGTTACGAAGAAGCAGGCTGTCAAGGAATGATGGCGGGCATCAACGCTCACCAAGCAATCAATGAATTAGATCCTTTCGTGCTTACCCGCGCGGAGGCTTATATCGGTGTACTTATCGATGACCTCGTTAACAAAGGCACCAACGAGCCGTACCGCATGTTTACCAGCCGGGCCGAGTATCGCATTTTGCTCCGTCAGGATAATGCAGATATCAGGCTTACGCCAAAAGCAGCTGCACTCGGTATGGACGTCGCTGAGCGTATGGTACGTGTTGAGGAGAAGAAAGCTGGTGTCAAGGCCATTGAGCTTTCGCTAAAACAGCACCCCGTAGAGCCAGCCGAAGTCAATACAGCGCTTGAAAAAGTGGGCTCGCAGCCAATCTCTGAAAAGACGCGTGCCGGACTCTTACTCGCTCGACCTCATGTTTCGATGGAGCTACTTACCAAAACGCTTCCTGCATTGGAAGAGGCGGTTAGTGGATTCGATGAAGAAACGCGTCAGCTCGCCGAGACAAGCCTCAAGTATGCAGGCTACATAGAGCGTGAGCAAGCACTGGTCGACAAGATGATTCGCCTTGAAGGTGTTCGTATCAATGATTCGTTTGACTTCAACGCAGTAAACAGCCTAAGCAAAGAAGCGAAGCAGAAACTAAGTGAATTGCGCCCAGAAACAGTTGGCCAAGCCAGTCGCATCTCAGGCATTACGCCTGCTGATGTGAGTGTATTGCTAGTGTGGTTGGGCAGGTAGGCAAGCAAGCTTGCCAGTACTTTAGATTTGAGATATGAGACCGCTGCGCTGCAGGATATGATACAGGAGCGCCTTTGCGCGTTGGTTAAAAATTACGCTACCCGCCAATGCCAATAGAGGCCTCAATACGACACCCGCCCGCGCCCACTCTTCACCTCTCCCCTGCGCTTCTTTCCATCCAAACGTCTGCGTTTAGATGCGTTGGTAGGCTTGGTTTTACGCCGGAGTTTTTCCTTTTTCAAGGCCTCTTTGAGCGTATCATAAAACCGTTTGGTAACGATCTCTCGGTTGCGACTCTGCGAACGAGTACTGTGATCCGTAAGGATAAATTCGTCCTCTGTAGTGAGTCGTGATTCTAGTTTTGCCGAAAGGCGAATTTTCTGCTGCTCTGAAAAAGACGTAGTCTCTGAAAGACTCCAACGAAGCTCAACCTTGGTCGATGTCTTGTTGACATGCTGCCCACCCGGACCGCTGCCACGTACGGCACGGTAACTAAGTTCGGAAGTGAGATCGGGCAGTTTCATAACACAGACAAAGGTAGGAGTACAGATATATCCAATTCTGGTAGTTTTAGGACATGGAACTCCGATTCATTCTTTGTGCACTCTGTTCGCTACTACTTGCTAGCTCAGGTTACGCGCAGGCTACTCCCCAGGCTGCGATTTCTGAGTTGTTCAATGCCATGCGCGACTCCGACTCAACGCGCATGCTACGAGTAATGCACCCAAATGCGACCCTTTCGTCGCTAAGTCGTCAAGCAGGCAAGGTGACTGTTGGTACGGTTCCTACAAACAATTTCCTCAGCGGTATCGCTAGCATGGAGAAAGGAATGGCCAACGAACAAATTGGACGAATGGACGTCCGCATTGATGGAGACCTTGCTCAAGCATGGGTTCCCTACAGCTTCTACCTCGGTGACATTTTCAGTCACTGCGGCACAAATGCCTTCACGCTTGTGAAGGACCAGTATGACCGCTGGCAAATCCTTTCGATCATTGATACACGCCGCAAAGACGATTGTGCTACAATGTCCGATAGCCTCACCATTGCAGGACTTGACAGCCTCATGGACGAGTGGCACCATGCTGCTGCCACTGCAGATGAAGACGTCTTCTTCGGCACCATGAGCCAGGACGGCATCTACCTCGGCACTGATGCTACCGAACGCTGGCTAAGAGACTCCATGGCCGTTTGGGCTGATCCATACTTCCAAAAGGATGTTGCCTGGGCCTTCACTCCAAAAGAGCGTCACTGGTATTTCAGTGATGATGGCCAAACAGCTTGGTTTGAAGAGCACCTTGAATCTTGGATGGGCGTCGTTCGTGGATCTGGTGTCCTTTCCCTTCAACACGTTCAGGGAAAGCAGTCAAGTGTCCACACATGGAAACTACGTCACTACAACCTAGCAATGGCTGTCCCTAACGAGAAAATGGATGCGGTGAGAATCGCGATTGACCCAACAGCTAAGAAGCGCTAAGAGCGTGTCTAAGCCTAACTGCTATTGCAAGTAGCTTCGAACTGCAGTTGCTCTAGACACAACGTGACTCTGCATAGCTGAGACGCCGGAATAGAAGTCTGCCGGACCACTTATGAAAGAGTAGCCTACTCTCTCTGTTGTTGCAAAGGGTTCTATCAGATCAGAATACGTCGAGTACAGATCGGACATCGTATTCGCTTCAAATGCACCATTGATAACCTCTTCCAAGTAGCCGTCATACTGCGCTTTGTACACTGGATCAGCATACAAAAAGCCAATCATTGGCCATGTATCAGAGGACAATCCAGAGAAATTAAGCGCATAAGAACCGCCTTGCTTTCCCGCCTGAAAAGCCTCGTTATTATCCCATGGCACCCAAGTCAACAGTCCATTCTCTGGATTATTGTAGAGGTAATAATTATGCGTCATTCGGCCGTAGGTATCCCAATTCTGGATAGTGGTGTTGACGGCTAAATACTTGAGGAACGTTTCCGTATCAAATACATCATTAAGATCTCTTCGCCAAGTAGCTGAACTAGAAGTCCGCACAGATGAGTGAAGCGTTGCGAACACCCTTTCGACATCCGACCAATCAGCATCATCTTCATTGGTCTTCTTTTCGAACTCGCTGCTATTAAACGTACCTAAAGCAAAGGTCGCTACTGTACCGTCAGGTTTGTAGACATTGCCTTCGTCACTCGAAAACTGAGTCTTGATGACTGTATTGTCAATTTCTTCAACCAAGGTGTATAGTCCAAAGTACTCTGGCCCAGAGCCGTGGTCTACATAGAGTGTGTAGAAAGACGTACGAGAAGAAGCAACGCCTGCACGTCGGAAAATATCGCTTCCGACCTTCTCTCTCATCATAGAAGGATCATTGAAATTATTTTTCAAACTAAACTTCTTGAATCCGTAAAATCTTTGGTTTTCTACTTGCGGGTATTCATCTTCAAATTCATCGAAATCCATCTTGAAGGACAACTTCAATAGCCCACTACCCCACGCACTTTGAAGACTAGAGTTCCCCTTAAAACGAAGTCCTACTTTATACCATTGCTTACCCTGGAAATAGACTTCTCCTGGAACAAAGATTGGTTTCTCATCGGTCTCTACAAGCCCTGGTCTTCCGCCGGAAGAACCTAATGATCCATACTTGTTCTCCATGTCAATCAGCATGCCTTCCCATCGCTCTGATGTGATGACAAAGTCCAACCTTTTCACTTCAGTGTCGCTAAACACCTCGTCATAATCAGGATCTGCACCTTTGGCATGCGTTGCTTCCGTCCAGTCTGAAGTATCAAACTCTGTATCGTCAAAAACGACTGAATAGTCTTCATCTTTTTCACAAGATGAGATACACATCACCAATACAACAGCGATACCGACTAAGAAATTTGTCAGTTTCATATTCTTCTTTTTAAGAGAGTTTATTTTATTAATGAGATGTCACCGGTTAGAATAGAGATTTCTCCATCTAAGTACTCCACCTCTGCCACCCAGACGAACACATCACTGTCCATCTCTTTTCCATTGAAGCTACCGCCCCAACCGAACGAACTTTCGTTCGTAACGATACCTTTCTTTTGAAACATGAGATCGCCCCATCGATTAAAAACACTAAAGGCTTTAACGCCTAGAACAGATCGATCCGAAAAGAGAAAAAAGTCATCATTAACGCCATCGCCATTAGGAGAAAAAGCAGTAGGGGCGTAGACTATTTTATCCTTAATAACGCTTACAAAAATCGAAGCGCTTGCGGTGCAATTGTCGACAGAAGTAACCGTGAGGATATACTCTGTATCATTGACTGGACTTGCGTATGTAGTTAAACAACTATCACATTCAAGTGACTGACTATCGTCTACCCAAGTAACGTCTATCAGGTTTGAATTATTGGTCTGTGCAGATAATAAAACTTGATATCCCAAATCAACCTCTTCTTCACTATTCACAAACAAAAGTGGAATATCAGGAGCTTGTAAGGTCCCGCTATTTGTAACGCTACACCCATTAGCATCAACAAGCGTAAAATCATAATTCCCCGAACTTAGGCTCTGACTAGTGTCTAATGGATTGTACGCATCCCCATTAAGCAGGTATGAATACGGGAGCGTGCCGCCCGTCAGCAGCTCAATAAAAACTGCCCCAGTGGATGGTCCAAAACAATTCGGATCGACAAAATTAGTAATCAACGAAATTGAATCTGGCTCGGTTAGCCAAACACTTGCAGTGTCTACACATCCAGCCGCATCCGTTATTTCCACTTCATATATTCCACCAGCAACATTAGAGATCGTTTCTGATCCCACGCCATTATCCCAGAGAAAGGAATAAGGTTGAACTCCACCGAAAGCGACCGCGGTAGCTTCGCCATCAGCACTACCATAGCAGGTCAAGTTAAAATCGTTATAGTCGACAGCTGTAACATCAACAACTAACAATGGAGGATCAATCACTTCGTAGATGAAAACGATATCATCACCAAAGCTATCTGTGATATTAATCTCATAAACCCCTGCTGGTAAATTATCAATTACGATATCAGAGAGAGAGTTGACAGTTCCTACGCCAGCAAGACTAGCGTTACTCAACTCTTCCCATTCGTAGGTAAAAGGAGGGATACCGTTCTGAAGTAAGATTTCAATTACTCCATTTTCATCACCACTGCAGACAGGGTTCGTATGATCAATTGCAGCGATTAACTCGCAGTCGATCACCGTCATGTTTAAGGTCACAGTACTATCGCATCCGATCAAACTTGGAATTACTTCTACGTAATTACCCGTCGCTGAATAAGCCACATTTCCGATAGAGAACGACTCCCCTAGACACAAGTTGATGTCAATAACAGAAGCTAGTTCAGGCAATACAGTCAAGGCTAAAAAAACGGTACTGTCGCAGCCTCCTGTTAGTGGGATAGAAAATTGGTGAACACCTGATTCACAAACTAATTCTCCAGCAACCTCAAAAAACTCGTTCGCACATATCGTCTCTTGAAGAACAGAAGTTGCAGATTCTACTAAAATCGTTGTACAACTTTGAGGAGCTTCATCACACACGTTTGAAGCGGTAACACAAAGTTGATACGAACCATCTGCAGGAAAAGCGAGGTCAATCTCAGTACTCGAACTATTTTGGGGCTGACCATTAAGCGTCCATTCAAAAAATGTCGCCCCAACTTCTGGAGCTACACTGAACGTGTGCTGCAAATTAGGACAGGTCTCTTGCGGACCACTAATAGCCCCTGACGTTGTCAATTCACCGACCAGCGTACTCCCTTCGATTACACTAAAAGTCCAGTCACAAATATCGCCTCTTGATCCATCCATGATCAAGTAATAATGTTGGCCAATAACGAGTGGAGTCGTGTTACTAAACGTCGCTACTCCATTTGCTGGCACATCTGTATTACATGCAGCAACGGGAGTGAATGTTGAACAATCCAAGCTTTCGAAAATCCCGATCTCAAGCCCATTATTGGTCGTACAGTTTGTAACCGAGACGGTTAACGTCAAATCTGTTGTTCCAGCGACAAAAGCGATGTACGACATATTGTGAAATATGGTCGTACAAAACCCGGAGAAGGTCTGCCCCTGAATCGTTAGGTTATTCCTTCCTGTAAATCCATCGATATCGCATACCACACACGCATCTAAGCAAGTCGATGTCATCTCGTCGACACCGCATGGCTCAGGCTGAGCCATCGCAGCGCTGAAGGAAAGAGAAAGAAGAAGAAATGAAAGCAGTCTTCGCATTGCACGTAGCCGTCTAAGCCTTTATCCAAGAACCTGAGTCGTTCATCCACACTTGTTCTCTGTTCAAGTAGAATAGAGATACCACCGTACGCTATCGTTTCGTGTGGCTATGCAGATCGACGTCCTTTAGGTTCTCGTCACTTCTTTAGACGACGTTACATTAATAATCCTTCGCGGAAAACACTGACTTTCATTAATGCATACCAGGGCACTTCCCACCAGTGTCTCCTCCACGCTTTGCTCTGCCCCATGTTTCTAGCTCTTCCTTCGTCCAGAGATCAGGGAAGAACGTAACACGTCTAAACCGGGGAGGTAAGTACTCTTGCCAGTTGGTGCCACCGGTTGCTTCAATCACTTCTGGCTTCTTGTCAAGGTATCGGCTCGCAGAGGTCATGTGCGCCATTGGCCAATCGACGGTTGCCAATTGATCAAAGCGGCGAAGCATCGTTACGAGCTCTTTATCCTCTGCCCAAGGACGGTACAGCCTATTCAAGTTGATACTGAGTTGATCGGCAGCCAATTCTTGAAGCTTCTTCGCGTACTTCTTTTCAAAGCGTCGCAGCGTAAGCGTTTTCTTGCCAGTTTTCTTTTCAAGACCGCCGCGTTTCCAATACAACTCCGACCAATAGTTAGACGGTTCTGAGTTGTGCGTGTATTGATCGCGAGCGTCCGCGTGGACGAGGTTATTTCCATCAGTCGACATGAATTCGATGATGCGAAACTGTACGGATTGAAATCCGGAAGCCGGTAGTAAGGCCATTCGAAACTGCAAGAATTCGTTCTTGTCCATTCCGTCGATCATCACCTCGAAGCTTCTTACAAGACTTTCAAAGTAGCTGATGAGACGCTTGAGTTGACGTTTGAGAAAATCTACCGTCAAGTTTTCTTGCTCTTGCACCTGCTCAATCGCCTGCACACAAAGCTTAAAATAGAGCTCTGTGATCTGGTGATAGATGATAAAAATACGCTCATCAGGAATCGGCGTGCGCGGCTGTTGTAAGCTGAGCAGCGTATCGAGATGAATGTAGTCCCAGTAATCAACGTAGTTGGCGTGAATGAGTCCGTCGAGATAGGCAAGCATGTCCTGCCCCATAACATCGTACTTACTCTGTAGTGCCTCTAGCTTGGCTTTGATTTCGGGCGTAATGTCCATGCCGGAAAGGTAATGCTTTGTCTTTTCAGAGAAGAGCTCACAATTCAGGTAAATTCACCGCATGTCCAAGCTCGTACTTACGTTCGGAGAAATGCTCTTTGATGACCTACCAAGCGGTCGTCGCCCTGGTGGAGGCCCCTTCAATACTGCTGCCCACTTGGCGGCTTTAGGAACACCAAGCGCCATTATCACTGCCGTAGGCACCGATGAAAGCGGGGACGCTTTATTGAGAATCGCAGGCGATCACAATGTGGGGACCGGTTACATCCAACGCAGTTTTCTTGAGACGGGATCTGTCAAAGTGCAGTTGAACGCAAAGGGCGAAGCCGAATACGACATACTTGAACCTGTTGCTTGGGACGACATTCATCCGCCGAGCAGTCTACCCTCAAGTGATGCAATTGCATTTTGGATGCTTGGTGTCCGACACCCTACAAGTCGTAAGGCCTTGAAAGAGGTTTTGGCGAAAGTCCGAAGATCCTCGCAAGACGGGACTGAAGCTGAGGCCCCCCGCTTTGTTGACCTAGGTATCCGAAAAGAGTACTTCGACGCCCCACTTATTGACTGGTTATTGAAGGAGGCCACAGTAGCCAAACTCAACGAAGAGGAATTACAAATCATCTGCGACACCTTGTCTATTGAAGCAAGTCCTGAGGTTTTGGCGAAAGCTTACAACCTTGAAACAGTGGTCGTGACCCTCGGTTCCGAAGGAGCCTATAGCTGGCGAAACGGGATTAAAACCACTGCGACAAGCCCGAAGGTGAAGGTGGTCGACACGGTAGGTTGCGGAGATGCCTTCCTTGCCGGATACATCCACCATCGATTGCAAGGGGACGACGAACAAGTCTGCATTGAAAATGCTTGCGCGCGCGGTTCATACGCGGCAACATTGCAAGGCGGACTTCCATAGCTTTGCCGCTCGTTCTAAGACGTTACTTATGCTGCTTTCGCCAAAACCTCATCTCTGGTTCACACTTCTTTCTCTTGTAGCCTTATGGTCATGCAACGGTGATACGGCTGCCACTTCAGAGACAGCATCGACAGCGGCTGAAGTGATCGAAAAAGCTGGCCAATACTACCAAGAAGCGCATCGACCACAAGTTCATTTCACTCCTGAAAAGGCATGGATGAATGACCCCAACGGCTTGGTCTTTCACAACGGCCTGTACCACCTCTACTACCAATACAATCCGGACAGTACCGTCTGGGGCCCAATGCACTGGGGTCACGCCACAAGTACTGACCTTGTGCAGTGGGCACACCACGACATCGCACTTTTCCCAAGCGAACAAGGAACTATTTTTAGTGGTAGCATCGTAGTAGACAAAGGCAACACAACGGGTTTCGGGACAGCGGAAAACCCAGCACTTATAGCTATTTACACGCAGCACAGTCATTCAAAAGAAGATGATGGTGACCTCGACTTCCAGACCCAAGGAATATCCTACAGTACCGATGGCGGCTTCAACTGGACGCGGTATGCTGAAAATCCTGTACTTCCCAATCCCGGCCTGAAAGACTTCCGTGATCCCAAGGTGATCTGGCATAAAGAGAGCGAACGATGGATCATGGCGCTCGCCGCGCTAGATCGCGTGAAATTTTACACTTCGCCTGACTTAAAGACTTGGGAATTCACTTCTGATTTTGGTCCAGGTGTTGGCAGCCAGACAGGCATTTGGGAGTGTCCTGACCTTTTCCCAATTCGAGATGACAGAAGCGGCGAGTTGCAGTATGCCTTAATCGTCAGTGTTCAAGACGGCGCCCCAAACGGAGGCACCGGCACGAGCTATTTCATCGGCCAATTTGATGGCAAAAAATTCACACCTACAGTCGGCCACCGCAAGCCACTTTGGTTGGATTACGGTACAGACAACTATGCTTTCGTCACTTTTTCTGATGGACCTACCTCTGAAAACCGACGCCTTGGTATTGGTTGGATGAGCAACTGGCAGTATGCGCAGCAGGTTCCTACAACCACTTGGAGAAGCGCGATGACAGCAGCACGCGTGTTGACCTTGCACACCACAGAAGATGGACTTCGCTTGAAGTCAACCCTTGTACCAGACTACATGAAAATTCGAGAGCGTAAAGCGCGCTTCAATCGACTGAGTGACGTCGCTCCTTCTGATCTATTCCGCACCTTAGGTGACTGGGCTACAGATCCGCTAGAGATTTCAATCGCGACCCCAGGTGGTGTAACCCCTAATTTCTCTATCGAACTTGCGAGTAGCGAAGGAGATACGGTCTCTTTTGGCTACGATAAAGAAGCTGCTCTGTACTTCATCGATCGATCAAAGATCAACAGTAAGGGATGGTCTGACACGTTTTCGGCGCGTCACACTGCCAAGCGCAAAACTTGGACGACAGCTCCGTTCTTAAACATCCTATTGGATCGTTCGTCAATTGAGCTGATGGGCGATAATGGCTTTACGCCGATGACAGACATCTACTTTCTCGGTGGCGAGCTCACCAGTATGAAGCTCTATGGCGAAGAAGGAATTAGCGGAACAATCTATGAGCTAGGACCAAAATTGACCACTCCGGTAAGTGTTTCGCGTATTCAGCGACCTCGAAAATTATAGGACAGCGTCCTACTTGAGTGCAAAAACCGCGAATGCGCCTAATCCAAGAAAGATACTTAAGCCAACGTACAGAACTGCTAGACCTGTGCGACCGCTTTGCAATAGAGAAAAGGCTTCGAGACTAAAAGTCGAGAAAGTGCTAAAGCCACCACAAAATCCGGTAGCTAACAGCAATCTTGTTGTTGGGGAATAGCTCTCCTGCGAGGCTCCATATGCGAGGTAGCCGAGAATTAAACAAGCTAGCACATTGGCCGCGAGCGTTCCCCAAAGAAGTTCTTTGCCGGTGTTAATCGCCCATCGTGCTAGTCCATAGCGAGCTAAGGAGCCTAACCCTCCACCTAAGAAAATGGCTAGGTAGCTCACGCTGCTACGGTATCTTTGTCTTCTACTTTCGATTTACTCTGCGCTTCGCGCTCGAGTGCTTCCTGGCGGCGCTTAACCTGAATACTAAGTGCCATACTTCCGATGAGGGCTAAGCCTATCATCATTGCTACACTAATGAGGTTTCCGAATTGCTGAAGAGCAACAGCCAAACCAATAAAGAGAACTGCTATTGCGCCCAATACCATGGTTGTCTGGACATGGTTCAAACCAAGATCGACAAGCAAGTGGTGAATGTGATTTCTATCCGGTTGTAGAGGAGAGCGCCCACGTGCTGCACGAGTAATGAATACTCGAAGGGTATCAAATAGCGGAACGATCAAAGCTCCGATCGCTGCTGCAGGACCTGCTGGCATGTAATAGAACGCCTCTGGTGGCACATCTAAATGGAACTCAATAAACATGATGGTTAGGACAGACATCAGAAGCCCTAGTAAGAGGGAACCGGTGTCTCCCATGAAGATCTTAGCTGGCGTCCAGTTGTACTTCAAAAAAGCAACAGTCGAACCGATCAATGCGCAGGATAGGATAGAGTACTCCGGGTGTCCTGCGAGAAAGAACCAAGCTCCAAAGCCACTTGCAGCAACAATGCTGATTACACCCGTAAGGCCGTTCACGCCGTCAATGAGATTGAAAGCGTTAATGATCACGATAATGGTGAACACCGAAAGGATGTATGACGTGATCAAGGAAATTTCTCCTATTCCGAAAATGCCATAAAGGCTTGTGAGACGCACATCTGCTGCATAAACTAGTATACCGGCCGCAAATATTTGACCTGCCAATTTCTTCGTAGGTCGAGATGGAATGATGTCATCTTTTACTCCAATAAGAAATATAACAATACAGCTACATAATATGTATTGAAGTCCTCCGAAGAGCTGATAAGGAATCCAAGCAATTACGCTAAATAGCGTACCTGCGAAAATCCCTATGCCTCCTAGACTAGGCGTACTGGTTGTATGAGATCGTCGCTCACCGGGTTCGTCCGTTAGACCTTTCTCCGTTGCAATACGGATAATCGACGGTATAACGTAGTACGTTACTGCAAACGCAGTTAAGAAAGCTAGTATGAAAGTGCTTATTGCCATAGTGCCTGTGCGGGCTAAAGTAGACGTTTGAATTCGTATACAAGAGCTGTTACCCGAAGATTAAGGTTCTATTTTGATATTATACCAGTAAACCGAGTAAATGTGCTCGCTATGTGAAGTAATCCCACACAGAAATGTGTCTATACAGACTCCTTTTCTCGCGCAAGGTAGGTTCTTAATTGAGTTGTCAAGTTTGAGATAGCATCAGGCTCAAATGGGGAAGTAAGATTTGCCAAGTCAACCAGCTTTAGGAACGACATGCTACCACCAGCTTTACAAAGCTTGAGGTAATCTCCCCATGCCTCTTTGTGATTCTCGAGGTCACGTTGCCAAAATTGGAAAGCGCAGACCTGTGCAAGTGCGTAATCGATATAGTAAAAAGGCATTTGAAAGATATGACTTTGACGAATCCAGAATCCACCTTTCTCTAGAAACTCGTTCCCTGCATAGCTACGATGTGGCAAATAGGCCTCTTCGAGCTCCTTCCACACTTCCATGCGCTGTGCAGGTGAAAGTTCGGGGCTTTCGTAGACTCGATGCTGGAATTCGTCAACGGCAACGATGTATGGTAAGTACTTGATCGCTGTTTCGAGGTGATTGCTGCGGTAACGATCTGAATCATCGCCAAAAAATCCATCCATCCACGGATATGCGAAGAACTCCATGCTCATTGAGTGGATCTCACATGCCTCATAGGTAGGTAAGATGTATTCCATCACAGGTTGTCGCCTAGACTCGTACATCTGGAATGCGTGTCCTAACTCATGCGTTAGTACATCGATGTCTCCTGAAGTCCCGTTGAAATTCGAGAAAATGAACGGAACACTCTGCTTGTGAAGGAAGGTGCAATACCCTCCGGTAGCTTTCCCGTCGCGTCCTACCAGGTCCATCAACCCTTTTTCGCGCATCATTTTGAAGAACTGATCCGTTTCAGGGCTCATTTCGGCATAAAGCTCGCTTGCTGCTTCAACGGTATCGGCTGGCGTCCCAATTGGCGTTGGATTACCCGTAGGGAAAGAAATCCCTTCGTCGTAATGCATGAGTTCTTCCAATCCAAGTCGCTCGCGCTGCTGCTCAAACAACTCGGTAGCCAAGGGCACAATGTGCTTTTTCACCTCTTGCCGAAAGCGTGCGACTTCTTCAGGACCATAATCAGTACGACTCATCCGGTCGTAGCCTAAGGCCACAAAGTTCTCGTGTCCCATTTTCTGAGCGATCGCTGTGCGCTTTTTCACGAGTTGATCGTACAAGTCTCCCAGTTCTTCTCCATGCTTGGCGTAAAACTTCCATGTTGCCTCCCAAGCACCTTTACGAGTAGTGCGATCGGGATCAATCATCAAAGGATGAATGCTGGAGAGGTTATACGTTTCTCCTTTAAAGGCTAGCTGTGCCTGCGCCTTCACTTTTGTATAAGCGCTCGCCAACTGGTTTTCTTCACCTAGCTGATCAACTGTAGAAGGATCGAAAGCTCGCAGGCCTACTTCTGTGCGTACGATAAACTGGTCACCAAATTCCGCCTGAATAGTAGCACGGCGAGGACTCGTTACCAATAGCTTATTGAATCGATTGACCAATGCCTCAAACTGCGGACCGACTTCATCAAAAAAAGCGTTCTCAGCCTCATAGAAAGCATCTGTCGTATCACAAGTATGGCGGACATGACAGATGGATTGCTGCGTCGAAAACTGAGACCGAAGCACCTTTATCGAGTGTACTAATCCGATTTGATCTTGCGCAGAGGCAGCATCAAACTCATTGAGAAGTTCTTCAAACTGACCTTGGAGCTTCTCCATGTCAGGTCGTTGGTATTCAAAATCGGCAAACGTCATATCGGGCAAAGGTAGGCAGTTAGACTACCGCACGGCACTTTTTTGCGCTGCATAATCCAACAGTCCTTGAGCCCTGAAAAGATATTCTATCGTGTACCGAATTGCTTCAATACTCCGCACATCAAGCAAGATTACTAGGATTTGGCCCAATAGCTAGCGTACATTGGCCGTCCTGACATGGCTGAGACGAAGAAAAACACGACAGAAGCAAGCTTATCTGAGCTACGTGCTCGAATAGATGACAACCGACTGCCCAAGCACGTCGCTGTTATCATGGATGGGAACGGTCGTTGGGCGCAAAGCCAAGGCCAGCCGCGTGTTTTTGGACACCGCAACGGCGTCAAAGCAGTAGATCAAACAACCGAAGCCGCCACAGAGCTGGGCATCGAGTATCTGACGCTATATGCCTTTAGTACCGAAAATTGGGGGCGACCTAAATCTGAGGTAGACGCATTGATGGAGCTTCTTGTCGAGACTATAAAGCTCGAGGTACCAAAGCTCCAAAAGAATAACATTCGCTTACAGGCGATCGGAAACTTACTGCGCCTACCAAAGCACAGTAGAGAAACCCTTCAAGAAGCCATCGAAGCAACAGCTGGCAATGACCGCATGACACTCGTCTTGGCGCTCAATTATTCAGCAAAGTGGGAGATTATCGAAGCCGTCAGAGCCATTGCGAACAATGCTAGAGAAGGTCACATCGACCCTGCCAATATCGACGAAAGCACTTTTACAGAAGCGCTTAGCACGAAAGGCATGCCCGACCCTGAGCTGCTTATCCGCACGAGTGGTGAAGCTAGAATCAGCAACTTTTTGCTGTGGCAACTTGCATACGCAGAGCTTCACTTCACGCCTACCTTTTGGCCCGACTTCCGCAAAGAGCACTTCTTTCAGGCCATCATCGACTTCCAAGACAGGGAGCGTCGCTTTGGTAAAACAAGTGAGCAACTACAAGAGGATTCGGACGAGTAAAATCGTCAAAGTCAGTAGCTTTTTGCGCGCAGCAGGACATATTTCTGGATGGCCTTCAGGCAGATATGCTTTGTTACCTTTGCGCGCCGTTCAGCTTTCGCCAAAACCTCTGGTTTGCTCCTACGTGATTTCGTAGAGCTGCTTGAGGATCCATTTTAGCGAAAGCAGAACAGACCAAAAACTTGAAATCATACACACGCCATACATTGGAAAAGCGTCAAAAGCTTGTCTAATTGTGGTTAGAAGCTTATTACAGACTGTCCACGCACAGCATTTTGCGTAGCTAGCCCGTTAGAGCCTCACAAGTCTTTCTATGTATACATTACGTGCACTCCTGGTTGTTTTTGTTGCTTCGTGCTGCTTGATGCAAGCTCCTAGCCTCATCGCACAGACGCTCGACTCTATTGAAGTAGCCAATTACGCTAGTCCAACCGACTACGAAATTGGTGCTGTCGAAGTAACCGGAGGAACCTTCTCTGATGCAACAGCCATCAAAAGTATCGCTGGTCTTAAAGTCGGTGAGACGATCAGAATTCCTGGTCCTGAAATCACCAGAGCAGTTAAGGCGCTCATGCGCTTGCGCCTCTTTACTGATGTACAGGTTAAGCTCACCAAGACCATTGACGATGTAGCCTTCCTTGAGATCGCAATCGAAGAGCAACCACGTCTGAGTAAGTATCGCTACAAAGGCATCCAGAAGAAGTATCACGAAGACCTTAACGATCGCCTCGAAGGAGTACTCAACAAAGGCGGAATCGTAAATGAGAACGTAAAGCGAAACGCTACCAACAAAATCAAAGAATTCTTCGAAGAGAAGGGTTTCTTAGATGCTAGCGTTGATATCACAGAGTCTCCAGACTCTATTCGCGCTAATGCTGTCTTGTTGACGCTCGACATCAATCGCGGTCCAAGACTTAAAATCGAGGAACTTGATTTTACGGGCAACGTGAACGTTAAAGACAAGAAGCTTCGTGGATTAATGAAAGAAACCCGCAGAAAGCGACGTCCTTTCGCATCGAGCAAGTTCATTGTAGAGAACTATGAAGCTGATAAAGAAAAGCTCATTGATTACTACAATACCATTGGCTTTCGAGATGCTCGCATCAAAAGCGACAGCCTAACTCGTGGAAAGTGGCTCAGCCTCTGGCGCGGTGAAGAAGCCGTTGTCAATATTCAGATCGACTTGAATGAAGGTGACCGCTATTTCTTCCGAGACATCTCATTCAAGGGAAATTACCTCTATGAAGACAAGCAGCTAAAAGAGGTGCTTGGCATTAACAAGGGTGATGTCTACAACAAAGAACTCTTAGAGACTCGCCTAAGCTTCAGTCAAGACGGTCGCGATATCTCTAGCCTTTACCTAGATGATGGCTACCTGTTTTTCAATGTCGATCCTATCGAGACCGCTGTTCAAGGCGACTCTATCGACCTAGAGATTAGAATTAACGAAGGTCCGCAGGCGACTGTAGACAATGTGGTAATCAACGGAAACGATCGTACGCACGAGAACGTGATACGTCGTGAGTTGCGTGTTCGCCCTGGAGATAAGTTCAGCCGTTCTGACCTCATTCGTTCACAACGAGAGATCATTGCCCTTGGATTTTTCAATCCTGAGACACTCGGTATTCAGACTCCTGTAAACGCTGAGCGTGGTACAGTGGATGTCGTATTTGATCTAGAAGAGAAGGCCAATGACCAACTCGAGCTTTCCATGGGTTGGGGTGGTCGTGGATTCGGTCTCTTTGGAACAGTAGGTGTAAGCTTCAACAACTTCTCTTTGCGTAAAGCAATAGAAGGAGGAGCCTGGCGCCCATATCCAACAGGTGATGCCCAACGCCTCAGTCTTCGTTTGCAGAGTAATGGCCCGTTCTTCTTCTCTTCAACCGCTTCCTTTTCTGAGCCTTGGCTAGGAGGTAAGCGCCCAACGTCTCTGAACACTTCACTTAACTACAACCGTCTAGCCGGTAATATCACAGCAAGTGGTGATCGTGGAACCTTCCAGACTTACACGATAAGTGCAAACGTAGGTACTCGCCTTCGCTGGCCAGATGACAACTTCCTTGTATCAGCGGGTGTGCGCATGCAGCATTACCAACTTGATGAGTATTTAGGTACACAGGCCCTGTTCGTTACAGATGAAGGTGATCGAGTAAGTGAGGGTAACTACACAAATGTTGCACTCGAATTCACGCTTGCACGCACCAGTGTTGCTGATCCAATCTTCCCGCGCAACGGATCAAACTTCTCTTTGCAAGCACGCTTTACCCCTCCTTACTCCACTGTCTTTGGTCGTGATGTAAATGAGGAACTATCTACTCAGCAACGTTACCGTTGGGTAGAGTATCACCGATACCGTGCTTCTGCAGAGTGGTACAAGTCTCTCGTAGGAAAGCTCGTTGTAAAGACCTCGGTCAAGATGGGTTTCCTCGCAGGATACAATAATGACCTAGGCTTGAGTCCATTCGAGCGATTCACCATTGGTGGTGCAGGAATCAACAACTCGCAGATTGCTCGTTTCGTAGGAACGGAGATTATTAGTTCACGTGGATACGAAGTAGATGAGTTTGAGAATAATAACTTTGCTGGAACACAAACTGCAACTGCACTCTTCAATAAGTTTGCGCTTGAGCTACGCTACCCAATCTCTCTCAATCCAAGTGCGACATTCTATGTCTTAGGATTTGTGGAAGGTGCTAATGCTTGGAGAAATTTCGACGATTACAACCCGTTTGACCTCAAACGTTCTGCTGGTGGTGGTATCCGCGTGTTCCTTCCAATGTTCGGTACACTTGGATTTGACTACGGTGTTGGCTTCGACAAAGCTTCTAGTATTGGATCGTTCAATAACGTTTCTAACCTAAGCGATGTCTTTAGCAACTTCGGTCAGCTCAATATTGTACTTGGTTTCGAACCTGAGTAGACCCTAAAATCGAACCGAGAAATAGAGACAAGCTCTATTTCTCGGTTCGATTCTTAGTTAGATACATATCGTATCAACGTTAGTAGTAGTAGTAGTAGGGTTATCCTACAGAGCGAAGACCAACAGTGTTTTCCATCCCCGATTGCCAGCGCTTCTTAAGGCGCGCCCAACCAACAGGACTGAAGTGAACGATTGTAGTGTCGTTTCCTTTTCTGAGACGGATTAGCTCCGCTTCTTCAAGTAAGTTCAAGTGGTTGTGTAGACGCAACTCAGAGAGATCAAAATCCTCGACAAGTGCACGAACACTGCACGCTCCGTTGAGTCGGAGGCTATCTAAGATAGCCCGACGAACAACATTACTAAGCACTTCATAAGCAAGTGCTGGACGGACAGTTCGTATCGTGCGTGGGGAAAGGGTTTGCATAACAGTTCAATTTCTCTGTTACAAATATAACACAAATTGTGCATTTAAACAATTTGTTTGTCGAATCACTGAGCTTTGTATGTCCCTCTAAAAAAAATCAGCCTACCCGATACACTGAAAGGATAGGCTGAAAAGACTTTGGTTTGCGGCTTCGGATACTAATGGGGCCTTAGTCAGGCATCGCTTCTGGGAGAAGCTAGAGACGTTTATACCGCTTATCCTAAATGTACGCCAGAACCAATCTGACCAGCAGATTGACTTCATGAACTGCAGATAGTATTTCACGGATGGTAACCTTGGATGTACGAAATGCACGTTTGATACTAGTTTTGGTATCCAACTTTAAGGATTCGTACGCCTACATCCTTTCATTCAAGAATGGGCAACTGATCGTTCAGTTGCACATACAGCACCGCAATAGCAACGTATTTTCAATACGAGCCACCTTACATCTGAAGACAGAAATTCTTTTAAGCCATTACACCTAGCATCTCCTCAATCGCTTCGCTTTCCGTAGGAATACTTGAGGTTAAGTCTACTGGACCTTCATCAGTTACCAAGACGATGTTGCGCAAAAGCACACCAAAATTTTCCTCGGGTAAGTATACCGCTGGAGCGCATGAAATCACCATTCCGCTTTGAAGTGGGGCATATGCTTCATGAGGATCTCGCAAATTCCGCCCGGTATGCGCGTAGCACTCTGCCGGAAAATGAACGCCTACTTGTGAACTTACCACTCCGAATGCTTCTAGAGTCTCCTCAAGATGATAGCGCAATTGTCGCTCACACTCAGGTAAGCTGGTGCCTGGCACGAGTTTCATCATTGCCCTTTGCAAGCATGTTTCTACTCCTCTGTATACTTCTCGTTGACGAGAAGAAAAACTCCCATTGACTGGAAAAACCCTTGCTACAGAAGCATTGTAGCCTGCATACATGACACCTACTTGAACCTGTACCAGCGTATCCTCCAATAGTTCGTTGCTATTCGTATCGTATTCAGGATAGAGCGTCATGTTACCACCTGCAACCCGAATTGGATGCGCAAGTCCGTTAGCCCCTCCTGCAATGATTGCACTACTTACAGACGCTTCGATGGCTTGTTCGCTTTGGCCTGGTCGAACCTCTAGCCCAGCGGCCTTCAAGCCCGCATGCGTTAGGTCGATTGCAGCTCCAATAAGTCCAACCTCAGGAGCACTTTTCACCATTCCAATCTTCTTCAAAATCGGTTGGGCTCTGTGATACTTATGTGCAGGATACAGCCTCATCAGCCTTTCGGCAAAACGTAAATCACGTGCTGGAGCCTCAGAATAAGCGTGACGATCTTCTCTTGAATTGATATAGATACGACTAGCAAGGAGTACGAGTTCATGAAGATGATCGTCAAGTTCATCTAAGAAACAGACTTGCTGGATCCCAGACAGCTGTGCAGCTTGCTGCAAATCGATGCCAGGTCCACGAAGACGTGCAGCGCGGGTATCTGGACGGCGAATGAAGAGTACTTCTTCAAAGCCTTGCTTTGCCGTTTTGGGCGCCATTACCAAGACCGTCTCAGGCTGGGTAACCCCTGTCAAGAAGTAAAGGTCCGGATGCTGACGGTAACGACGATGCGTCTCTCCGTTACTAGAAACCAAGTCATTACTAAAGAACACGGCAATTGAATCCTCACGCATGTGACGCTTAAAACGTCGGCGATTCCAACTGAATAGTTCTGGGTTTATGCTTTCAAGTTTCACAGCAATGGGATTTAGAGCTTAGCGATGCCCCCATAGAAGAGACAGAAATGACGACCTATTTGCTTGTCTCCGAGCAGGTTGATCGTCAAACTTTAACGCTTAGGCTAAAACAAGCTTCGTGCCGCTCGTAATTTGCGCATCTTAGGCCTTCGCTGGTTCGTTAAACACTATACGTATTCCAGCTTATCCCCCTTAAGTGACGAACCTTGAAAATCTATTGTGTGAAGCGTTTTTCGATATTCCTTTCCGCCTTCTTACTGCTTGCGAGTATTCTTATTGTTGGCTGCAAGCCAGACGTAAAGACTCCGCCTACTGTTGCAACTCCTGAAGTTCCAGTCGTCAAGCGTACTATTCCTGTCCCAGCATTTAGTGGCGATTCAGCTTATGCCCATGTAGCAGCTCAAGTTGCAATGGGACCAAGAACCGCCAACAGTGAAGGACACCGTAAAATCCGGGCATACATCCAGTCAAACCTTGAGCGCTACAACGCTAAGGTGACCGTTCAAGAATTCCCTACTAAGTTTTACGACGGTACTCGCGTAAAGGGGTACAACATCGTAGGAAGCTTCAATCCTGAGGCTGAAAAGCGGATTTTCCTCTGCGCACACTACGATACTCGTCCAATTGCAGATAGTGATCTTGCAGACCCAGCCAAATACCATGACCCAATTCTAGGAGCCGACGATGGAGGTTCTGGAGTAGGCGCATTACTTGAAATCGCTCGCTTATTGAGCGAAAATCCTTTTACAGAAATGGGCGTCGATCTTGTCTTTTTTGACTTAGAAGACAATGGTAATCCGGTCACAAAAGTTGAAGCTGACATGTTCTCTTGGGCCTTAGGATCTCAATACTGGGCGCGGTCTCCTCATGTCAACGGCTATTCTCCCAAATTCGGAGTGCTACTCGATATGGTTGGTGCTAAGGATGCTGTTTTCGGCAGAGAACAGTACAGTAAACAGTATGCTGGAGATGTACAGAATCGCATTTGGAAACTGGCTAAAAAAATGGGCAAAGGAGAGCGATTTGTAGATGCACCTATTACTGGGGTCACCGATGATCACTACTTCATCAATACCATAGCAGGTTGGCCTACTGTCGATATTATCTACAAGCCGCTTGATGGCAATAATGGATTTGGTGATCACTGGCATACACACAATGACAACCTAGACATCATCAGCGCAGAAACACTCGGTATTGTAGGACAGGTGGTTACAGCCACGGTGTATCGTGAGGCAGGGAATATGCTATAGGATTTCGGTACTTAGATTTCGGATTTCGGATGCTAGTAGGAATGCGAATACAAGACGTTGCGGCCTAAAGGCCGCAGAACCAGATCGTTCTAATGACCATCTAGTTATACCTGCGGACCAGTGGTTACGCAGGACCGAAACTGTCAGCATCGTTCCGTGTTATAAAGCTGATTAAATAAAAGCACTCTCCTTGTCTACACCTAACGAGCCTCAAGCAACTTCAGAAGACTATTACTTCGATGAACGAGGTTTAATGGTAATGACTGCCGTTTTCCATCAAAAACGAGGACACTGTTGCGGAAATGCCTGCAAGCACTGTCCTTACGAGCATAAGAACGTAAGTGAGAAAAAGCTTGCAGCATTACGACTAATGGGCAAACTTCCCAGCAATGATTAAGAGTCGTGACCAAATGAATCAGGAACATCGTTTTGCCGAAAGGCCAAAAAGAATTGTCTCCCTTGTTCCTAGTATAACTGAGCTTCTTGTTGACTTAGGCTTACGCCAAAACCTAGTCGGCTGCACCAAGTTCTGTGTACATCCCAACGATCTAAAATCGGATACGGCAATTATAGGAGGAACCAAGAATGTTCGTCGACTAGCCGTAGAAGCACTCCAACCTGATCTCATCATTGCCAGCAAAGAGGAAAACGTAAAAGAGCAAGTGGAGGCGCTTCAAGAGAAGTGCCCCGTGTGGGTGAGTGATGTGGTTGACATTGAAAGCGGAGCGGAAATGAATTCACTTTTGGGTGAGTTGTTCGGAGTTCCGAACACTGCACAAAAGATCAATGTCGCAAACGCTACGTCTCTTAAAAAACACACCGAAGTCAATCGCGGCAAGGCCCTCTACTTCATTTGGAAAGATCCTTACATGAGTGTGGGAGGCGATACTTACATCAACAACGTGATGCACGCGATCGGCTACACGAATGCATGCGCTGATCAAGGCCGTTACCCTTCCTTAACTGAAGCGGAAATCAAGTCTATTGATCCTGCCCACATTCTACTTTCATCTGAACCATTCCCCTTTAAAGAGCAGCACATCGAAGAACTAAGGGCAATTTGTCCGGACGCAAACGTTCACCTTGTTGACGGCGAATTCTTCAGTTGGTACGGATCGCGAATGGGGAAGCTGTAACGTGGCGCTAAAGAGCTAGCTCAAAGTATTGCAGCTCGTCATCGTCGTCCGGAAGAGTGACCATATGCTTAGGGTCAAAGCCCAATTTCAAGAGTAAGCTGACACTCGCCTCATTGCTTGGTAAAGCGATAGCACTCAATCCCGGAAGCTTGTTTGTTTTTGCCAGCTCGATTGCCCATTGCGCGGCCTCTGAAGCATAACCTTTGCGGAAATACTGAGGCAATAGTGCAAATCCCAAGTCAGGGATATCGAGCCCTGGTCTCAGGTAGACTCCAATGGTTCCGATCGGCTCATTTGTTTCTCGAACGTGAATGAGATACGGCCCACTCCAAGGTTTGTCGCAAACAGGATAAATACGATCTCGGAGATAAGCCTCCGCTTGTTCTATGGTTCGAACACCACGGTCACCAATGTTATCGAGCCACCCTTTCGAATTAAGTAGTTCGATGAGGAATTCCGCATCGTTAAATGCGAGACGGCGATAGTTGAGTCGTTCGGATGTCACGCTACAAAGGTGCGGTGTTTTCATGAGTTTTCAGATGAGCGCCTACAACTGCTCTAAAAAAGCAAAAGCCGCCCCCTGCAAAAGCAGGTGGGCGGCACGCAATAAGTGTCTTTACAAGATTCGCACCTTTCGATTCTCAGGTCTTTCGTGCGACTAACTTCTAAGACTAATATTCTATGTTGAATCGGTGCACTAGAATGCAGGCACCTCATCCATTGATTGCGCAGGAGCTGCAGATGCTTTTTCAGAGCGCTCGATTTTCTGGAAGCTATTGACGACCACTTCAACGGTGTTCACCTTCTGGCCTTCCTTATTCTGGTATGATCCTGTTACTAGCTTTCCTTCAACGAGGACGCGGCTACCTTTTCCAACTTGCGTGACCATTCGCTCACAGGTCTTGTTCCAAATCGTAAGGTTGAACCAGTCTGTTCGTTCTTCACGCTCACCTAGCTTATTCGTAAAAGATGAAGAGTAGGCTAGGTTGACACGGCCGACACGCTTGTCGTTTGCGAACTCATTTACTGCGATGTCTGAGCCTAAGTTTCCGATGAGTGTGATGTTATTGCTGATCATAAAGCGGTGTATTAGTGGATGTAAGTACGATGTGTTTGTGTGTACTGACGAATTCCGGTGTGTATGTATGCCTCGTATGAAAGAGGCGATGATGAATGCAAGTGTTGTCTGTGTAAGGCTGCGCTGCGGATAGCGACGCTGTCTGTCGTTGACGATGCAAACATGGGAACATTGAAAACCTATAGTATTATGATAAGCGTTTCCTTACGTAAAGAAACGTTTCTAAACGCTTAACCAGTTTAGCTTTTAGTTAAACTCAAGTGCTGTATGGTCAGGTATTGCTGGGCTTTGGGAAGAATACCGAGGCCACGAACCGACATTTCTATCATTTCTACTTAAAATATTGGAAGGCCGAAATTCTCGCTTTTCACTTCTTGGCGCGGTCGAACTGTCAATTCTAACGACTCACATTCTTTTACAGTAAATCACAAGGTTCTGCTTCCACCTAAGTATTGCGGCGGAACTGACAGTTCTAGCGCATAAACTACCTTCCCCACATGCGCCAGGTTCTGCTCCTTCTCTTTCTCATTAGTACGACACTCTGTTGGTCGCAGCGTGCGGAGACGCTGGCCAAGATTCCAGATCCACTTAAGGCGAGCAATAGCTTTGTGTATGATCCGGCTGGTCGTATGGATGCATATTCTCGCCAGGCGACAAATGGATTGCTGCACCTGCTCAATAAAGAAACAGATGCACAGGGAGCTGTAGCGTTTTTGCCTACGATCGGGGACGACACACCAAAAGACTTTGCCGTTGCCCTCTTCAAGCAATGGGGCATTGGACAGGCCGGTTCAGATGAAGGCTACTTGCTACTTATCGTAGAGGACCAACGCCGGGCAGAAATTGAAACCGGTTACGGTATGGAGTCGATCCTCACGGATGCACTTGCAAAGCGTGTCCTCACCAACGAGTTCGTCCCGTACATGAAACGTGGCGAACGCGGCTCTGCAGTACTGGCTACAGTGCGTGCGATCGACTTGATTTACCGGGGGACCAAAGGACTCGATTCCATTCCAAGCGTCGCTTACTCAGAGTACATGGATCCATTGGTCCCAATGTTTGGAGGCCACGACGACCTCTATACAGACCTCACTCCTGGGTCAAGTGGTCAACCTTATTACAATGATCGCTTACCGCAATCGGCTACTCGAACCGGTAATTGGTGGAGTCGCAATCCTATCCTTGTAACGTACCTGACGATCAATTTCCTCTTCCACTTACTCCTAAGCTGCTGGGTACTTGTGGTTTATTTTGACAAGGAGACACTACATGATAAGTGGCGCAGAATTCGATATTGGCAGAGCATCTTATGGTGCTTTATCTTCCCGTTTCCGTATGCGATCGTTACCTATCCAATTCTTTCGCGCTACTTACTTCGACTGCGAAATATGCCAAGGTATGCAAAAGGATCTGGAGAGATCATGCGACGCCTGAGTAGAAGTCAAGAAGATGAATTTCTCGAGCACGGCAACACTATCGAGGAAAAAATTGGATCGATCGACCATGATGTTTGGGTAACAAAAGACCGCTCAGAGGTCTTGATCCTACCGTATGCGAAACGCATGTCTGGCTATACCGCTTGTCCTTCTTGTAGTTACAAGACGTACAAGATGACGAAGTCTAAGACCATCACTAGAGCAACTACGTCTCGCTCCGGAAAACGTGAACTCACCTTCTCATGTAAGGCGTGTCAATTTCAGAAGAAAGAAATTAAGGTCATTCCGCGTAAGTCTAACTCGAGCAGTGGTGGTGGCAGTTTTTCTTCTGGCGGCGGCGGCGGAAGCTCCTTTGGAGGCGGCAGTTCTGGCGGCGGAGGCTCTGGAGCGAGCTGGTAGGAAGGCCAGCGGCTTTCAGCCCCGCCCTGCGAGGGTATCTGCGCTACGCGCGGGACTTTTGCTAAAACGCATGTGGTTCGACCGTTGTACGGTCGACCGTTCAACAGTCGGACCACATGCATACAACGGCCGAACCACATGCGTACAACAGTTGGACCATACAGGTGATACGGTCAGACCACATTTTAGACCAAACGCCATAAAACCAAGCGGGTTAAAGCCTCAACTACGAAAATAATCGTAGTTAAATTTGCTTGGCTACGGCAAGACTCGTATGTTTGTACGAGAAACATCGTAGTTGCTGTGAAAAAGAAGTCTAATTCAACCACTCCCACCGCTGCCGAACTTGCCGTCCTTCAGCTGCTTTGGCAACGTGGACCGCTAAGTGTGAAGGAGGTCCATGAAGCATTGGACTCGAACAAGCCCGTTGTGTACACTACAGTGCTCAAGACGATGCAAGTCATGATGGAAAAAGCGATGCTCGACCGCACCTCTGCGGGTCGAAAACACATTTATCGCGCTGTTATTGAACAGGATGCAACCCAAGACACCCTTTTGGACTCTTTCCTAGACAAGACGTTCGGAGGATCCGCTAAAAGCCTAGTAATGCGTGCTTTGGGTAAGCATACGCCTAGCGCTGAAGAGATCGACGAATTGAAGGCCTTTCTTGATCAACTCGAGGGGGACGAAAATCAGCCGTCATGATCGAGCAAATCTTACATCCACAATTGGTGCAGGCGCTCGGCTGGACCCTATTACACAGCCTCTGGCAAGGAGCCGCATTTGCACTTGTGCTCGCGACACTGCTCATTGCACTAAGAAGCTATACTGCACAGGCACGCTATCTCGTGTCTGCAGGTCTGCTAGCGGCATTTTTCTTGACCGTCGGCGGATCGTTTTGGCAGCAATGGCAACAAGCTGCTCCAGGCACTGAATTGACTGTATTCGCGCCTTCTTCAGAAAGCCAGGATAACCAAGAAGCAATAGCACTGCAATCTTCAGGAACCGAAGTCATTGCGTCTCAAGCACCGGTCGTAACTACTACGTCGTCCTGGAAGTCAGCCGCGCAGACTTTTTCTAATTACTACACGGATCACCTACCACTTCTTGTCACGTTTTGGCTGATGGGAGTCCTCGTTCTTCAACTTCGATTTCTAGGGCAGTTGGCTTTTGTGCAACGACTCAAGCACTACGGCACGAAAGCCTTTCCAGAAGCTTGGATCGATCGCATCAATGAGCTCGAGGCAAAACTGCGTATCCAAAAGAAAGTGGTCTATCGCACTACCCTACGCACCTCTTCGCCAATGGTAATTGGTTGGTTGAAGCCAGTCGTTTTGTTTCCGCAATTGATGCTCAACAAGCTAAGTGACACCGAAATCTATGCAGTGCTAGCGCATGAACTTGCGCACGTACGTCGAGATGATTTCGCAGTCAACCTGCTACAAACGTTACTCACCAACGTGTTCTTCTTTCACCCTGGCGTTTGGTGGATGAGCAACCAGGTAGACGAAGAAAGAGAGCACTGCTGCGACGACCTGGCCATCATCGCCACAGGCGAAGCGATGCCCTACGCAAAGACATTACTTAGCGTATCTCAACTCCACCGAGGTGTCGCAAGTACTAGCCAAAATCAGCCTCAACTTGCTATGGCTATGAGCGGAAAAGGTCGTCGCAAAAAGGGAAGTGGTTTTGCCGAAAGGGTAAAAAGAATCTTCTCAACCAACAGTGGTGCTGGCACCTATCGCGAAGGCTTTGCAACCGCTTGTATTCTCTTCGCTGGACTAGGAATGGCCTTCGCGTTCACTACACAGACGGAAGTACCACTTGCTGATCACCTCGATGCGATGAATCTGTCACAGAACGAAAGCTCTGATGATCAGAACGATCCTAAATCAAATACGACTATCGTATCGCCTCAGCCGAGCTCAAATACAATCGTGCTAACAGAAGTGCAGAGTGATCCTCAACCCATTCAGCAACTCTCACCGATCGTAGAAGCGGCACCAATCGCAAACATTAGCGATGCGCAAAGTGGGAAAAGAACGACAACCACCGTAACGACCACAACACGTGTATTCAGTACGCAAGACCCAAAGCTCGCATCCCTACTAAATGCTATCCGCGAGGGAGACCTTCAAGCGGTACAGCAATTTCTTGATCAAGGTGCAGACGTTAATGGGACGTATGTGGACGTTAGTGTAGACGGGGTCTGGACACCACTACTCATGGCTGCTTCTGAAAACGAAGTTGCGATTGTGAAGCTCTTGATAGGTCGCGGTGCAGATGTAAATGCGGTGACAAACAGTTGGACACCTCTACTCGAAGCAGCAGGTGAAGGGTCACTTGAGACGCTCAAGTATTTGCTTGCTTCTGGAGCGAGTATCAACTGGCACGAAGGGCCGAATAGTCCGACAGCACTTACCATGGCGGCAAGCGAAGGCAAGTTTGATTGTCTGGTAGCGCTCATAAAAGCCGGTGCAGACATCAATGGTTTTGGCGAAAGCTTACCTCCTTTGCATGCTGCAGCAAATGAAGGAAAGGTAAAAATCATGCGTGCACTCATTACGCGTGGCGCAAATGTCGATAAGACCGATGCGATTGGCCGAACGGCGCTCATGCATGCAGCAAGTGAAGGAAACGGCGACCCTGTAGCCCTTCTTATTTCAAGCAAAGCCAATCCAAACCTTACGGACTATTCTGGTCTGCGAGCACTAGAATTCGCCCTTGAAGAAGGAGCTGATGATCTCGCTCATTTTCTAGGCCTGATTACCGAAGGTCCTGCCTGTGCTACTCACCTCAAGGAAGGACACGTCCACAACCATACGGATGTCCACGTCAACGTGAATGGCGAAAAGGAATACTTCTTCTCGAAAGCAGATGAAAAGCGAGTGGAAGAAGCAATGAAGAGAGCTGAAAAAGCTGAAATCCGCGCGGAAGAAGCTGCAGCCAGAAATGAGCGGAATGCAGAACAACGCGAGCGATCAGTAGTAGGACATGACCATCCGCATCCTCATGCTTCACATGGCCTCTTTGAAGCCATTGATAATCGCGATAACGTGAGACTGAAAAACCTACTTGAAGGAGGAGCGAATGCAAATGTCCGAGACGACGAAAACACAGTCCTCATTAAGGCGATCATTGTTTCTAATCCAAAGGCGGTCTCTTTACTCCTTCAGTATGGCGCTGACCCTATGAGTCGATCAGATGCTGGATGGGCGCCAATTCACTATGCGGCACTTCAAGGAAGCGAGGACATCGTTTCTCAAATCCTACGCACGAAGCCGAACATCGAGTCTAGAACAAACTATTCGAGCACCGATGGTAGCCCTAAGAACAGTCTCGTTGCTTGGGATTATGAAGGAGCTACACCGCTACTTATTGCGATCGAGAATAACGATTTCGAGAGTACAAAACTGCTACTAGCGGCTGGTGCAAATCCTGACACGAAGCTCAACAAAATCGAATACACTCGTTCAGCATCAGATGCCGGCGGCTTTGGTTTAAGCCAGGTCACTAATGCAGAACAACGGATACGTAAGTCGAATTCAAAGACTGTCGAATTCGAAGATTGGACGCCTCGTCGTCAAGCCCAACAACTTAATAATCCCAGAATCTTAGCGCTACTCAAGTAGTCGCTTAAGAGCCTCAATCCTCTCAAATGCGTTTTATTATTTCACTCTTGGCGCTGGCATTTACCAGTAGCCTCTTTGCGACAGCTTTGCCTAATGCAGACGTCGCTGTTACACTCAGCGGTACGATTCTAGATGCCGAATTTGGCGTCCCACTTGAGTACGCTACCGTATCGGCTTTTGATGCCGATGAAGCATTGATCAACGGCGCAAGTACCGACAGTCTTGGTCGATTTTCGATGACGCTTCCTAAAGGAGAGTACGCGCTTCGCTTTGAGTTTATCGGGTATGCCCGTTTAGATTCTTCGCTTTCGCTAAAACAGAACACCGACCTCGGATCGATTCGACTGCAAACAGATGCCGTTGCACTTGATGGCGCGACGGTGACTGCACAGCGCAGCCAGATGACGCTAAAACTTGACAAACAGATCTTCGATGTAGGCGCTGATGTATTGGCGCAAGGTGGGTCTGCAAACGACGTACTCGACAACGTTCCTTCGATCAATGTATCACCAGAAGGTGTCGTGAGTTTACGCGGAAATTCCGGCGTAAAAATCCTCATCAATGGTAAGCCAAGTACCCTGGCCGACAACAATGCTTTGCAGAGTTTAGATGCTGCCAACATTGCGAGTGTCGAGATTATGACCCAACCTTCTGCACGCTATGAGGCGAGCGGTTCGGGCGGTATCATTAATATCGTGATGAAGGAGAAAACCGAAAAGAGCTGGGGTGGTCAAGTGAGTGCTTCGGTTGGAATTCCAGACGACTATCGACTCAACGGAAGTTTTAGCGTAAGCGAAAAGAAATGGACGTACTACGGCAACGCTGGCGCGAGATATTCTAAATACTTCAGCAACGGTGAAGCAGACCGAATCAGTAACCTTGCCTCAGGCGTCGAGCTCCTGCGCGAGGACTTAGAGCAAGAGAGAAGTGATAAAGCCTGGAATGGATTCGGAGGCTTTGATTACCGCATAACGGACAAGACAACGCTTAGCGCGAGTTACTCGCACTACTATCAGCTTGATGACGATGTATCTGATGTGGTCTTTAAGTACAGCGACGAAAACGGTACGCTCAGCCGCGAGTTGAAGCAGACGCTCGGATATCGCGAGCCCGGCAAATACAACCAGATTGAAGCTTCGTTAAGTCATGACCTCAAGAAGAAGGATCAAAAGATATTCGTGCTTTTCCAGAATGACTTTTGGAGAAGTCCGGAGAAGGAAACGATGAAGTTCTATGAGACGTTATCGAGTGGACAGGCCACGCTTGATATAGAGACAGAGAGTATTGAATCGAGTACAGACTATCTCCTACAAGTAGACTACGAGCAACCGGTTGGCGAACACGCGAAGCTAGAATTTGGTATTCGTGGAGAGGCGCGTGTGATTGAAAGCGACTATATCGCAGAGCGTATCGACAACGGTGAACGCAGCGTTTATTTAGGATTTGACAATCAGCTGGACTACTTCGAGCGCATTGGTGCAGGATATGTCCAGTACGGATACGAGCACAATGACTGGGGACTTCAAGTCGGCCTTCGTGACGAGTACACCTATGTACGCGTGGAGCAAAAAAACGGAGATCCTGACATCTTAAAAGAGTACAATAACTTGTTTCCTTCTGCGACGATTAGTCGGAAGATAAATGAGAAGTGGAGTTCGAATTTCGGATACTCAAAGCGTATCCGTCGACCTGGTTTCTGGTTTATCAATCCGTTTGGTGGGCTGTCTAATCCGAACTCGATCGAGCTTGGAAATGCAGACATTGACCCAAGTCGAGTGGATGCATTCGAACTAAAAGTGCTCTACGCTTCAGAGAAGTTGACGGTCAATCCGTTTGTATCCATGAGCTATGTACATGGCTTTTACGATCGATTTGCGACACAGGATAGCACTGGCCTTGTGCGCTTGTTGATCATCAACCTTGACGTTGAGAAGCAGATGGCAGCAGGAGCTACGATCAGCTATTCTCCAACCAAGGATTGGCAATTCAATGGTGAGATCTATGTAGCCAAGTTTACTCAGATCGGTGAGTACGAAGGCATCGATTTCGGGAATGATTTTAATACGGCCTACATACAGTTGAGCGCAAGAGGTTTGTTGTTCAAAGGCATTCGAGGACAGCTAACGTTCGACTACAATGGAGGTCAGCGGTATGCGCAGTTTTACCGTGATCCGAATTATGGATTACGTGGCGGACTGACGCGTAAGTTCTTAGATGATCGCCTTCAGTTGTCCCTCAACGTACGTAACATGTTCGAGCTCCAGCAATATGCCGGTGGATCACAACGTGCAACGTTTACGAATTCGTATCGACGCCAGTGGACGGGTCAGCGTGTTCAGTTGACAGCAGCTTGGGATTTAGGCAAGCAGATGCGCATGAGGAGAGCGAGAGGGAGTATTCGGTAATTGTTAGTTGATAATTGGCAATTGATAATGTCGTGACGCTTTTCAAGAATCTCGATATTTTAGTTGCCCATGTTTTCAATTACTTGTTTCATACTTACGGGCACCAGCTTCATGTTGATTTGATCAGAATTCATGATCAATGTGTCCTCACGCTTCCAATGCTGACTCAACTTAATAGAGTATGCGCCTGAGAAGTAGTGATACTTGCTATCATCTATACTCATACTATCACCAAAGCACGAAAGTTTGATAGTATAGGTCTCAACTATTTGCTCAGCATCAGGTTGAATCATCATATTTGGCAGACTTGCCTTTGCTGGGCTTTCGTCGGTCTGCCATAGTAGAGTAAAGGAGCTATCAATAAAGGGAATGCTCCTATGATCCGTCCGAGTTGCCTTACATATTCTCCAAAACCCAGAATAGTCCGAGTAGGTAGGACAAAAATTGGTATCAGCAATCTGTATTGAATAGTATAAGCCTGCGGGTATTCCTATGGCGAATAGAAGGATAATAAGCCAATGCCAAATTTTCTGAATTACTATGAGAGGTCCTCTCCACTTTTGAATTGACATCGACGTAAGCTTTACTTATTCATTGACAGAATGACTCACTCCCCCGCCTCCCGTTTCGTCTTAAACGCATATAGCGCAAACGAACCTAACCAATGCTGGCCAGCATAGTCTCCGTCTGTGATTTTGGAAAGCGAATAATCTAAATGCTCGGTCGCTAAATTGTACGCTTGTGTATTTTCTTTCAAAGGGTAAAGACACCAAGCTCTTGAAAAATTCACCCCATCTAGGTGAACCATGTGTCCATCAGAACGATCATTGACCACCCCAGGACTGAGCGATAATTTTTGATTGAAAAGAGAAGGCAAAAACGCAGTAGACCACGTTTCAAACTCCTCTTTAGAAAGCACCTTGCGCATAATATCGATCTCTTGCAGACAAGGCGAGAGGAAATCATAGCCGCTTGGCTCCCAGCTGATGGGGCAGTCTTTATCGTTACTATAAAAGCGAATCGCAGCTTCTTTAATCGCACCTGCTAATGCTGTGTTTTCTGTTGCCAACGCATAGTCATAAGCAAAGCTTATCCCGAAGGCTGTATTCGAGTGTGTACCCACTCGGACAGGATACGCTAGCTTGGGAAGGTAGTCCATGTAGGCAGCTGAAATGTAATTTTCGAGCGGCTTGAGGTTGTTGTACCACTTCTTCGCCATTGGGTTATCCCAGGTGTAGAGCTCTTCTTGCAGTTTGAGTAACCACGCCCAGCCATAGGTTCTTTCAAAGGATTTGCTTTCTCGGTTGAGTGAGAAATAGGCCACCTCTTGTTCGATTTTTTCAGCCGTCAGGTTTTCATCAAGCATTCGGATCACTTCCTCTTTGTTGGCGAGGTCTGGAAAGTTCTTGAGTAGATAGACCAATGACCAGTGGCCGTGTACTGCAGAATGCCAATCAAAGCAGCCATAAAAAGCGGGATGATGCACTATAGGCATTGCCAAATCGCTCTCCTTGGCGATCACGACTCCTGATTTGTAAGGGAGTGGCGTTTGAATACAGCCAAGCGGCAGTTCACTAAGTCGGTTGGCCTCCTTCAGGTCTAGTTCAATACTTTTCGTGCTCTTGATTAGGTCAGGAGAGTTGGATTCCGTTTTTAGCGCATCGTTACAAGAGACGATGAAGAGTATGCTTAGAACTAGGAGGAGGGCTTTGTTCATCGTCGAATTGGTTTTGCTTTAGCTATTGCTGATAGCTTGAAAGCTAATGTACACCTTACTTAAAACGCTGAAGATGCAGTTAATCGCATTCTCAATCCGCTTCCGCCAAAACCAAACTCAACTCATCCTCCAACACCTTTACCTCACCCTTCCGATCTAGCGCTTTGAAAGCCGTGAGTTTGCCGCGTAGAGACTTGGATCTTCTTGGCATGCGTTGCAAGGCATTGTCAAATTGCTCGACAGCTTCGGCATGCTTTCCTTGGGCCAGCAACCACTCACCATATTGCTCAAAAGAGGGAAAGGTTATCCTCGGCGGACCGGCAGGATAATTCGTTTGCTCCTCTAAGGCTACGGCTTCCTTCATGTAATTCTCAAACTCATCTGGCCGATTTTCGAGCGATGCTTTGATACCTTTTAGCTGCGCAAGGACGACTCGAGCCATGTTGATACTGTTCTCCGTCGGCGAATACCTGCTTGTACCTGCAGCACACATGGCGAGGCCACTGCCTATTACTTGCTGAGAAGCCATGGTAATTTTATTTCCTAGCCATTTGATTTCATCGGTTACCGTGTTCACATCCTTGTTCGCAAACGCCAACTGTGCTCGTAAAAAACTACGGCCTGATTGGGCGCTTATGCCGATGTCATCCACGCTGACCTCTGTATCGAATTGGATCGCAGCCGATCGTGTTCCCGTTTCGTAGAGGTGCCGATTCTGCATGCCGACGAGGTAGCCACGCGCCCCTTTTGTCGGATCCTTTGGTACATATGTAAGCATGTCTTTTAAAACCTGTTCGGCTTCAGCAAAACGCTCTTGTTGAAGCAACCCGTAGTGCATCCAAGCCAAAGAGTGATATCCACGAGCACCGTCACCCAGTCCCTTCTTTTCCATGCGTGCCACGCTGGCATCGTAGGACACTTGGTTGGACTTGACCACACTGCTCCATTCGCCAAGCGCTAGGTAGATGTGCGAGGGCATGTGCAAGGCATGGGTAGCGCTAGACGCAACCTTGGCGTATGCATCTGCAGCAGCATGAGCCTCTTTGGCGGAGGTGGGTCCGTCCAATGCATGGATCTTATAGTGCAATGCGCCTGGGTGATTCGGGTTCATTTGCAAAACCTTGTCTGCAGTCGCTGCCGCCAATCGCAAGTCATCGCTCCCATCTCCGTACTCTTCGGTCGACCAGATCAAGGAAAGCGCATAGAACGCTGCTATCTCTTGCTGCTGGGGATGTTGCTCATGTAGGTCAGCGAGGTAGGTGCTTAGCGTTTTATTACGCTCGTCGAAATCGCCTGCACCGTACATGATCTCGACCATCTTCCACATGCTTTGCTTCATGGGATCATCGATAGCAGCCAATCGTTCGGCTTTGGTTTCTCCCAATCGAGATAGGATAGCCTTGCCTTTTTCAGTATTCTGCAATCGCCACAATGCCTTGTAATGGGACATCGCCTCTCCCCAGTGCGTCATCACTTCCGTGCTATCCTGAGCAGTAGCTTCTTTGAAGGCCACTAGCGCATCTTCGTACTCAAAGTTGTGCAATAGCAACAAACCTTCCTCAAACTTTACTTGCGTTGCAGGACTCAGATTGAAGTTGTGCTGCAATGTTCCTAAGTCGGCAGCTTCAAGTTCTGGAGTAGGAGGAGCTTCCTGCTTAGGAGAACAACTAAAAAGTGCGGATAGGATAAAAAGAGTTAGCGCTAGGGAGGGTTTCATCTTTTCGGGGATTCGATACACTGCTAAAGCTACCTCTTTCTGAAGACAACCTTATGCATTCGATCCCGCTCTACGAGGGCCTTCGGCTTTAGCTGCGCTGAGCTTTCGATTCGTCAAAATTGAAATCGAAAAGCAGGCTTAAAGCGTAAAGTCTCTATGTACCTTTAAGCATGGCCGGATCTTACCCTCCACCCCACTACAACGAACCTGATTTTGAAGCGCATCTACAGCTGATGCGTGAACAGCCCCTGGCTACGTTTATCGTTGCGGATAGTGATGTACCGTTTGCGACTCCATTGCCACTGGTTTTGGCCCATTCGGCTTCGCTCAAGGCAGGCTTCTCTGAAAAGGGCAATCAGATGCAACTCCTTGGCCATCTCGACGCGAATAACCCAGCAGCAGATTTGATTCAAGATGGACGGGAAGTACTTGCAATTTATCACGGTCCGAATGCCTACATCTCACCGACAGATTACCACACGAAAGGGCGCTTACCGACCTACAACTATAAGCAGGTGTTTGTGCGAGGCAAGCTCCAACGGCTAACTGATCATGCAGATGTGCAGGCAGACCTGCACGCCTTAGTCAAGGTGATGGAACCGGAAGGTAAATGGGACATCAGCAATGACGATCCGAGGATAAAGGCGCTACTCCCGCACATTGTGGGCTTTCGGATACACGTGGAATCTGTAACCGGACGGTTCAAATTGAGTCAAGACAAAGTGAAGGCCGATCGTGAGGCCGCGATGCAAAAGCTCACCGGTAAGCTGTAGGCTAGTTTGCGTCTTGCTCGACCTCTGAAAGAAACGATGCTAACTGCGCTTTCCTGGCTGCGGCTTTCTCCGCTGCAATAGCCTGAGCGATTCGCTTTCTACCCAAGTGGTTTTGATAATAGATCGCAACGAAAACGCCTCCTACTCCGAGAATTACTAGGAACTCCCAAGTGGCCAATCCTCCGTGAAACATTGCCACTGCCGCAACGATAATGGCAATGATACTTTGCCTGCGTAATTGAGTACCCGCAATTGACTTCTTTGCCAACGGAAGCGATATCAATACAAAAGCAGTCATGGCAAGACAGACCGCCAAATAAGGCAAGTATTCAAGTAAGTATGGAGGAATGGGTAGGTCAGACATATTGACTGTGGCAGTCACATCCATACGCGGTAACCGCAATTTTGGTTGCATCGGCGGCGGCTCTCAACGTCTATACCGCGTCTATTCGTCGGAGCTCTAACAAAAAAAAGGACCACTTCTTACGAAGCAGTCCTCTAATGAGACTAGAATTTTTGGTAGAGCAGTGAGCTCGCAATTTCAAACTTTGAACGAAAGGTAGTACCTCTCATAACACTGCATCTACCCATTTCACGCAAGGTTCGTACCGTTTCATGAATGGTGCTTTCAATTACGCAGATAGCAGTAGGCCAAAGTTTACATTGGAGCTACTCCATGATTACGAAGGCCCACATAAATAGATGCTCGAAACACGTCAACGCCAATAAACACTGGGCTTGAGGCGTCACGAATACAAAATACCGATCGATGTACCGACATGCATCGCCATTGACAGGCTAAGCACGATAAGAATGGGCCGTTTCACCAATGGGTTTTACCGTTGACATAGGAGGAAGCAAATTTCCTAGACCTAAAAGCGCTACTTCAGCGGACGTAAACGAATCACTCTACCAGGGCTCTCGACTCCTGCATAGATGAAGCCGTCAGGTCCTTCTGTCACAAAGCGAAGACGACCGATATTCTTCATCAGTGGCTCTTCGCTCACAATCCGCTCGCCTTCTATGCGAACGAGGTTGAGGTACTTATACCGCAACGATCCCACAAGCAGGTTCCCTTTCCAATCGCCATACTTACCAGACGTAACGAAGGTCATGCCACTCGGAGCGATAGAAGGTACCCAATAATGCTGCGGCTGCTCCATGCCTTCTTTCTCAAGGAGATTGGTAAAGGTGGTGCCGTCGTAGTTGAGGCCATAGCTAATGACTGGCCATCCGTAGTTTTTGCCGGGGAGTGAGATGTTGATCTCGTCTCCACCACGAGGACCGTGCTCATGCTCCCAGATCGCCCCTGTCGTCGGATGGATATCCATTCCTTGCGGGTTGCGGTGGCCATACGAGTAGATACTTGTGATTGCCGTATCGTTTTTCACGAATGGATTATCGGTAGGAATCGAACCGTCATCATTGACGCGGTGAATCTTGCCTCCATAGCGCGAGAGGTCCTGTGGGTTAACATCACGCTCTCCTCGATCACCGACAGTGATAAAGAGTTGCCCTGCAGCATCGAAGTGCATCACTGATCCAAAGTGGTATCCCAACTTCGAATACGGTAGTGCTTCGAGAATCGTCATCTCCTCTGTGAGCTTTGTCCCTTCTAGTTTATAGCGAGACACTTTGGTGGTGGTCAGTTTTTTGCCCCCATCCTTTTTCAGCGCTCCATAGGAAAGGTAGACGTATTGATTGTTTGCAAAATCGGGGTGTAGCAGCACGTTGTGCATTCCACCTTGCACCTGTGCGCGTACAGCTGGAACGCCTGTTAATTCGGTGGTTTTGCCGGAAGGATCAACACGAAACACTTCTCCGCCACGCTCAGTTACGAGCATGTCTCCGCCAGGCAAGAAAGCCATACTGTAAGGTACTTCCATTCCATCGACCACCGTCTCAATGGTAAAGGTGAGTGACTTCGTTTGGACCGTATCAGACATCACTGCAACGTCTGCAAATCCGTACTTCTCAACTTGCACAATTCCAGCTTGGATGTAGGCTACAAGTTCGTCTATTTCAGCTTCCGCCAAAACCTGCCCCCATGCCGGCATACCTGCATCGGGAAAACCATTATAGATCGAAGTCCCAAGCTCAGCGGCTGAGCTTCCATTCTTCCACTTGCGATCAACGAAAGCCTGCATCTGCACACCATGGCAACTTGCACAGTAAGTCGTGTACGTCACTTTCGCACTGTCAAAGGCTGCAAATGGATCAGGCGTTTCAGGAATAGCGACTTCTACGGCTGCAGTTCCAGCACCACCTGTTTGGCAATTATAAAAAGACACAAGTAGCAGTACTGAAATCGAAAGAAGGACGAGCTTTTTCATGGAGTCAAGGTAGTGATGCGCTGAAACTTGTTAGCTAGGCTTCTTGATCGCTGGCAATCAGGAATAGACGACTTACCAAGTGACTCAATGACTGATCGGATTAGGCCAACGCTACTGCGTAGGCTAAGCGCGTAAAAATTGCGGTGAGTGTAAAAAGACGAGGGATCAAAGGTGAGCGTAAGGGTGAAGAAGGCGCTAACGTACCGGGCTTTTACCCGACATGCAAAGGATGCTACTGCAAAAAGCGTAACAACTACTTTTCGTAACCAAACTGCGATACAGCGAAAGCAGAAGAATTTGACATGAAAGCTATTCGCGTGTAAGTACTAGAGACGCTAATAAGCAGATGCATTCCATCTCATAAAATGTACCAATGACAGCATCTTGACACTACTGCTTCACGCAGAGCGTAGCCCGATCATCAAGCTGCAAGATGTAGGTCCCTGAGGGGAGCTCATTTGGAGTCTGCAGCCTATAAAGCCCATCTGCGAAAGGTTCTGCGACAGCCTGATGGACAAGCCGTCCACCGACATCAAATAGTTTCGCGACAACGACTTCTGGGCGTGGGCGCCTACCCTCGAAAGAGAAGTGGATCGCATCGGTAAATGGCGAACGCGCCACTAATCCTGCATCATCTATGAGACGAGGCTCATTATTCGAGCTTATAGAACCTTGACTTAAGACTACAGCTCGAAAGCCTGCGCTTAAGTATACCGGTTGCATGACTTTCCCTTCCTCACTTAGCTCTAACCTGTAGGCGTACGATTCTTCCGACTCAACGTGGATTACGCGAAACTCGCGTTCAGGAATTCTGTAACGAGCAAGGGTCGCGTAAGGCGCTCCCCCAGGCGCTAAATCGGTATAGGAAACCAATAGTTCGTCTTCACTCACATAAAGAAGGTTTACAACTCCAACACTATCAGTGCTTAATTGACCAGTTAAGGCTAACTGAAGCGAACCGTCAGGCTCAGGCCTGAACTCCCGATAACTTCCCCCGACACGTTCGTAAATGAGGAGGCTTCCTGATGGGGACCAGGCCAAGCGGTGATTATTCCTTGCCTCCGATAATAACATAGGCCCGAGTAATATTTCTCCATTTGAACCATGTACGGTCAATTCTGCATCAGGATCTCTTACTAAAGTAGAACTCAACGAAAGGGCAATCTCCCCTTCTGGCCCGACCTCCATACCATGGACTGAAATATTCCCAGTTACAAAGGCTGGAGGGTCAAAAGTTCCTAGTTCTCGAATTGCACAATCCGCAGTTAGGTGTCGAATCACAATACTATCTCTGTGTCGAATGGCGTATATAACGCCTCCATCGGGGTGGTTTCTTGTGCCAGAAAATGCTTCGCCCAAAATAGACATCTCTACTGAATCCTGAAGGACTAGTTCGTCATCGTATAAGTAGGCCATAGCCTGGTAGAAATCACTCCCAATCTCGTGGAGAAGATAACCGCGCCCATCAGTCAATCGGGTAAGTTTTGGGTTAAATAAGTATCTTGGAATACTTGCACCTGGCGGAAGTGCAAGCGAGTCGCCTGAGCGATCAAATTTGATCCAAGCCCTCCCTATGTCAGGTAATGATTGATAGCCGAGAATTTCGTCAGGCCCAGCCTGCGTTGCCGTGAGGATTTCATCAAAGAATTCCGGGCGGGGACTTGAAAGTGGTATCGGGAGTGCGACGGTGTCTCTATTAACGTAATTAACAAGTCCGACAGGATCACCGGACCAGATATTTCTGGCTAGCACTCGCCTTTGCGGAGGTGCGCTCGTGTGCTCGGACAAGACAGCGTATTTAGGACCATCAAAAGAATTAGGTGTCAGTAACCATGTATCGCCTAAGAGCTTGCGACCGCCTGAGCCGTCAGCATCGAACAAGAAAACTCCACCTGAAAAGCCTCGACCTCTGACAGTCATGGCGAAGGAATCCAGTCCCCATGCAGAGAGGTCGTATGCGTTAACCTGCGCATTAGGGAACGGCAAGGCGGCTTGAGTCGTTACGATATCGGAACCGTCAATAGAGGCTGTGACGAAGAGATCGTTCCCAGCCGCCCCTTGTGTAGCGGCATACACGGCCCGATCGCCAAGGGCGACGAAAGGTTGAACACCACTCTCTGGACTCCGAATAATGCTGGACGGAAACGTTAGCGTGTCACCATCAGCATAGATCCCGAACGGCTCTGCTCCAGCAACGAAGACAAGCCCGGCCGCTGGCCATGCCGTGGCATTCTCATCGTAGTAACCTTCTTTAGGGAGACTTGCCCTCAGCTGACCGTCGTCGAGCCCGAAGACCTGCACCGTGTTTGCTGTAGGGCTCGGATCTCGCGCGTAGTCATCCCGTATCAAGACGGCCGCGTCATCAATTATCGCGAAAGCTACCGGTGGACCAAGGCTATCTCGTAGGCCATCGGCCTCAAGCGTGACAATTGAGAGTTCAGTACCTGTTAGCAGGTCAATCTGGCGTAAAGTCATCGGGTATGCAGTACTACCGGATACTTGATTTCTCACAACGAGGACGTAGGCGCGATCGTCTACGAGCACAAGCTTGGCAGCGTGTGGTTCTCTATATCTTTCGTTCAGGAGATTAGGCTCAGGATAAGCTTGACTCCAGATGAGGTCACCCAAGCGATCGAAACGGTAAACCCCGACGGCCTGAATGAGTGCAAGCGAGTCAGAAGTATTGACAAGCCCCGTACCAACCATCATGCTGCCGCCGTCGGCTAGGCCAAGGCCCGAGAGGAAATTAGCGCTGTAGTTAGGCTGGTCCGTGATCACTCTTTCAAAGGCCGGGTCTTGCCCAAAGACGGCCGCTGCATCCAAGAGAACTACCAGCATGAAGAGAGATAAGAAGCGCGTAGTTGATAAATGCATAGGGTAGTAAAGTTAACGTACGGATGAGATGTCTCTGGTCTTACAAACTACAGCGCCCGTTGAACGTGTGCAGCTCAACACTATGCATGCTTGTACAGCCTACCAATATCAGACATTGTTTTGCTGAAATTTCTTACTAAATTTCTTAGCTTTTAGCCTGAAGTGAAGTTGCTACTGAAGCTAGAAAAATAGGCCAATTTCTAATAACCCATAAAGCGATTGCTTTTTGTTTTTAACCATGCAAATCAAATCCACTACAATACTCAAAGATAACGAACTGGCAGAGCTACTACTCCATTCAGGATTCGGCATCTACTTACATAATAAAAAACACGCTTCAAGCTAATGATCATACGAAACCTAGAATCGAAACAACAACTTCAACGACTGTTCGATATTTACATTCAGCGCTTTCCTGAAGAAATCGATCATCAATTTCCGGTTCAATACTTCCTCTCTTTAACAGAATCAGAAAACCTCTATAGTCGCAAGAATTTTGTGGGCCACCTCACGGCCAGTGCCTTCATACTTTCTGCTGATGGGCAGAGCGTTTTGCTCCTCCATCATAAATCACTTGATCGCTGGCTGCAAGCAGGTGGACATATCGACAAGACGGATGAAAGTATTCTCGATGCGGCTTACCGTGAGGTAGCCGAAGAGACGGGTCTCCAAAAGGAGAACTTGCAGCTCCTTCCAACTGGAGATTCGCCCCACATTCCATTTGACATCGACTCACACGCTATCCCAGCCAATCCTAAGAAGGGTGAGGCAGCGCATGTGCATCACGACTTCAGGTATCTATTTCAGGTAAAGCATTCGGTCACTGTTGAAGTGAGTGCCGAAGAGTCAAACGGATTTCGCTGGGTTAGTCTAGAGGACCTTAAAGCGATTGAGGATCACACGAGAGTGGCTAAAAAAATATCCTCACTTCCACGCTTACAAGAATAGGTCAATAGCCAACCATTGCTCACTTTTTTGGAAGTGGGATATAGGTGTCGTCTCCTTCCACTTTAGGAAATCGTTTCGCCTCCCAATCGCGCTTCGCCTGCTCGATGCGTGCTAGATCAGAACTGACGAAATTCCAATACATGTGACGCGGCTCCGGAAAAGCCTCGCCACCAAAGAGTAGTACACGAGTACCTTCGCTTAGGTCCATGCAGCATTCATTGTCCGTTTCAGAAATAAGCATTTCTCCCGCCCTTATATATTCTGTACCGACAAGTACTTCGCCCACAACAACCACGATAGCAATCTCACCTTTCAACTCTCCTGCGATATTGAGCGATCCGTTTTCTTTTGCTGAGATGTCCACCAAGAACAAGGGAGAGTGCACTGGAAGCGGAGAAGTCCTACCGAATCCCTTACCCGCAACGAGTGCAAAATCTAACCCATCATCTGACCAACGAGGAAGCTGATCTGCTGCAAGGTGATCAAACCTAGGCTCCATCTCTTCTAGCGCTGCAGGGAGTGCTACCCATACTTGATAACCATGTACCGTTTGGGTTACGTTTTGCTGCTTCAAACTTTCAGGCGTACGCTCGGTGTGGGTACAACCTTTACCTGAGGTCATGAAATTCACTGACCCAGGAGTGATTACTAAATCAGCTCCGGTTGAATCCTTGTGCGCGATCTCCCCTTCGATTAAATATGTCAAGGTCGACAGCCCAATGTGCGGATGCTGATCGACATCAAAATAAGCTCCAGGACCAACCTTCGAAGGTCCCATGTGATCGATAAACGTAAACGGGCCGACTTGTCGTTTTTTCCGAAAGGGGAGTAATCGCCCTACTAGAAAATTACCTACTCGTCGTTCGCGCTCAGCAACGTGCATGGAGTTATTAGCCATGTGCTAAAGTTATCAATCAACTCACGAAGTCCAGCATCAAAACGTTCACGCTTTCTCCAGCGCTTCAGCAAGTTTCTCTAGTTCAAGCAACGCCACTTTTTCGCGCTTCATTCCAGGCCAAATAAACAATACTATTACGACCGTCATAATCACCGGAAAACTGATACATAACAACCAAATCACTGCACTACTAAAATAAGTGATCCATTCTGGCATCAACATATAATACCCAATCGAATAGAGCGCAAAACTAATAATGACCAAGTTCTGATGCACACCTGCTCGAAAGCCTACTAAACGCCGGCTCTCTTGGACAAACATGGCCGCGCTTTCGAAAAAATCTATTTTCCGTGCAAGTGAAAGTCCAATCAATTCTGCAGCTATTCGCAGAAGCATACTCCCGATCATCAGCCACTTTCCAATTATACTTAGCTGCTCTTCAACAGGCGATAAATAGTGAAAAAATAGTAGCAGCACGAGTACTACTATTGAAAGGATTACGATCGTGAGCACTTGCGCCTGAATGCTCTCCTGTTTAGGATCACGCGCTCGTTGCATAATATTTAGGCGAACCTGTTCGCCATTCATAGCATCGCCTTCATCACCAGCTTGCCAAAGTTCGTGGAATTCATTGGTTGGATTAGACATTGCTTAAAAGTTTTCGAAGTTTATCATGTGCACGGTGCACACGGACGCGCAGCGCGCCTTGTGTAAGCCCAGTCACCTGAGCGATTTCGGAATAGTCTTGCCCTTCGAGCATGAGCATGTAGACGAGTCTGTCAACTTTAGGAAGTGTTCCAATGGCTTGATAAAGTTGCTGTAGTCGAGGGTCTGCGTCTGAGGTTTCAGCCAATTCGGCTTCACTCAGGGCAGGCTTCCTTCGGAAAGCGATATCGGTTGGCTCCACACTTATTTGGGGTCTACGTGTACGTGTTCGAATTTCCTGTAGACAGACATTTACGGTGATTCGATAAATCCAGGTTTTGGCGGAAGCTTCACCTCGAAAACGATCTAACCCTCGCCAGACCTGAACGAACACTTCTTGCGCTAGATCTTCTGCCGCTACTGCGTCACCTTTGACATATCCTCGACACAGCTTCACGACGGCAGGTCGATGCTCTACGAAAAGGCGGTTAAATATTTGAGTATTGTTGGACACAGAATCGCCTAGTTAGTTGAGCCCCCTGAGAGTGCAATGCGAAGTTGATCAATATACCATGCTTCGGCATCCCACATCAAAAAGTGCTTTCCCTTAGGAGCAACTTTTATCACTGCTCCATCCAAGTTTGCATATTGCTTTTCCATGTTGGCCTTTACGAGTTCCGCCCCAAAGCTTGGTGCTGCAAGAATCGTCGTCAACGCTTTGATCTTTGATAGTTCCGGACGCAGGTCTAATCGCAAGAGATCAACATATCCGAAGGTGTAGGTTTTCCGATCTGCGGCCTTCATCCACTCTTTCAGAATCTTTGCTTTCTCAGGAACGTCGGTCATGCCACTCGCCATACCTGAGATCATGCCCTCAAACGAATCGGGGTCCATGTTGTACATGCCCATCGTCTGCTGATTATTGTATGTCATCGCACTTGCAGGTACGCCAGGCATCATCATTTCACGCATACACGGAAGCGCATCGAGCAAGACGAGGCGATTCACCCTTTCGGGAAAACGGGCGGCAATTTCGGTTGCCAAGTTCCCTCCCATGCTATGTCCGATGAGATCGAAGGTCGTCAGTTCATTGTCTTCGACATAGGCAAAAAGGGCCTCTCGAACTTTCGGATACCATGGTGTATCGATGGGTTGCGTCCCGCCGAAACCAGCATAGGTAAACACGTGATATGCTCGTTCGTCGTCAAGCGAATCGACGGTGTTGTCGAACACTACTCCTGGCGTTGCAAACCCTGGAAGTAAAAGAATAGGTGATCCTTCTCCGATCAGCTTTACATGAATAGCAGGAGCAGCTATTTGCGCCTGAAGTGTGAAACTGATGACCAAGAGCAGGAAGGAGAAAAGCGGACGCATAGGATTCGTTTTCTCTTTTGATGCCAGGAGGAAACGATTCGTTACACTTGATGGGTAATTAATCTTTCACCCCTGCAGATCGGGAGATCTACAAGGCAATGAGTCATGCTTACCTTCGGGGCATGCCTATAAAGCTTTTGGTCCTTGTATTAACTCTATTCGTATCCTTAGCCACCTACGCCCAACCTGCAGCATGGACGACCTACACCGACTCTGTAAAGCATGCGTGGGGTGCGCCTAGCTCAAAGCTCTTGACACCTGAACAGCAAGTTGACTTCAAGGGCGTGAAGTACATGCCATATGATTCGACCTACTGTCTTGCCGTAGAGTACGTCCCGATCAAAAATGCGGATACGATCCTTGTTGCGACCACCCGTAAAACGACCTCACGTTACCTTCCTTGGGCGACGGTTTCCTTCGTGCTGCATGATACTCCATGCGCGCTTACGGTATATAGAGGTCTCGATCCGTGGAGTGAGATGGACTTGTATTTCGTGATGTTCAACGACCTTACCAATGGAGACTCTTCTTATGGTGGGGGGCGCTACCTCGAGCTTCATCATGTCGACGAAACTGGCGGCACCGCCATACTCGATTTCAACTTCAGCTACAATCCGTATTGCGCATATGCGGATCGGTATAGCTGTCCGATTCCGCCAAAGGAGAATCGATTGGAGGTTGAAGTTAATGCTGGGGTTGGGTATTAGAAAGGGTGGCTTCCGTTTTCCGAAACGGTGGTAGAAAGGGTGGCTTCCGCCTTCCGAGGCGGGCCCTTTCTGATACAACGTCGCAACCGACGCGAAAAACGGAAGCCGTGCTCCCCGTATATTCACTCCATGAAGCTCTATTGGCCAAGTTCAGAGATGCCGCATGGCTACTTATGCGATACGCCAATTCATTTGGTCTATCGACTGAAAGGCTGCCTACCAGTTGCTGTTCTGAAAGAACTGACTGCAGAGCTTGTAGACCAACTCGTGGTTTTGCGAAAACAGCAACCACTACCTGTAGATCAAATCGAGGCCGTAAAAGCAGAATACTTTATGAAGTATGATGAACTACTTGATGCACAAGACCAAGCATTATACATCCTCGCTAATATTACAGCTATTAAAATTGTCTTAGATAGCTGGAAGACACTCCATACAAGTGGTGATTGTAAAATCCATGCCGTTTGTGTAATGGGAAATCACGTGCACGTAATCCTCTGTGCATGGCCCGATCAAGCTCACAACCAGCTTGGCCCGCTGCTTGCCAGACATAAGCGATTTACAAACAGAACACTTCAACGAGCTGGCTTTTCACCGCCCAATGCCGAACCCTCTTTTTGGGCAGAAGGATTCTTTGACCGTTATGTGCGACCTGGCACTTACGAGGTGGTATTTGACTATTTACTCAATAACCCTGTCAAAGCCGGGCTGAACGCCGATAGAAGAAAATGGAAAGGACTGTGGATTCCGTGAAGAAATGCCGGCTTCCGTCCCGCAGTATTGCGGGACGGTGGCATTTCTGACGTTTTGTAGAGTGCCCGCTTCGGAAAGCGGAAGCCACACTCCACAGCACTTCCGTCCCGCACTACTGCAGGACGGAAGCTTCGCCATTGCATTCCTACCCCAACTCCTCAAGCAACGTCTTCGCCGCCAACTTGCCCAGTTTATTAGAAGCTTCAGGACTTGCACCAGTGATCAATTTGCGGTCTAGACATACCGTATCATCAGACTTTGTATTCATAAGGATTACGCCTAAAGACTTCATCTTTTCGCTCAACCCCCATGGCATATGCCCAGGTAAGTAACCGATCATTGGCGTCTGCTTATCTACAGCATCAGGAAAGACAGCCATGTTGTATCCTTCATACAAAAACGACTTCCCATTAAGCATGGTCGTCAACAATGACCCTGGTCCGTGGCAAAGTGTAATCGTAAACAAATCGTTGTCGTGCGCCCAGTGAAGTATGCGTCCAACGTTCTGATCTTCCGGGATACCAAGCATCGCACCGTGTCCTCCTGGTACAAACACGGCTGCATACGATGCTGGATCATTTAGAGAGGTGTCAATTACCTCTTGCAAGCTTTTCGGGGACGCAAAGCTTGAAGATAGCTTATCGTAAATGGCCTTTACGTTCTTGTCTTTATTAGGGAAGGCCCACATCTCAAAGACTACCGGCTTGCCCGTTGGAGTAGCTACTTCAAATTCGAACCCAGCATTTTGCAAGTGAAGCATTGGGACGAGCGCTTCAACTGGATGATTACCCGTCGAGAACAGTTTACCGTTCTTCATCTTCATGTTCTTCTGCTCGGTAAAAATCACGAGGATTTTCGAGCGCTTGCCCTTGTACTTGTCGTACGAGATCTCCTCAAAGTCTGTGGTCGCACTGACGGCCAATTTCAACGCAAGTTTTGAAGGGCTGTATGAACCATCTGATTCGAGCTTCGGGGCGATTCCTAGTAATTTCTTAATCATGGCAGTATTCTTTGAATCGGATAAGAGTGCTGCTCCAACAACAAGTCACTTCAAGTGACGTACAGAGCATTCAGCCTCTCCAACACAAAGGTGAACCAGTGGCCCCAGCCAAAAAATGACCTATGATAAGAAATGCTACTTAGATACTTTTTCAGCACGTAGTCTACTCAGACTCTCTTGAGTGATCCCCATGTATGAGGCAATGTGATAATTGCGGGTGTACTGCTCAATATCAGGATACTGCTCAAGAAATAAATCATACCGCTCTGCTGCAGTCAGTTGTAACTGATTCAAAATACGCTTGTGCAGACTCACTACGTGGCGCTCAAGCAGGTTGCGTTGAAAGGGCTCATACTCAGGAAATAACGTCAGTATTTCATTCATTTTTTTTGAGTCGAATTCGATAACCCTAGATTCCTTTAAACACGCTATAGTGAGGGTTGCGAGCTCATTTGTATGGATCGCGATGTAGTCGCTAATCCACCAATTTTTAACCGCAAACTGAAGCGTATGCTCTTTCCCTCTTTTATCGATGCAGTAAGACCGAAGACACCCCGAATTCACGAAATACACCTTGTTTACCACCTCTCCTTGTCGAATCAAAACGGTCCCTTTCGGAAAAACCTTCTCTGTTGCGATTGACCTCAAGTAGTCTTCAGCTGCTGTGCTGAGGGCGATGCTTGCCTTCACTTTGCTGATGAGTGCTTCCATGGCTCAAGAGTAGGGAGAAATGAGGAGACGGGAGTTGCTTACCGGAGCAGGCCTTTTAAAAGCCAAATGACACGCTTAACGCTGCACAATGAATTGCGCTGCATTTACCTCTTGCCCTGCAACTTGCAGCACGTAGTTTCCAGACGGTAGATGTCGAACATCAATATGAGACAATGATTCACCAGCGCTGAAGGTCAACGTTTGAAGAACCTGCCCTGTAGCCGTTGCAAGAATTCTTACTTCACTAGCTTTCGCGAAAACCAGCTCCTTGCTGAGGCGAATGGTTTGACGTGCAGGATTTGGCGAGAGTGTGATTTCCTCACCTGATGAAGGTGCTATGATCCCAACGAGGGTATTTGTAGGCAGTATCGAACGCGCAAATAGATTTATCCGACCGGTATCCGGCAACATTGTTCTAGTCGTAGCAACAAAAATTGAATCACCTTTTAGACTTGTTACTGGCCAATTAGAATGAGGGAGATCACTCAGGTCCCAAGACCGAGACTCAAAATGACCGTTTTGGTATCTCACCTGATAGTATGTATCACCATCAATAAAGACGACACGATTACTTGAAGGACCGTCAGTCCAACCCAACGGACTATTTATAAATGTATTTACGTCAACATCTGCAGAGTCGATCGGAATACCAAGATTGGAATAGGAAATATGGCGAACAAAATCTCTATTGTCATGAAATTGAAGACTAGAGAAACCTTCATTCGTCATAAACCATTCAGCCCTGCCTCCACTTGCAGCAACAGTATTTATGCGTTGATTTAGAAGAAGCTCACTCGTACCAATATCGTAAGCCTTTAGTAAAAAATTGGATCTGTTATTGTTCATAGTTGTAAGAACGAACACCGTGTCATTTTGGGAAAATACATCTATTTTATTTACGCCAAGATTTGGTGGAATTATACCTTCCAAGAATAGTGGGTCCACAACTTCTACAGACGCAGTTGGTCCGCGTAAGTCTACACGATTCAAGGCTAGCTCTTCGACTCCGTAGGTGGTTGTGACGTAATAGACAATGTCCTCATTTCCTGTACTCCCAAAATAGATAAAACTATTTTGACTATAATTAGATTCATTCTTATCATAGGACAACCGTGGCGTACGAGCGACTGCTCTGCTTGATCCATCCTCATTAAAAAATCTAATTTCAAATTCAGCAGTATCGCGATTTATTCGATCAGCAGCTATTGTCATAAAGCCATTAGTTGTCGACTTCAAGGTTTCAATTTCTAGATTTCGACCAGATGTTGTGGAAGGGATGACCTCTATTGTATCCGGACGAACGATAAAAAGTCGAGAAATTGAATCTGTTGATGCTATCAGTGCAGTTTGATCACCTACCGCAAGCAACTCTGGCCGGCTGATACTTACTGGCGCTTCACCAAATACTGACTCACGCAAGAGTAAATCTCCGTCTTCACTAAATCTCTCTACGAAGAATTCTGGTTGCGTATCTGTTGGGACAGTAAATGAAAGAAAGATAAATTCTCCGTTGCCATTTACAAGTGAGACATCCGGTAAATATTCTCCACTAGCGACTTTTATCGCCTTGTGCTGACCAGCAACGTTAACTGAATAAAACCCCGTAGGATTTAATGGCCCGAAACGATTGACGGACAAAGCGTATGTACCTACATAGCTTGTATCTGGCGTGCGTCGAAGTTGGAGTGTAGAATACGGAAAACTGTCAATCCAAATACCTGCATCAATATCATACAAGGATCGTTTCGAACCACCTTGACTTGGAGAACTCGCAACTAATACTAGCGAAGAATTGACCCTGCTCCGTGCAAACCCTGTCAATGATCTAAGTGAGATTGCAAGATTAAAATTTGGCAATTGCGTCGCCTCAAATATTGTCGCTCCAGGAAGCAACTTGCGCGCATCAAGCATTGTGTCGACCGTATTACTGAGTACGACAATGGTATCACGCTTAAATGCAATCGCATATTGATCACGCTCAGGAAAGTTGGTTAACGTCTCAGATCGAACCGTTGAAGTACCAGCATCGATGATGTGCGCTTTTACAGTTGAACCATCACGCTCTTCAAAGAGCCATACTTCATCGTTGGTTGGGTTAGTAAGCCAACGATCGTTATCCTCTAGCTGTATGAGGCCATTGATCGTATAGTCTTCGACTTGAGCAAGTACGTTAAGTTGAGGATCAATCGAAAACGTGTTTAAAACTGCATTTGGAAACACTTTATCATAAGCGAATAAGGTCATTTGATCCCCATCGGTATAGATGTATGGCGTGTAGCCCGTGTTGAGCGCGGCAAATTCTGGAAAGGGACGATTCAACAGGATGTCTCCCGACGAACTAATTCGAACGAGGTGTGGAACCTGATTCAACATGTGTACCGCTACAAACGACCCATCGGAGAGCTGCTCGCTCGTCGTTAGAATAGAGCGAGATTCGATAGGCGCGTCATAATACCTAGTCGTGAAGTTTTGAGCGAACATCGAACTACTCAGAAGGAGTAAGACAGTTACTTTAAGTAGGTTATCGATCATGGGATAATGTTTAAATAAGAACGAGCTTCAATCACACCTGTCCAAAACAATGATTTGACTGAGCGTATTTGAAAGATGAGCGCGAGTAGAAGTTCCCTAAGTTTAGGGTGTTATCACCTCACACCTCGCGCTCACCATGAAAGTAAGTCTTCTTTGCCAATTACTTGGCG
>JBGCGF010000024.1:0-54301 GCA_045110575.1 Saprospiraceae bacterium
ACCAGTGGCAGAATCGAATCACAAGCAACACTGTTTGATACAGGGTAGGCTAGATTTCACAAAGGACCTCTTTTCAGCACAAAACCCACGGTTTTACAAGCTAGGTTATGTCTAGCTCAAACGTTTTGGACAGCTGTGATATTCACAGTTAAAACAGCCATTACAATGGTCACTATATAGCTAATTACACAAAATGACCACTAAAACAAGCATTACTGAACCAAACACCCTATATTAACCACTAAATTGGTCAATTCATGTTTGATACGGTAGAAATCAAAGACGTCAAAAACGAACTAGGGGCATTGGTCAAAGCCTTAAGGAAACAGAGAGGACTATCTCAATTCCAACTAGCCAAGTCTTTAGATGTCTCCAGGACAACGATACAGAACCTCGAACTTGGTAAAAACTTCACTGTCGACACCATCTTGAAAGTCATGAAAGAAATGGACTTACTGGCACAAGTGAAACGTGAAGTCGAACAAGCCAAAAGCCATGTGATCAATTCAAAATCTATGTACTAATGGCATCCAATAGAAATATAAGTGTCAAGCTGTTTGGACAAGAGATAGGAAGAATAGGGCTTGACGAAGATTCAAAAAGGTCATCCTTCCAATACAATCCAGCCTTCCTAGAGCGTAATGCGCTGCAAAATATTTTCCCAAAAACCGGGATACTCAAGAGGACTGAGCACGTTCAGCTGTTCAGTCAGTTTGACAATGAAACGTTCAAAGGAATCCCACCTCAGTTTGCGGACTCACTTCCAGACATGTTTGGCTCAATCATATTCAAAGCATGGCTTGATAGTAAAGATCAAAAAACAATATCAGTTCTTGAGCAATTGGCATATGTAGGCAATAGAGGGATGGGCGCACTTGAATACAGTCCAGCTGTAGAAATACAAGAACATACGACCATTGATTTAAAGGAAATAATTGAGGTGCTTAAAGAAGTCCTCGACCTAAAGAAAACAACTAAACAAAAGGACCTCAACACTCAAGCCCTGATAAACATCTTCAAAATAGGAACCTCTGCTGGTGGAGCTAGACCAAAAATCCTAATCTCAGAAGAGACAGCAACAGGAAGAGTGATCCCAGGAGACCTCGAAGTCTCCGACAAGTACGATCACTATCTGGTCAAACTGGCAATCGACGACGAAATCAACTACCCAAGAGAAGTAGTTGAATTTTGCTACTACCAAATCGCTAGAAAGGCTGGTATCCGAATGATGGATTCGAAGTTGATCGATGACAAACACTTTGCGACCCTACGCTTTGACAGACAAGACGGAGAAAAGAAGCATGTGCTAACAGCTTCAGGATTGACAGGCTGGGACTACAAAAGCGTAAAAGAATCTTCGTACGAGAACTTATTCAAGTTATGCTCCTTCTTGAAGATCCCACATGCACAAACAGAAGAGTTATTCAAAAGGATGATCTTCAACGTAGTCTATGGCAACCTTGACGATCACCTCAAGAATCACTCTTTCATCTACAACCAACAAGGTGACTCCTGGCAGTTATCACCGGCGTACGATTTAACATACGCTCTCAACCCGCTACTCAATTTCAAAAACACAAAACGAGCGCTTTCCATCAACGGCAAGAGAAGCAACATCAATCTTAAAGACGTATACCAATTGGCTGATGCTTTCACGATAAAGAATCCTGAAGGGATTGTGAGAAACGTCCTTTCATACAAAAATGAATTGATCAACTTATTTGAGAAACATGGTGTTTCTGCGCTCGTTTCAGAAAAAATCAAAGAGAGTATCGTTGAGCTGGCATAGCGAGACACAAAACCTGCAAGAGACTAGTAGCCGTCGTATATTTAGGGATGTCGCCTAGACCGGGAAGTCGCGAGTACTTCTCGCCAAGAAAAGCACAGTCTTACCCGTCAAGACCTTCAACATGAATATATTCAACAACCTCCTGAAGGATATGACTAGAAAGAAGTTTCTCTTCGCTATCACCATACTCCTTCTAAGTTTCAACCTTAGTGCCCAGCAGTTCTTTACCGACTCAGAGGATCTAGCGGATGCAGTAAATGCATCTACTGACCGGTGGTGTGTTTATCGTGACGAATGGAACCTACAACGACTTTGAAGCAACGTTTGAAAAACTTGCCACTGCAGACAATCCGATTGTCATCAAGGCCGAGACCATTGGAGGCGTTACGCTAACAGGAGAGGCGCACTTTGTACTTAAGAAGTCAGCATTCATCAATATTGAAGGATTCACTTTTGATGGCCAAGGGGAAGACTCCCTAGTCAAATTAGAAGGAAGTAACAACATCCGGATTTCAAGAAATGTCTTTGAACTGGAGACCGCTGAATCTATCAAGTGGGTATTCGTCGGTGGCGTTTGGAATGATAACACTTATCCCTTTGTCTACCCTAGCCACAACAACCGAATAGACCACAATATTTTTCAAAACAAAGAAACACCCGGCCACTACATAACCATAGATGGCTCGTTTGACGATACGGGGTCCTCTGAAGTGTACTATCAGTCCCAAAACGACACCATAGACCATAACTACTTTAGAAACAACGGACCAAGAGCAGTCAACGAACAAGAGTCTATCAGAATCGGCTGGAGTGAAATGTCTCAGAGTAGCGGGTACTCAATTGTAGAGCATAACTTATTCGAAGATTGTGATGGAGATCCGGAAATCGTTTCAGTTAAATCCTGTGACAACATCATAAGGCACAACACTTTCATCGCTAGTTACGGAACGCTTTCTCTAAGGCATGGCAATAGAAACCGAGTAGAAGGCAATTACTTTTTTGGCAATGGAAAAGAGATCGGCACTTGACCTGCCGGTTCGTCACTATACACAGGGGGAATCCGCATGTATGGCACAGACCACGTGATCATCAATAACTACATGGAAGGTTTGAATGGAACTCGCTGGGATGCGCCAATAACGCTTACGCAAGGTGACGCCATTGACGGACAAAGTTCCAACCTATCAAAGCACTTTAGAGCAGAGCGTATCACCATCGCCTTCAACACCTTAATTAACAACAGTCATGGAATTGAAATCGGCTTCGATAACAATGACAACTACAACAAGGACTTAGCAGACATCACCATTGCAAACAACTTGATTACAGGATCAGAAAACAGTCTAGTTGAAATCGTAGATACAGATAATGATCAAGGAGATAAAATCACTTGGTCAAACAACCTATTGTACCCTACTGCCAATGCAGCTCTTTTAACCGGTGCAACCTCTACTTCTTTTGATGCGACAGAGGTTATAAATGAAAACCCGCACCTCGTTTTCGATCCCATCCTTAATGTTTGGAAATCGACAGGAGACACCCCTTTGTATGAAAACGCAATAACGACAGGGGGAATCAATGAAGACATCGAAGGACAAGGAAGACCAAACACTAGTAACCCGGGCGCTGATCATTTCAGCATGGAAAGCATACGGTATGCACCTTTAACGCCAGACGATGTAGGGCCAAATGCTTACGAGGACAACGGCACTTCTTCTTCAACTGAGCTTAAAACAAGTGAAGCAACAGCTCATCCAAACCCTGTTAACAACACACTTTACTTGAGCAATATTGGTAGCCAAACAAGCGACCTAAAAATTGTAACGCTCGAAGGAAAAGTTGTTCTATCTCGTAAAATTCAAGACGATACAAGAGCTTTAACGATCAATACCTCGAGGCTTGCAAATGGAACTTACATTCTTCAGCTTTACAGCAAGAATGGTTCTTGTGAATCACAGAAGGTTGTTGTTCAGCATTGATCGTTGGTAATAAAATGTGTGCTGAGCAACGGTAAAGAGAGGTTAAAATCCAAAAACTTCGCCCCCCCCTTTTAGAAGCTCCGCGAAGGCCGGCCTAAGGTATTTGACTAACAGCTCATCGAAAAGACGCTAAAACCGAGACTGTTCACCTGAATAGTAATGCCTCACTGTACTGCAGCATTAGGAGCCAACCACTATACTCAGGCTAAAACCTGACAAAAACAACCCACTTGTCAGGCTTTAACCTTACAAAACTATTGCCTTTGTCAGGCTTTAGCCTTACATTTATACCACACACGTCAGGCTACAACCTTACGAAATGAAGAAGAACAAGCTCCAAATAGAACAACTAGAGTCCAGAATAGCACTGTTTTCGACTACCCGACAACTTCCCAACCCTCCTACAGGCTGGGTCAAAGCCGTTCGACTCGCACTGGGTATGTCTCTAAAGCAATTGGCAACCAAACTCTCGATCACAAAACAAAGTGTTCAAGAGATTGAAACACGAGAAAAGGAAGGAGCAATAACACTTAAATCATTACGGGAAGCGGCAAGGGCATTAGATATGGAGCTCGTATATGGTTTTGTCCCAAAAGACGGATCATTAGACCAGTATATTGAAAATAAAGCTCGTTCACTTGCTGAAACAATAGTGTTTAGAGCTTCAAATACAATGAAGCTAGAAGACCAAGAAAACACTACGCAGCGAATCAAAAAAGCCATTGAAGACCGAACTATCATTATCAAACAAGACCTTCCTAAAGCGCTATGGGACTAGAGTTAGCATACATAAGTGGGCAGACTCCGCTAGATGAAGATGAAAAAGATGGACTTCTAATTCAGACGATTGCAACACGTGAGGAGCTGGATGAATTTGAGCAACAGAATATCGAAGAAGCCATACAGTGGGCTCTATCCAGATCATTACGAGCAGATAACGTTTTCACTAAAAAATTCATTTGTAACCTACACAAACGGATGTATGGAAACGTGTGGGCGTGGGCTGGCAAATTCAGAAAGACTGATAAAAATCTAGGTATTGATAAATGGCAGATTCCAGTAGCACTAAAAACTCTCTGTGATGACTCAAAATTCTGGATTGAAAACGATACTTACTCCCCTGATGAATTAGCAATAAGATTCAAACACAGAATTGTAAGTATTCACTGCTTCCCAAATGGAAACGGTCGTCATAGTAGATTAATGGCAGATATTATCATCAATAAGATCTACGATTTACCTCTATTTAGCTGGGGAGCAGGTGACCTAGTTCAACAAAGTGACACTCGATCCTTGTACTTGAAAGCGGTAAAAGCTGGAGACAACGACAACTTCAAACCCTTACTGACATTCGCTAGATCCTAGAGCATGGGAAACTAACAGCATCCGCGCAACGGTCCGAATCCAACGTCCTAAGCACCGCCTCACCCGTCCTAAAATGACTTGACATCAAATTCGAAGCAGATGCCAAAGAAAGCAGCTATTATCCCTCTGTTTAGTTAAAAAATCAAGGTTCCTCACCTTGCTATGCCATTCCGGTATTTCTAGACTTACTATACAGATTGAGTCAAAAAATGGTAGCTTCTGTGTACTTATCACCACTGACAGCACCAACAGAACAAAGCACGGAATCCACCGCGCACACCCGTACATATCGCCGTGTAAATGACAAATACGATTGATTATTTTAAATATTTCACAAATATACATATATTCACATCAACATTTAATACATCACTAAACTTAAGAATATGAAAACCAAATCCCCCTCCCCTTCTCTTTCTTTCTGCAAGCTAATTCACAATAGCGTAGAAACACGTCTAGGTATACGCTCGCTATGTATAGCAGTCCTCGCAGCTTTTACAGTATTCGCAGCTGAGCCAATCAAAGCACAAGGCTGCGATCAAATAAATTACACACTCGACTTCGGTGGATTCCTTTGTGGCGACAACAATGGCCAAATATGCATTACAGCTGGCCTAGACGGGAATAGCGTCGACTGTGTTGAGAATTATCACTGGGAAATTACTATAAATGATCCAGCAGCCGTGGTAACAAATAGGGATCAAAACGTGTACATTATTCAACAGGCAAACCTGAATCAACCGGCTATTATAGGAGTGTCTCCCTTGTTGTATTATCATTTAGAAACCACTAGTTGCTTTGATTTAGGTCTCGTGAACTCAAACTCTGTAGTTACCGCAGAGTATGTTAGCGATACGGACCCTAATGACCGCCATTCGTTCCAGAGCTTAACACCTAGAACAACGACTGCGACTTTAGGAAGCCCAGGCACTACGACCTTACTAAGCTCGTTAATAGGAACTACACTTCCTGTTGGAGGGACTACTGATGGAATCTACAAAGTAGAAGGCATCCTCGTAATAGATCAGGACTATACTTTCGGTTCAACAGCTAACGCTCCGAGAACAGCTCTCAGGATGGGAGAAAATGCAGGAATTGATGTTCTGTCCGAAAAAAGACTTGGTCTCTTCAGGACTAGAGTTGAACCATGTGAAGGAACTTGGAGAAGTATCTACATAGAAGGAAGCAATTCGACAATCCCCCATGGCGTTACAGCCATCTTTTCTAAAATATCTGGAGCACAAATCGCCTTCGATTTAGCAGATAATTCTCAGCTATTCTTCGGAGGTTCAGATATCAGTAACTGCACAACTGGAATAAATGCTTCGGAATTAGGCCCTGAAGGCCCCACCCTATCACTCTTTGCAGGCAGGAACCCCTTCTCAAGTATCAGTAACTGTTCAACGGGAATTAGACTAGTTCAAGCAGGAGAACAGGTTATTGTAGGGAACTTATCTATTCAAGATATCGGAGGCACTGGCATTGCGGTTTCAGGCATAGAATCAAGCCTCATTGTTGGCGGATCTGCACAACCTGATGCACTAGTAGCAAATTTCGGCATTAATAGATGTGGATCGGCCGGCATCTCTGCAGCTGGCGGGGTCAATTCCTTAGCTGTATTTTCCGTCTCAATAGAAAATTGCGCTTGGGGAATCTATACATCTTTCGTTCCGGATCTTCACGTAAACAGCTCTGCTTTCGACGGAAACGGTACAGGCATATTTAGCTTTCAATATAGTTTTGGATTCCCAAATCCAAACCTAAACACTCCTACCAGGTTAGATATAACTTCGAACTTATTTTTCGACAATAATACGGACATATATGGATTCGAGCGAGAAAGTGAGGCCCTAGTCAGCAACAATAGATTCAATGGTTCAAGATCCTTAAACATTGGAATTGGCGGAGCATCAGCCGCAAATCAAAACTGGTTCATTTTTGAAAATCCAACCATGTATGCAAATCAAGAAAATATATCTCTATGGTACACGCGTCAGACCCATGCTCGCAGCAACAACTTGATGGAAGCGGATCAACGAAACATAAGTATTCAAGGAGGTGAACGAAATAAATTCGCCTACAATAATGGGCATGGAGCAACAATTAATTCACTTATTAACGCCTCTCCTTTAGGGACAGCAGAGTGTAATGAATTTTCAGATGGATTGAACATGCAATATCTTGGAAGCTCGATGGGCACACTCGTCCGAGGGAATGATTTCTCAAATAGTGGGTATAATTTAGCTCTAGGATCTAACACTCAACCAAGTGGCCTAATTGGATCACAACGCTTTTCGGGCAATCGCTTTGACCCAAGTGCGGCTTCTAAAGCGATTGCCTACAGCACAGCATCAGCATTAAACAGTCCTTTTGTCGTCTCTTCGGCACAACAAGGCTCCACCCTGTTTCCTTATTTTGATGTTCCTTCAAGCATGACTCAATGGTTCGAATCGAATATAGTTGGTTCTCCATATACTTGTCAGGGCCAAGCTCCACCAGGTATTAAAGAACAATATGAGTCTGTAACCGAACAAGAAATGAACATCTATGAAAACATCCCTAGCGGACCCACTAAAGTTGACTTAGCAATTAAACTACATCGTCACTTACTTGCTCTTTCAGAATTAACTCCACTGACACCTGAACGACAACAAGCTTTGAATAGTTTATCTCTCAAGTCATGGTCAAAAGCAGTCGAGGCAGAACATATTCTTAGCCAAGCAAGCCTCACACTCGGCGCCACTAATGCTGCCCGAGAAAGCTACCAAGAGCAAATAAATCTTCTCGCTGAAGAAATTAGTTTGCTAGAAATCTATTCAATTGATAATTTAAATGGAAACATTGTAGTAGATATTCAAGCAGAACAACAACTCGCTTATAAGTCTAATGCCCACGAGGACGCCTTGCAAGCTTACCTCGCCACTTTTGATGTCTATACTCAAACTCTAACGATGTCTCTAAACGAAGCCATCCTTCTTTTGGGTCAAGCTAGTGGAGAAGACGTTGTGAGTAACAACTACATCTATACTTTAGGCCAATTCATACAAATTTTTGAAACAGGATCTATAAACGATGATGAAGAGTTTAACATGAGAACACTTGCAGCTCAATGCCCCTCAACACACGGTGAAGGCGTTTTTGCTGCGCGTTCCATTGTCACTGCTTTGGATTATGGTAACGCTGCAACGTACACATGGTGTGATGAAAGTGGAGTTTCAGAAGGAATAGCTTTAGGTACATCTGAAGAAGACAGCTCAAATACTCTATCCATCTCGCCTAACCCTGTCAAATCTGGGCATCCAATCTGGATTGACATGCACGATCAAGACCCTCCTACAAATTTCAACCTGTACGATGTTACTGGCAAGCTGATCACCTCTCTTGAGCTATCTTCAGGAGGCTCCCTAAACCTGCCAAACATAAAAGCTGGCGTTTACCTTATCAGCGGAGAAGGAATTTCACCACAACGAATTATAGTAGATGAGAACTAGAGTCCTATTCTTAGTTCTCATCATAAGCATCGCGCTGTGTCCAACAACTTGGGCACAGCGCGATGCTATCTCAATCTTTGGTTATCAGGATAGTTTGAGTGCAGGTTACGGACTTTCAGAACTAGATTTTTCAGGAAGACAAGCCAAACTTGAATATTTCGGCCCTAGTCCAAGAGCAGATAAACTATATTGGATGGGTGAAGGATCAGCACTTTCAAACCCTACGGGGACTTTACTACTCTACTCGGGTGGTTGCGATATTCGTGAAGCGAATGGAAGACAAATACCCGGCACCCAACCACTAGTCGAAGATGATCTTACACTAAATTGCATTGCCTCATCAATGGATAGATGGCCTGGCGAAATCATTCTACCAGCTCCAGATAGCTGGGGGGATTCCGTAGCGTATATGCTCGTCCATAATCTTTCAATCCCTGGACATGACACTACGGTAAAGAGTACAGGTGTGACCGCGCTTAGAGTTGCACGACGACGCGGACAGTATACTTTAACAGAACGAATACCTGTTGGTAACCACTCAAGTTATGCAAGCACTCAAATGACTGCTTATCCAGCCCCAGAATCGATCGGGGGAGGTTGGTGGCTTCCACTTATTGAACATGACAGCAATCGATGGCACATGTATAGGGTTGCAGGAGTTGACGAGAGTTGGACTGCTTTTACAAGCTCTACGACCGGCCCCAAGTGGAGAACCAGTCAAATTTTTGAAAATGAAATCAAATTTTCACCTGATGGTAATTTTTTGGCTCTAAACGGAGGTAACCCTGGCTTAACAATCTACGATTTCAATGCCTTGACAGGAAGTTTAAACTTCCTTTTCACTGTACCGAGCCTAACGCCAGAAGAGACAGGTTACGGCGGTGCTGCTTGGTCATCAAATAGTAGGCACTTGTATTTTGGTTGTCCTGAGGACTCTGATGCTCAAGTCTGTGTATTAGACATGAACATCGCACGAGCTTCAAACGATCCAAGTGTCGCCGTAACTAAGATTGGGAGGATTAATAGTTCTGAAGGTATTCAATACCGTAACTGGCCATATGCCTTTGGAGAAATGTGGCTAGCTCCTGATTGTAGAATTTACGTTAACCCTAGTGCATCAAATTTTAATATTCATATCATTGAACATCCTAATCGAGGTGGCCATGATGCAGGACTCGTTATCAATGCTGTAGATGCCCCTACTCGCTTTAGTGTGGACGGGTTTATCTCTTTTCCGAACTACAGAGCGACATCAGGTTGTGACTCGACCATTGCACCTATCGAAGGCGCAATCTCAAACAATTTAGACTTAGATAAGCCTCAAACGGGTTTAACCATATACCCAAACCCCGCGGGACACTTTGCCACCGTCGGACATCTCCCTACCTATGCAAAAGTTAGTTTAGTTGGAGTCAGCGGCGAAACGTTTATGAACCTCACGCCCAACAATAAAACAGAAAGAGATTTAGATCTCCGCAGGATACCTACTGGGGTTTATTTTGTTGTCGTCGTTGACCCGATAACGAAAGCAACAGAAAGCATACGCTTGGTCATTGGCCCCGAAAAATGAGATCCCAAGCGCTGAAGCAGATCTGCTGAAGGCAAATTATGACACGAACAGAGGTTCTAACTTAGAGTCCTTCGTGGGGAATTTTACGCACCCATTTATAACCTCTAAAAGTCCTCCCGCACCTCACTTTAACCCCTATCTTCGCCGCCCGCTTTAACCCCAAACGACCGAACACTTTGGCTGATTCTGATGAAGATATCGTACCTCTCATGACCGTTGATGAGGAGGATGAGGAAACCTTAGGTCAATCGGACTTTCCTGACCCACTTCCCATTCTTGCTGTAAAGAACACTGTGCTCTTTCCAGGCATTGTTGTGCCAATCACTGCTGGGCGTGACCGCTCTGTAAAGGCCATCAACAAAGCATTCCGTGAGCGGAAGATGACCATCGCGGTCCTCTCGCAAAAGGATGCAGAGACGGAAAAACCAAAGGGCAAAGACCTCTACCAAGTAGGTACCATCGCCCGCATCGTGAAGCTTATCCGCATGTCGGACGGCACGACAACGGTAATTCTACAGGGTCGCAAGCGCGCAAGGCTTACCGGCTTCACCAAAAACAAACCATACCTCGAAGGCACCTTCGAGACACTCGACTACGAAGGTCCAGAAGATGCAGACGAGCACAAAGCGCTTGTCTCTGCCGCTACCGAGCGCGCGCACCGCATCATTGAACTTTCTCCTTCGATTCCACCCGACGCAGCCAACCTGCTGCAGTCTATTGGCAACCCGAACTTCCTCGTCAACTTCCTCGCGTCGAACCTCGGCGCAAAAGTGGCCGTGAAGCAACGCCTACTCAAAGAATCTGAGAAATCAGAGAAGTTGCGCGACCTGATCCGTGAAATGGACAACGAACTCAAGATGCTTGAGCTCAAAGACCAGATCGAATCCAAAGTGCGCACCGACATCGAAAAGCAACAGCGCGACTACTTCCTCAACCAACAGCTCAAGACCATCCAGAATGAGCTGGGGCAAAACCCACACGAGGAAGACCTACAAGCACTGCGCAAACGCGCAGATGAAAAAGGTTGGCCGGAAGTCGTAGCCAAAGCATTCAACAAGGAGTACGCGCGCATCAAGCGCATGAACCCGCAGGTAGCTGAGTACTCTGTACAGATGACCTACCTCGAGCTCATCCTCGACCTTCCTTGGGACAATACCTCTGAAGATAACTTCGACCTAGAATACGCCCGCAAGGTGTTGGACGAAGACCACTTCGGACTCGAAAAAGTAAAAGATCGCATCGTTGAGCACCTCGCAGTGCTCAAGTTGAAAGGCGACATGAAAGCGCCAATCATTTGTTTGGTAGGCCCTCCAGGTGTAGGTAAAACTTCACTCGGACGCTCTATCGCACGTGCGCTCAACCGCGAGTTCATTCGCATGAGCTTGGGTGGTGTCTCAGACGAATCTGAGATTCGTGGACACCGAAAGACCTACATCGGCGCGATGCCTGGTCGAATCATCAAAGGCTTTCGCAAAGCAGGAACCGCTAATCCAGTCTTCATCCTCGATGAGATTGACAAGATTGGTAAGGACCAACGCGGCGATCCTAGTTCAGCACTTCTCGAAGTGCTTGATCCTGAGCAAAACGGGACCTTCCACGACAACTACTTGGAGATGGAATACGACTTGAGTCGTGCCATGTTCATCGCCACGGCTAACTCATTGAACACCATCCAACCCGCACTACGTGACCGGATGGAGATCATTGAAGTAGCTGGCTACTCACAAGAAGAAAAGATCGAAATCGCTCGTCGTCACCTCGTGCCTAAGCAACGCAAGGCGCACGGTTTGAAGGCCGCACAGATCTCTATTCCTAAGACGGCACTCGCTGCTGTCATTGATCAGTACACCCGCGAAAGTGGCGTACGTAGCCTCAGTCGAGAGATTGCTGGTCTCATGCGTTATGCTGCGAAGTGTATCGCCATGGAAGAGGCTAAAAAAGTAAGCTTCAACGCGAAAGAATTGGCTCCGATTCTCGGACCTAAAGTCTTCGACAAAGACGTTTACGAGCAAAGTCGCGTTCCTGGCGTAGCCGTCGGACTCGCTTGGACGAGCGTAGGTGGAGACATCCTCTTCATCGAGTGCTCTCTTAGCCCCGGCAAAGGCAACCTCACCCTCACTGGTAACCTCGGTGATGTGATGAAGGAGTCAGCTAGTACAGCGCTCAGCTACTTGCGTGCGCATGCGACGACGTACGGCATTGATCCAGAAGCTTTCGCCAAAACCAATGTGCACATCCACGTGCCACAAGGTGCGATTCCAAAGGACGGCCCTTCGGCAGGTATCACCATGCTTAGTGCATTGGCGAGTGCTTTCCGTGAGAAGCCAATCAAAGCATTCCTCGCAATGACGGGTGAGATCACCTTGCGCGGTCGCGTTCTTCCAGTTGGAGGTATCAAGGAGAAAATCCTTGCTGCACGTCGCGCAGGTCTCAAAGAGATCATGCTCTGCTCTGCCAACGAGCGTCACATCGCTGAAGTTGAAGTACAATACTTAAAAGGACTCAAGTTCACCTATGTCGACACGATGTCGGAGGTGCTCGCAAATGCCTTGGGTTAGCGCTAAGGATTAGCTCAGATCTTTACATGTTACGGTCGGTCCATCTTAAGATGTGGTCCGACCGTTCCATGTTATGGTCGGACTGCTTCTCGGGCCACCGAAAAAGTAAAAGCTTTCTTTTACGCTATCTGTCAAAGACAGCGCAAAAGAAAGCTTTCCCCGACGTTGCGCATCGAAAATGGGGTTTCATGCGTTACCTTTCCGAGCCTACTCGGTTCTGGCAACCGAGTACAATCTACCCACGCGCATGATCCGTACCCTCCTCCTTTGTCTCGCCTTGTTGTCTGTTGTTTTGGCGAAAGCTCAAAACAACGAGAACCTTGTTCAACTCTCAGGTCTCGTCCTCGACGGATCTCAAGAACAGCTGGGGTCCGTGCCATACGCCAACATTTACATTGCCAGTGAAGGACGCGGAACGTACACCGATTTCTCGGGCTTCTTCTCCATCGTTGTTCGTCAAGGAGATACGATTCGCTTTTCTGCAGTAGGCTTTGAGACAGCAACCTTGATCGTACCTGATTCACTCAACGATCAGCGCTACTCTATCGTGCAGATGATGTCACAAGACACCATCAACCTTGCAACCGCAGTCATCTTCCCATGGCCGAGTCGTGAGCACTTCAAGCTCGAGTTCTTAGCAATGGATGTGTCAAGCGACCTGGCACTCTCCGCACAGTCCAACCTAGCCGAGCGCCGCCTCAGCGAAGCCCGTAAGGAGGTTTTACCAGACGGAAACGAGTCTGCTGACTTCTTCCTTCGCGAACAAGCGAGACGTAGCTACTACGTGGGACAGATGCCACCGATGAACATCTTCAATCCAATCTCTTGGGGCCAATTCTTCAACGCCTGGAAGAAAGGAGACTTCAAGAAGAAAGACGACGAGTAAAACCACTCGATCTATACTTTCAGATGAATGAGTATTCATCCAAAAAAAAGCTCGTGACCTTGCATTTCTGCAGGATCACGAGCTTTTTTAGTTTGAGATAGACGCTGAACTATGGTGTCAGCTATTACTCGATGATTCCTCGAATATTCCAGTTGACACTTTCACCTGTTTCGTCTAGGAACGTGCCCCAGCCCGTTCCTGGAGAAAAGAGCCAATCACCTCCGTCTACGCCAGATCCATTGGCATCACAACCGATACTCTGCTGGTCTTCAGCAAGCTCGACTTCTGCAACCAACCATAACGACTGGCTCGCGTCGATAGACAGTGGACTATCGAAAGTGTAGTCGAAAAATCCGCCATCAGGCACTACACCCGAGGCAACGAGTCGACGCTCACCCGTTCCACCAGGTAGAATTTCTCCGCCTTCATGCGCTGAAATCTCTAGGCGAAATGGAGACTGCCCAACGAAGATGCGAACACCTGTTAGGTTCAAACCATCATACTCTGCTAATCGACTCTCTGAAAAACGAACAGCAAACCTATGTGTTCCAGCGGCACGAACGGGGCCGCTCGCATTGTCTCCATCCAAACGGAGAATAGAGAGATCGTTACCAATTGGCTCATCCTCTTCACAGGCTACAAACGTGCTGATCGCGAATACAAAAAGAAGGAGCGGTAAAAGGCGAAGTAAATTTTTCATGATGGTGTTCTTTAGTACCTCAAATATGGGGATCAACTTGTAAAGGAACCGTTGCAGTGCCGTTAAGGACGATTTAAGGTTATACGGCCAACAGCTGGCGTAGTTCGCTTAAAATCATCGCGGTAGCACCCCACACTACCTCTCCTTCAATGTCAAAATAGGGAACGTTGCGCAGCTTCACTTTATCGCCAAGCGGCATCTCGGTATGCTGTACCACATCGGTCTGGTTCAGCCTTCCGAGCGGGGCTTCAATGACGCGGGCAACTTCTGAAACCTGTGGTACCCACTTCGGAATTTCTTCGATAAAGCCAACCGTTGGATAGACGTTAAAATTGCTCACGGGAATGTAAAGCGTCGATAGCCGACCCAATACGGTGACCCTGCTTGCATCTACGCCTACTTCTTCTTCGGCCTCTCGTAAGGCGGTTGCTTCGATGCTAGCGTCGCTCTTCTCACGCTTGCCTCCGGGTAGACTGATCTGCCCTCTGTGCTTATCGTTTGGGTTGTGCGACGTCCGTACAATGAGCGGGAAGTGCTCTCCAGTTGCAGTAGGATACACCAACACCAAGACGCCAGCTTCTCGTGGCTCAATACCTTCTGGTGCGGTAAAGCTCCTCGCTGGGTGCGCCAGTTGAAGTTGTGCCTCTACTCCTGGTAGTGGTTGAGAGAGGGCTTTCGCCAAAACAGCAGGATCAAAGGCGGTGGGCATACCGTATCAACGGATTAGGCTGGGTGAGGTTGTGCAGCGCTACGTCATCGCGAGAGGCGTTTGGAATCGCCTTTTTTCGAATCACTAAGAGTGGCTGCACCACTTGCGCAGTCTGCGGAGCAGACTTCCTTGCGATAAAAAAACGTCGCGATAAAAACCCGCCAGCACTCACAGAGTGAGTCGAACGCTGCCTTGCCATCCTGCCTTGCGATCTCTGCGGGGCTAGCGCTGTTGTTTGCGTTTGACAACACCCAGCCTTGCGATCCTTGCTCCCTTGCCTAGTCTGCGGAGCAGGCTTCCCTGCGATAAAAAAACGTCGCGATTAGAACGAACTGCGATAACACCCGCCAGCACTCACAGAGTGAGTCGAACGCTGCCTTGACATCCTGCCTTGCGATCTCTGCGGGGCTAGCGTTGTTGTTCGCGTTTGACAACAACCAGCCTTGCGAGCTTTGCTCCCTTGCGCAGTCTGCGGAGCAGGCTTCCCTGCGATAAAAAAACGTTGCGATAAAAACGAACTGCGATAACACCCGCCAGCACTCACAGCGTGAGTCGAATGCTGGCTTGCCACCCAGCCTTGCGATCTCTGCGAGGTTAGCGATGTTGTTCGCGTTTGACAACACCCTGCCTTGCGATCTTTGCTCCCTTGCGTAGTCTGCGGAGCAGGCTTCCCTGCGATAAAAAAAACGTCGCGATTAGATCGAACTGCGATAACATCTCGCCAGCACTCACAGAGTGAGTCGAACGCTGGCTTGCCATCCTGCTCAAAAATCCTAGCGATAAACCTATATCCGATCAAGCACCATCCGCGTTGCTTCCACCGTCACATTGCCAGTATGCGCTGTACTCGCAGGCTCAAAAAGCACGATCTCAACTTCCTGCTCAGCAATAGGCTGATGATCAACTCCTCGCGGCACGATGTAAAATTGCCCCGCTCCAATAGTCACCGATGTATCATCAGCAAACTTCAACGTGAGCTCACCTTTGTGGATCAAAAACATTTCGTCCTCACCGGCATGGTGGTGCATCGCTAAGGATCCGAGCCCTTTCGCAAGCTTAACGAGTTGACCGTTGAGTTCACCCACGATACGCGGGTGCCAATGGTCAGTAAAGAGAGAGAATTTTTCGTTTAGATCTATCGGAAGCATGCCCTAAAGTTAAGAGCCTGTCTAAGACCTCAGGTTCTTACGAAACTGAGATTTCTTAGACAGGCTCCAACTAGATCTGAATCCTTCTTCAACTAGCTACTTAGTCAGGCGCATAAACGTGCTGACGAACCAATCTGACTTTGAACTGATCAATGACTCTAAGGTGCTATCAGCTTTGTTGCTAAACAGCTTGATGTCACGGATCACCTCTTCAAATTGCTTTTCTTCAGGTGAATCACCCGTTACCGAACTCAATTCCTCAAGTACACGAAGCAACGGTTCGAGCTCACGCTTCTTTCGCTGGACAATTACCGCCTTAATGACCTTGTACATGTCTTTCTCGGCGATGAAAAACTCTTTACGTTCGCCTGTTTTCAAGGCTTTGTAAATGAGATTCCAGTCGATAAGTGCACGAAGGTTCATGTTGGCGTTGCCCCGGCTGATGCTGAGCTCTTCCATCACCTCATCTGCACTCAATGGCTCTGGACTCACGAGCAATAGCGCGTGAATCATCGCCATGGTGCGATTGATTCCCCAATTCGAGCCTATGGTTCCCCAGGATTGGATGAACCGCTCTCTACCTTCCTGAAGTGTAATACCGTCGGCCATAATATTATTTCAAAGCACTGAACCAAGCAAATAGTTTGGTTGACAGGAGTTAATCCTAGAAATGTCTAGGACTGAGCTCGGGCAAAAGGTACTTTAACAACCTCACCCTCAAGAATTTTCTTCCCCGTAGAGATACGAACCTTTGTTCCTGGCTTACGCATTTTGAACGGTACGTAGCCCATTGCTATTGGATAGCCGAGTGAAGGTGACTGTGATCCCGAAGTGACGACTCCGATCTCCTTGTCAGCCTCGTCTACAATTGGGTAGCCATGACGTGCAACGCGACGATCATCTACGCGGATACCCACCAAACGTCGCTTGATGCCTGCCGCCTTTTGATCAACCAAAAATTGCTTTCCAACGAAGTCTCCTTTGTCAAGCTTCGTAATCCAGCCAAGACCTGCTTCGAGCGTGCTCGTGCTATCATCGATGTCATTGCCGTAAAGAGCAAAGCCCATCTCCAGCCGCAACGAATCACGCGCACCAAGTCCTACAGGAACAACCTGAACACCTGAATCCGCACCCAAAATCGCATCCCAAACCTGGGCAGCACTTTCCGCTGGAACGTAAAGCTCAAATCCTCCCGAACCAGTATAGCCCGTTGCAGAAATGATCACGTTGTCCATGCCTGCAAACTCTCCCTTCGAGAACGTGTAGTACTGCATCTCGCTCAATTTAACGTCAGTGAGACTCTGCAATGCTTCCGCAGCTTTAGGACCTTGTACAGCAAGCAAAGCCGTTTGCTCGCTGATGTCAATGAGACGCGTATCAAACGTATTGTGCTTCTGCAACCACGCCCAATCCTTCTCGATGTTAGAAGCATTGACCACCAACATGTAGGAGCGCTCGCCTTCAGCACACGTGTCCTGCGGCAAACGATAAATGAGCAAGTCGTCAACGATTCCACCTTCTGGTGTCGGAAAACAAGAGTACTGCGCTTTGCCAACCTTAAGCTTCGACATGTCGTTGCTGGTCACATGCTGGATAAACTCGCGCGCTTCCTTTCCACGCACGATAAACTCGCCCATGTGGCTGACGTCAAACATGCCCGCATTTGTGCGCACAGCCTCATGCTCCTCGCGAAGAGTGCCATAAGAAATAGGCATGTCGTATCCTGCGAAAGGTGACATTTTAGCATTCATCGCCAAGTGACGACTGTGAAGTGGGGTAAGCTTTAGTTGATCGCTCATTTGATTTGATTGGTTAGGGGCTAGCTAAGTTTGATTTACTGAAGTCGCATACGCATCTCGTCTCCGCGTTGGAGAGCTAAGACTACATCCATGCCTTCAGAGACGCGGCCAAAGATGGTATATCTCCCGTCAAGATGTGGTGTTGGAGAGTGCGTAAAGAAGAACTGAACACCTTCCGTATGATTTCCAGCGCTGGCCATGCCGACATAGCCTGCACCATCGTAGTACAATGGTGGAGTTTCACTTCGAATTGTGTAGTCAAGACTTCCATATCCGTCGCCACGGTTGCAACCGCCTTGCGTTACGAAATTCGGTACGATACGGTGAAAGCCTTTTCCATTGTAGTATCCGTTACGGATTAGCTGTACGAAATTGACTACCGTACCCGGTGTTTCTTGCTCAAAAAAATCGATGACAATTTCGCCACGACCAGTTTCAACCACGGCTTCAAGACCAGGTTGTAGACTTCTATAGATGTCCCAGTTAATGGGGTGATTGAATGCCGGAACAGGCTTCTCTGCCGTATAATTCGGCTTCATCACTTCCTTTGCATCCTCAATCGCATAGTACGTCTCCGTATCTCTGGGCAGGTCCAAACGCTTTTGAGTAGCGTCTAAAAAGCCCAATGAAACGTAAGCCGTTTGAAAATTCAATTTCGAAATGGAAAGAGTATTCGCAGCAAGTGCTTGTAGTCCAGCGTTGTCGCCTTCCATTACCTGCTTGATGTAAAGCCCGATCTCTTTCTTGAAAACAGGAAAGCTTGCTCTGAAATACTGCTGAATATCAGCGCGTGAAGCCATACTCAATATGCCTTCACCAGCACCAGAACGAACCACCTTGTCGGTTTCAACAAGTGCCCTATCAACGATGTAGCGGTAATTCCACGGATCGACTGCGAGCGTGCGAAGGATATCAGCCTTCTCGTAACGGTTTTCACTCGCAACAAACCGGTTTTTCAGCTCGTAGCGGATGTACTTGCGATACTCCGTTAAGTAAGGAGGCATATGCTTCAATGCTGCGGCGTACATCGGATACTTCGCAGCACCAGTAATACTATCTCGAGCAATGCGCCAGTACTGACTCGCGTCTTCGCCAATTCCGATTTTACGAAGTTGATTGGCGGCCGTTTCGGCGATGAGATCATTGGGGTCTGACGTTGCAGCAAGCAAGAGCGCCCGTCCAGACTCATAAGGTTGCTTACCCATCGCATTGAGTAATTCCAATCGTACAAGCTGGTTCTTCTCAGCGCGGTACAAAATCGCTATTTGGATTGCAGTACTCGCTTCTTGGGTTTTGCCGAGCGCATGCGAGAGCGCCATTCTAACTTCAGACGAAGGATCTTCAGCTATGGCCTGGGCAAGTAACTCGAGGTTGCCACTGAGGTCAATCTTAGATCGCTTGAGGTAATTCGCAGCAATTACACGCACAGACTCAGGCCACTCCAATGACGTCGCGTAGCGAAGCATCGTCGCGGTACCCAGAGGATTGACTTTACCACGTGTTGCAAACCTGTAAAGTCCTCTCGATTGTCCGAGTAAGAGTGCCGTGTCGGTTGGCGTATACGTGCTGATGTTGGACAAGGCAGAAAGCATCGTCGTGTCGCCAACTTTCCCAATGGCTTCGAGAATAGCCGCATTAGACTCTTTGTACACCCCGATAGTGTCTCTGAAATCAAAGGCTTGCAAGAGCGCAAATTGACCCGCTGCTTTGCCTTGCTGACCTAATGCATAAGCGGCCATCGCACGCACCTCATTTACCGGATCCAAGAGTAATCTTGTAAGCGGCCCTACGGCACTATCACTGTCAATTGAGGCAAATGCTTGTGCAGCCAAGTAGCGCTGCGATACATCTGATGCTTCTAAGAAAGGAAGCAAGCTATCGACCATGAGTCGATCCTGCATGTCATATAAATGACGGTGCATTGGATCGTTGAAATCCACGACCACCTGGGTACTTGGATCTGTCGTTTCAGAAACGGGAACACAAGCACCTAGCGCGAGAGCAACCCACGCAGCAACGACCAGATATGGCCACAGTTTGCACGACCAGCTGTTATGGCATTCCCTCATGGGCGCCAAAATAGCTTGACAAATCTTGTCTAGAGATAATTCTCAGCGAAAAACTGCTGGTACTCAGCGAATGCCTTCGATCGGAGCACTTCACGGTAGTTGCCTTGCGAGATCAATAGTCCCGTAAACTCTACTCCATTCATGAACTCTTTCATCTTGCCAGACACGTCGGCATAGTAAGACATTCCTTCTTCCTGTGTCTTAAAGCGACGAATCACAATCACAGGAGTTTGCTCACCATTGGAGAGCATATAGACGTTACCGATAACGAGTTTCTCGAGACGGTGATATTCACCGTTGTAATCTGCGACAGCCGCTTTAGACTTGGCCATGCTTGCACCTTTCGGCAAAACCGCCAAGAAGTAGTGTGACTTACCAGGCGTGAGTGTGAAATTAGAATTCACCTTCGAATCACCTGTTTTCGCAGCTTTATCAAGCGCAGCTCCAGCAACGCGTTCACCAAGGAGACGTAAAATCTCTTTCGCTCTCGTTGCTTCTTCACTCTTCGGGTACTTAGAAACGACCTTCTTGAGTTCGGCCACATACGGCTCTTTACCGTCTAGCTTTCCGACGACCATTGAGTTAAGTAAGGCAAAGCGCGATTGAAGCGCATTGTCTTCTCCAAACTCAGTTGGCACTTTATCGATACGTTGCTTAGCCCCTTTCGCATCACCAGCATCAAACATGGTGTAGGTCTGGTCGTAGTAAGTGATAAGCTTCTTCTCTGCATTTTTTGCTGCATCCAAGAATGCTGGGTCGATAAGAGACTTCGCATACTTAGAGCTTGGAAACTCCTTCTTCAGACGCTCGCGTGCGGCACGAGCTTTTCCTGATTCACCCATATCGTCGTACGCCAAAGCGGCCAGATAAAGTGCTTCTGGGATGTTTTCACTCGTTGGAAAGCGACGCATCATTTCCTCCAATGCCTCTGCTGCACGAGCAGGCTTTTCGAGTTTTTCGCGATACTGACGTCCTAGTGCGAGCAACGCTTGCTCAATGATGGCTTCTGACTCAACCTTGGCTTCGGGGCTGTTAGGCACCTCTTCCAAAATTTTGGCTAAGTCTTCTTCACTAGCAACACTGCTTTCAGCAACTTCTTCTGCTTCACGCAGTACGGCTGCACTTTCACTCGCATCGGTAGTACGCCAATTGTCTATCAGGGAGCGGTCGCCCCACTTCTTTTCGAAAGCCTTCTTTGAGCGACGCAACACCTTGTCATCGTAAGCGAAGAATGTACTTGTTGGTTGGCCCGCAGTTCCTCCTCTTCTTACAGCAGGACGAGCACTTTTAGGTCCGTTTTCCGCTTCACGACTGGCTTTGATCGCTTCTTCCAATTCTTTTTGACGACGATCACTGTCCATTTGCATGGCTAGGTCACGTTGCTCTTCTGGAGAAAGGTCTGCAATGCGAAGTAGGCTGTCTTGCAATGCAATGGCTTGCAAGTTTTCTGCAATCGGTTTGAGGTTGCGCGCGTAGGCATCAATCTCTGGAAACCGAGGATCATCTTTCGGAAGGACCTGCAGCGTAGAGTCAAAGTAGTTGTTCGCTAAGATGTAAGACTCGTCTTCAAAGTAGAGGTTACCCAAGCGTAAGTAGCCTTTCGCCGCTTGCGTCTGGTTGCCAAGGTTGGCAGCTAGCGACTCTTGCAAGTACTCGATTCCGCCTGGACGATCACCACTTTCAAGCGCGATTTCTGCCATCTGGTAGAAAATCTGATCGCGGTATTCGTCGTACTTCTCTTCTTTAGACATGCGGCGCAACTCCTTAATGGTGCTGGTCGCATCTGCCTGACCTACGCGGTATGCAGTAGTTGCGAGTTGCAACTCGGCATTGAACGCCATTTCAAAATCAGGCTTCAACTTTACAACTCGACGGAAAGAAGTGTACGCTCCTTTCGTATCGCCCGTTCGTTGTTGGATTTGGCCCAAGATGAACGAGAAGTGTGCTTTCTCTTGCTTGTCCTTTGAAAGGGCAATCGCATCATCAAGGTAAGGTGCTGCGGCGGCGAGGTCGCCTTTCTTGATGTACAAATCCGCATAGGCTGCAGGCAGCTTGCGACGCACGTCTTTGAACGTTTTGCCATCGCGAGCAAGTTTACCAAGTACGCGCTCTGCGTCGGTATACTTCTCTCTTGAAATGTGTGCCCTAGCCAACCAGTAGCTAAGGTCTTGCAAAGACGATTCGTGTACGAAAAGACCTTTCTTGTTCGGGTCACCGACATCGCCAGTAACTGGATCAACCAATCCTTTGCCGTCGTTGATTGCACTTTCTGCATCAGGTACTTTGCCGGCTTCGATTTTAGCTTGACGTGAAGCCTCTGCTTCAGTCTTCTTGCGCTCAGCATCGGCAACTGCTTTTTCAGCATTTTCCTTTTTGCGGATTTCAGCCTTCTCAGCTTCCATGCGATCTTCGCGCTGCTGCTTTGCCATTTCGGCGCGGCTCTTTGGCTTGCCTTTTTTATCGTTGCTACTCTTTTTAGAAGCACTTGACTTCTTTCCAGAGCTTTTCTTTTTACTACTGCCTTCTTTCTTGGTGCGTGAGTCACGCTCCTTTTTGCGCTTTGCAGCTTCTTTACTACGTGAAGGTGCTGTACTTCGGGTCTTGCGCGTTTTAGACTTCTTAGTCTTCGATTTCCCTTCTGCTATTTTCTTCTTTTCCAAGCGACGGAGGCGTGCCGTCTCGTTGGCTGGGTCAAAATCCTTTACGGAGTATTGGAAAGTGTACTCAGCATCTTCAAAATCTTGCTTGAGCATCTGCGCCTTTCCGAGTAGCAGATAGCTGTCGTCTTCGTAGCGGCTTGGTCGGTGAATGTTCACTACAAGTGACACTTTCTCCATGGCCTTGTCCAGGCTAGCTGCAGCGGATTTAGGATTCTTAACGCTGTACGCTGGATAAACAGGTAGCAGTTCGTTGTAATCCAACTCCTCTGAATCAGCAAGCTGAATTTCAGCTTCGTTGATGAGTTCGTTGGCGTTGAAGTAACCGTTGTACCGTGCCGTGAAGCTGTGGTACCACTTACCGATCGGCTTGCGCTCGCCAAAGCGCTGAGACGAATTACAGCCTGCCGCAACGATGACTACTGCGAAAAGTAGCATGGTGATGCGCATGGCAGCGCGAGATCCAGAGAAAAAATGATGCATATATGTAGTAGGCTTATACCCTGCAATGGGGAGCAAAGTTGCGCAATTCCCCCGATGGATGGATAACCTATGTGAAACTGCTTTTATCGGAAGCATAGTATCTCGGACATTCTACTTAAGAACTGAATTCCAATACCTTTACCTTCAACCACCGCGTTACCCTCCGCAACAGCACTTCTACCCCTACCCTATGGCAAGCAAATGGCAAGCCTTTCGCGAACGAATTTCAGAACCTTACCGGGTAACCGTGAAGCGTGAAGAGACCTTCGAGGAGGTCAAAGTCTACAACGTCAACAAGGCCAACCTTTGGGCCTTGGCCATTGGAGCGTTTCTGACCATCGCACTGCTCACCTTTGCACTGATCGCACTTACGCCGATTCGTACGCTACTCCCTGGATTCGGAGCGTTGAATGAGCGAAGCGAACTGGTCGAACTCAATCGCCAACTGCGGGAAATCGAAGAGACCGTAGAAGCACAAAATGCCTACACCACTAACGTCCAGCGAATTCTGGTAGGCGATGTAGAAGCATATGATGAAGCCGCAGAAGCAAGCGCTGAGACCATCCCCGATAGTGCCCTTCAAACCGATCGCATCCCGGAAGATGAAGAACTTCGTCAGGCCGTAGCTTCCGCCAAAACCCGCTACCAGTCAACCACGGCTGGCTCTGGAGTCCCACTAGATCAGCTGCACCTGACTCCTCCGATCCTCGGAACTGTTTCGAGTCCATTCGATCCGACCGATCGTCATTTTGGAGTCGACATCGTTGCACCAAGCGATACGCCGATTAAAGCGATGCTGGACGGCTATATCGTAGAAGCAGGTTGGTCACCCGAAACAGGAAACGTAATCGGCATTCAGCACGCTGGCGACCTTATCACGTTCTACAAGCACAATTCAAGTCTTCTCAAGCGTACAGGAGACTTCGTAAAAGCAGGCGAAGCCATCGCTATCATAGGAAATACGGGCACGCGCACCGACGGTCCACACCTACATTTTGAGCTCTGGCACCGCGGCCAACCGATCAATCCGCTAGGGTTTGTCGCCTTTCAATAAGAATTACCCCAATTATTGACCTTCGTCTGTGGATTTTCTGCTCAGACTTAGCGTACTTTGTACACCAAGTAAATTTTGTAACTCAATCTGTTTGACATGGCTACTGACAATCCACTACGCGAAACCTTCAACGAGAAAGGAGAGAGCATAAGTCCCGTTTTGGCGGAAGGTGTAAAGAACTTCCTTGTCGACATCGACGGGACAGTTTGCGATGACGTACCTAATGAGGAGCCTGAGCGCATGAGTACGGTACTACCTTATCCAGACGCATTGCAGATGGTGAATCAATGGTACGAGGAAGGACACATCATCACGTTTTTCACGAGCCGCACCAGCGACACCCGCGAAGTGACGATCGAATGGCTTGACCGCCATGGCTTCAAGTACCACGATCTACTCATGGACAAGCCACGCGGTGGCAACTACCACTGGATCGATAACCACATCGTAAAGGCAACGCGCTACAAGGGTAGATTCACTGACTTGATAGTTGAGACCAAGGAGATCGAAGTATTCCGCAAATAGATGAGTACAGACAAACCTGTTGCCGCACTTCGAAAATTAGCGCTGATTGAAGGAATCTCCTTCCTGATCATCCTCTTCATCACCATGCCACTCAAGTACCTGATGGACATGCCTGGACCGAACAAGGTCTTTGGCATGCTGCACGGTGTACTTTTCGTAGTGTACATCGCTTACCTCGCCTACATGTGGGCAAGTCGCAAGTGGTCGTTCAGTGTTCTGCTTTGGGGGTTTGCCGCATCGATCATTCCCTTCTCGGTATTCTGGGTAGAGAAGAACGTCTTTGCAAAGCTGCAGCGCCAGTAGTGTGCAGCACTACTCACTGTACTGAGAACCACTGGTTCGCAGTAACGCTAGCGCCAAGAATAGACTTTAGTAAAGTAGTGTAGCGTTACCGCTGCAAGAGTACCAGACGTGAGCGTTACTGCTACAAGAATGCCAGACGTGAGCGTTACTGCTGCATCAATGCTAGACGTGAGCCATACCACTACAAGAATACCGGACGCTAGCGTTACTGCGAACCAGTGGTTCTCAGTACAAAGGCCTGTGTTACAGGCCTAGCCCAACAAGTCCTCTAGCGCACTCTCAACATCTGGAAACGCAAAGTCGAATCCCAATTCGTCAACCAATTTCTGGGAGCTTACCCGACAAGAGTCTAGAATGGTGTGACTCATTTCTCCGAATACGAGTTTGAGTCCAAACGCAGGTACGGGTAGTGCTAATGCAGGGTTGTCCACAGCTTTCGCCAAAACCTTCGCCAAGTGTTTATTACGCACCGGAATCGGTGAAGTGGCATTGACAGCACCAGTATATGCCGAGTCGTCGATCGCAGCCATATAGATGCGCGCAAGATCGTCGATGTGTACCCACGAATACCATTGCTCTCCATTCCCGAAGTAGCCAGACACGCCAAACCGCGCAGGCTCGAGCATTTTTTCAAGCGCTCCTCCATCAGGAGATAATGCAATACCCGTGCGGAGCCAACAGCTCCGAACATCTGGCGTCGCATCAGCGGCGGCTTGAATTGCCTTCTCCCACGCAATGGTGCTTTCACTGAGAAAACCCTCGCCTGGATCTTCGGATTCCTTCATCCAGCCATCTCCACGATTGCCGTAGTAACCTATCGCTGAAGCAGAGATGAAAGCCTCGACTTTCTGACCATGTTCGCTGATGCCTTTCGCAAGCAATCCTGTGGATTGCTCCCGACTATCGATGATGAGTTTTTTGCGCTCATCCGTCCAACGACCATCCGCAATACCAGCACCTGCGAGATTAACGACGTGTGTCGTTCCTGAGAATGCTGCAGCGTCGATTGTTTGTCCACGCATGTCCCAAGCAAACGCTTCGTAGTCAGCCACCTGCTCAGGGCGACGTGAGAGAATACGTACCGCATCTCCGCGCTCAGTGAGCATATCGGCGAGCCTAGTACCAACAAGGCCCGTTCCTCCGCCAATCAATATCGTCTTTGCCATGATCTATACTAAGCTTTCTTGTAGTTAAAGAACCAACAATAAGAGCTGAAGTTGACAAGTCCTTCGGAATGACAATCCGCAGGACAATTTCTACTTCTATCTTGGAGCTCGAAGAATCCCCACACAACATGAACAGACTTACCTACATCCTCGGTTTATGCCTGCTCATTGTCCTAAGTAGTTGGTCGTGCGGTAGCCCCGCTCCAGAGGCTACACTGACACGCGTTCGCGCTCAGCTTCCTAAGGAGCCAAGACGCTTGTTTCCGCTCTTAGCCGCTACGAGCTACGAGACGCAAGTCAATGACCTCATCTATCAATACCTGCTTCATTTTGATCCAAAGGACGGCATCATCGTACCGCAGCTTGCCAAGGAAATGCCATCGGTTACCGAGCTTCCGGACGGTAATACCCAATACAACTTTACACTTCGTGACAACATCCGCTGGTCTGATGGTGAGCCACTTACCGTCGATGATGTGCTGTTTACGTTTAAAGCAATCTGGTTTCCTGGCCTCGCATCGTCACCGTTACGTGGAGGGATTCGTGAATTGATAGACGTAAAACCAGATAGTGATAACCCACTTGCTTTTACGATCATCGCCTCGACCGAAAACCTAAATGGAGCAGCTAACTATGGCAATATTCCGATTTTGCCCGAACACATCTACGATACAGAAAAGCAGTTGCGAGGAGTAAATCTCCCTGCGCTCATTGCCGCTGAATCAACGGAGAGTCTTCCTGAAGATTTACGTGCCTTCGCGAGTGAGGAGCGGGTTGCACCTTTCGGCAAAACCCTCGTTGTCGGTTCAGGACAATACATCCTTGACCAATGGGAACCGGAGCGCTACGTGCGCCTTGTAAAAGATAACGACTTCTGGGGAGCGGACCTCGATGGCGGACTTTTCCTTGCAAATCCAGACACAATAGAGTTCATCCCTGTTCCTGATGCAAAAGCAGCAGAGGCCATGTTGGTGAACGGAGAACTAGACATCCTGGCCAACGTGACGCCAAGAGATGCAGTTCGACTAGGCGAAGACCCTATGTTCAACCTGTACAGCCCACGTCAGCTAACACGGACCTTCATTTACCTCAACATGAAAGACCCGCTGCTTGCAGATGCGGATACTCGTAAAGGGCTTGCACACTTACTTGACGTTGAGGGCTTTTTACGCGACGTTCAAATGGGTTTTGGCGAAAGCTTAAATGGCCCTTACCTGCCGGTGCAACCGTATGCGAAAGCAAGCGAGCACCCAATGGTGTTTAGCATTGAACTAGCGAAAGCTGCCTTTGCGAAAGCTGGCTGGGCAGACAGTGATGGTGATGGTGTTCTCGACCGCAACGTAAATGGACAAGCTCAACAACTTGCACTTGAATACCTCTATCCCTCTGTAAGTGCTAGTTCGGAAGCGCTCGCGCTGCTTTATGCCAATGCAGCTAAAGAAGCTGGAGTAGCTGTGACCCCAGTCGGGAAAGAATTTGGTGCGCTTATTGGCGACCTTACCAAGCGAAATTTCCAGCTCGTACAAGGAGCATTGGGCGGTGAAGCACTTCCTGATGACCCATACGGATTGTGGCATACAAAGAGCGACAGCCCTGGAGGTAAAAACCGCTCGGGCTTTGGCAACGCAGCTACCGATGCACTGATTGACAGTATTCGGATCAACCTCGACGAGGTTTCTAGAAACGCCCAATACCAGCGTCTAGCTGTTGAACTAGCAGACCAACAGCCGGTCATCTTTTTGATTGTCCCGAAAGCACGTCTGCTTGTCAATTCTACATTCAATCCGATGCTTACCGATCGCCGCCCAGGATACTGGCTGCCCGGATTTAGCCTTGCAGATCAAGCGAACTAATTCGTGGGTTGGGGCCGCTACATATTGCGCCGATTGATTTCAGCGCTTGCCGTGTTGCTGGCCGTCGTGCTGCTCACCTTTTGGCTATCTCGCTATGCGAGCGATGACCCTGTGTCTGCTTACCTCGCCGCGACCGACGATGTAGAGCAAGCAAGTGAAGCGGATGACCTTCGGACCTATCGTAGTGCGGCTAGTATGCTTGGGCAGGACCTGCCTCCGTTTTTCTTCAGCCTCCAGCCGTCGCATTATCCTGATACGTTACATCGATTGATGCCGCTTTCGCGAAAACGTCAAGCGAAAGCGCTACTCAAACATGGGTTAGAATGGTCAGCCATTGAGGAAGTTCAAAAAACACTTTGGACAAATAGTGATCAATTTTCTGGAGCTCTTCGCCTAGGAGAGACTGTAAGTGAAATCACCTACACACAGGAATTCCCGAAAGAGCCGATTTTCATTCAAGGTTCCCTTGCTGATGCCCCGTTGACCTACGCTAATGATCCATCCTTTGATTTAAACGCAACGAGAGAAAAGATTTCATGGCCTTCCTTGCGCTGGAATGGCTTTCAAAACTCCTTCTGGCACTTTGCAGGAGGCATGCTACGCGGTGACTTTGGCTACAGCCTACAAACAGGTGAATCTGTTTCAACTCGGTTGACTCGTGCTTTCCGCACCACCTTTCCAATCGCTTTGCTTGCTTTAATCCTTAGCGTGCTACTGGGTACTTGGCTAGGCACCTTCATGGCGCAACGCGGTTCAAACTGGCTAAAACGCGCTTGTTATGTCATGCTGAGTCTGCCAGGTTTTTGGATCGTTTCGTTTGCGATGACCCAATTCTCTGGTCGCGGCAGGCCGTTTCCAGGTCCCGGTTGGATGCTTGATGGCTCGATTAGCGATTGGATTGCGCATACAACACTACCGATACTCATTCTTGCGATTCCGGCGGCAGCCTATTTGGCCTTGGTCATGGAAGAGAGCTTACAGCAAGCCGATCGCGTTCCGATTCGAGACTTTGCTAGACTTCGCGGACAAAGCGAACGGCAGGTATGGCGCGGAGACATGTATCGACTAGGTCTCGTACCGAGTGTGGTTACCATCATCGGCCTACTCATTCCTGCCTTTATCGGAGGATCGGTAGTCATAGAGTATGTGTTCAATATCCCTGGCTTGGGTCGGATGGTGTTTGAATCGATCCTCGCTAGAGATTGGCCGGTGGTATTAGGAGTTGTGGTCTTGAGTTCGGTCGCAACGGTGTTTGGATATGTGCTGCTTGATGTAGTGAATGCTTGGTTGGACCCTCGGTTCAAAAAACTGACCAACCATGTTACTTAGTACCCAGCAGAACAGCCGAGGCGGACAATGGGCTTGGAGCCTTTCGGTAGCGTGGTTGACCATCTTGATAGTCGCAGTTCTCTTCGGAGGCTGGTTCATTGAAATCTTTGGGCTTCCATCGGTCACTGATATTGATGGACGCTGCATGGGTGGATGCCCACCAATTGATGAATCGACGCAGCTGCACTTCCTTGGGACAGACTCTCTCGGTCGTGACGTCCTTAGTCAATTGATCGGAGGTGCACGAACAGCACTCGTCGGAGGAATCGCCGCTTCGGGTCTTTCGTTCCTTATCGGGTACGTCATAGGATCATGGTCAGCCTGGTATTCAAAGAGCGGACAGAAGCTGTCGTGGCTGGTTTTGGCGGAAGCTGGACTGATGTGCGTTGTTGCTTTCTACCTATACACGTATAGCACCTCTGGAATTTCACCATTCCTATTTCTCATCATCGCGGGCGCCTTACTGATTGGTTTTACGGCAAAATTCACTAAGCACTCAACCTTTGGGATTCGCCCAGATCGATTGATGCGCTTTGTGGCAGAGGTATTCTCGAGCGTCCCCGCACTTCTCCTATTGTTAGCTCTAGCTGCCATGGCTTTTAGGCCTGGCCTGATCCAACTTGTGTTCATGTATGTGTTCGTGCGATGGACACGGTTTGCAGTCCTTTCTATGCAGGAGGTAAAAGCTGCACTCGCCAGTCCATATATCAAGGCCGCATATCATGCAGGGCTTTCAGACCGAAAAGTGCTCTGGCATCATATTCTGCCAAATACATTTGGAACGCTCTGGGTTCAAGCTTTGCTTGGCGTATCCGCCTTCATTATTATTGAAGGAACCTTCTCCTTTTTAGGGCTAGGATTACCGGTCGAACAAGCAAGTTGGGGTCGCCTTGTTTCAGAGGCAAGATCGGTGTCTGGAGGATGGTGGTTGTGGGTACTACCAGGACTGGTGTTGAGTGCCACCATTTTAAGCTTGCAGACACTTGGAGACCGCTTTAGACAAAGCCGTCCAGAAACACGGTAAAAGGAAGACTTACTTACCTCGCATATGCTTCGGAAAGAGGTTAGACTTACCCTTCTTTTTCGAGTATTTGCCCTTCTTTCCGGGCTTCGCATGTGCCTCTTCATTGACTGGACAACCTGATTTCCGGTTGCATGCAGTGGTTGAACCAAGCAATATTAGGGCCCCAAACAGGTAGATTAGGAGTGTTTTACTAGGTCGAAGAAGGCTTTTCAAGGTGCTAATCGTTGTGGATGTGCAAGGTAATCATAGAAATCTAGGCTAAAAAGGGCCTAAATGCAGGTATTTATCTACAAAAACGTCGCCTTATTTGGAAACGTTTGGTTTTAATATATGTACTGCTAAATTTGTCGCAAGTTTAAAACACTACCCCAAGATGAATAAAGGAGAACTAGTTTCGCAGATCGCAGCTAAGGCTGATCTTTCGAAAACACAAGCAGCAGACGCACTCAACGCAGCACTCGATGCAATTGGCGGCGCACTTAAGGCTGAGGATAAGGTAACACTTATCGGATTCGGTACTTTCTCAATCAACCACCGTGCAGCTCGTCAGGGCCGTAACCCACAGACTGGAAAGACCATCCAAATCGCAGCTAAGAACTTGGTTAAGTTCAAGGCAGGAAAGGAGCTTGCAGACAGCGTCAACTAAGACCTGCTAACAAGCATATGACCGAATCTAATTCGGTTACTAAAAGGGGTAATTCTGTTTCGACAGCGTTGCCCCTTTTTCATGTATATGATATATCTAAAAATTCAATCTTCGATCAGAATCGATGAAGCAATTAGAATACTTTACGCTAAAAATATCAGAACTATCGCTCACCTGATTTTTTGCCAGAGCGTCAATTTTTCAGTTTGAGAAGAAGTACGTAAAACCATTGTTTTATTATAAAAACAGCCGTTGCTTTCAGATCCTACGTCAAATCGCGCAATAAGCGCCCAAAATTTGACGAAAACCCACCTGAAGTAGACTCCTGAAACATGCGCTTTATACATGCATTGTCGTGTAGATTTGCAGCGCTTAACTTCCTATCGTATTTGAGATCGGGTTTTCTCTAGTTTTCACTTCTCGTCTATGGCTTCTATTCAAGATTTACAACGAATTGCATCACAGGTGCGTCGAGACATTGTTCGTCAAGTTGCAGGAATCGGCACCGGTCACCCGGGCGGATCTCTTGGTTGTGCGGACCTACTCGTAGCACTCTATTGCGATGTCATGAAGCATGACACTAGCTTCAATATGGAAGGGAAAGGGGAAGATGTCTTCATCCTCAGCAACGGACACATCAGTCCGCTGTTCTATAGTGTACTCGCTCGCTCAGGCTACTTCGACCCGAAAGAGCTAGCAACCTTCCGCCTGCTGAATTCACGCCTACAAGGTCACCCTGCAACGCACGAAGGCCTTCCGGGTATTCGCGTAGCAACGGGTTCTCTTGGTCAAGGCATTAGTGTGGCAGCAGGAATTGCAGCTGCAAAGAAGCTTGACGGAGACGACCGCTGGGTCTTTTGCCTAACCGGCGATGGCGAGCAACAAGAAGGACAAGTTTGGGAAGCGGCGCTTTTCGGCAACCACTACAAACTGGACAACTTCGTCGTAATTGCTGATCGTAACTACGCGCAGATCGACGGCTCTACCATGGATGTAATGGAAATGGGAGACCTGAGTGCAAAGTGGAAAGCCTTTGGCTGGCATACCATGAAAATGGAAGGCAACGACATGAAGTCTGTCGTTGACACACTCAATGCTGCAAAAGAATTGAAAGGAAACGGAAAGCCAATCTTTATTGAAATGGCAACCGTAATGGGACAAGGCGTAGACTTCATGATGGACGGCCACAAGTGGCACGGTAAGGCTCCAAATGAAGAGCAGACGGCTATTGCTCTTGGGCAACTCGAAGAAACGCTTGGCGACTACTAGGTAGCTTCTTCTTCCCTTGAACGGATCGTTTGCAAACGATCTACCCTTTACACGATTACAACAAATAGAAATGTCTTCTTCAACCTTCCCCAACTTTCCTGTTACTGGCAAAAAATCAACTCGCGATGGATTCGGAGCTGGTCTTTCAGTTGTAGGTGATGCAAACGAAAATGTTGTTGCACTCTGTGCCGACCTCGTTGGCTCACTCAAAATGCAAGATTTTATCGATGCACATCCTGAGCGCTTCTTCCAGATGGGAATCTCTGAGGCTAACATGATGGGTGTTGCAGCAGGATTGGCGACAACAGGTCGTATTCCTTACACGGGTACGTTTGCAAACTTCTCGACGGGACGCGTTTACGACCAGATTCGTCAGTCGATTGCGTACTCAGATAAGAACGTGAAGATTTGTGCAAGTCACGCTGGCCTTACGCTAGGTGAGGACGGTGCTACACACCAAATCTTAGAGGACATTGGCTTGATGAAGATGCTTCCAGGCATGACCGTCATCAACCCATGCGATTACAACCAAACTAAAGCCGCGGCGATCGCAATTGCAGATCACCATGGCCCGGTTTACTTACGCTTTGGCCGTCCAGGATGGCCTGTGTTTATGCCAGAGGATCAGCCTTTCGAGATTGGGAAAGGTATCCTGATGAAAGAAGGAACTGACGTTTCTGTGTTTGCAACTGGCCACATGGTTTGGCAAGCAATGGAAGCTGTCACGAAGCTTGAAGCAGAAGGTATCAGCTGTGAGTTGATCAACATCCACACCATCAAACCTCTTGATGAGGAGTTGGTGCTTCGCTCTGCTCGCAAAACAGGCCACGTGGTGACCTGTGAGGAGCACAACCGCATTGGAGGACTTGGTGATGCGATTGCTCAAGTGCTCGTTCGCAATCATCCTGTACCTCAGGAGTACGTTGCGGTCGATGATAGTTTTGGCGAAAGCGGAAAACCAGAAGACCTTCTTGACAAGTACGGCCTAAGCATTGACGACACGGCAGAGGCTATTCGTCGTTGTGTAAAAAGATAAGAAGATCTGTCCTGCGAACCACTGGTTCGCAGGAACAACGACTCGCAGGTAAGCCTTTACAGACTCCATACCCTAACTCCAGTAGATCAACGACTTACCCGCTTCGTGTAGGTTCGCAACGTTTGACATGCCCCTACATTTACCATCGTAGGGGAGAAACGCTGCGCTTTGCACGTTTCCGAGTCGGCAGAACGACCTAGTTGTTGTTGTGTGTTTGTTGTTGTTGTTGTTGTAATGGTTGCCGACTCGACCCTCCCTACCTTGTGGTTTGTCCAATCGCCCCGCTACCGTTCAGGGGAAAGCCATGAAGTTCGCTACCAAAGCCATCCACGCAGGTGTTCATCCAGACCCATCCACTGGGGCTGTAATGACGCCAATCTACCAGACCAGTACTTACGCTCAGCGATCACCTGGTGATCACGATGGATACGCGTACGGTCGCGGCGATAATCCTACTCGAAACGTACTTCAAGAGAACCTTGCTGCACTCGAAAACGGGACACACGCCATCACTTATAGTAGTGGAATTGCAGCGCTCGATGCGGTGCTTCGCATGCTGGCTCCAGGCGATCATGTAATCGCTCAAAGTGACCTCTACGGTGGTTCGTACCGCCTCATGGTAAGCCAATACGAGCGCTATGGAATCACGTTTGATTTCGTAAAACTGAAGGACGAAGGAGATCTAAGTGACCTTGTAACTGAAAAAACAAAGCTGGTTTGGTTGGAAACTCCTACCAATCCAATGCTGACGCTTATCGACATCAAAGCTGCATGTGAAGCTGTTGGGGGTCGAGCACTCGTTGCCGTCGACAATACCTTTGCGAGTCCATATCTCCAAAACCCGTTGGACCTCGGTGCGGACATTGTTCATCACTCAGCAACGAAGTACCTCGGCGGTCACTCAGATGTGATACTCGGTGCAATCGTGGTAAAGGATGAAAAGCTTGCCAAGCACTTTAAGCAGGTGCAAAACTGGGTTGGAGCATGTCCAGGTCCACAAGATTGCTTCTTGGTGCTCCGTGGCATTAAGACACTTCACTTGCGGGTTCAGCGTGCATGTGAGAATGCAGCTAGAATTGCTGATTTCCTACAGGCGCACCCGAAGGTGAACAACATCTACTATCCTGGACTAAAGAGTCACCCGCAGCATACGTTGGCGACCCGCCAGATGCGGATGTACGGAGCCATGGTGACCTTTGATTTGCATACGGACACGCTGGACTTTGCTTCTCAGTTGCTCTCTGCGACGAAGCTTTTCACGCTAGCGGAAAGCCTCGGTGGCGTTGAGAGTCTGATCGGTCACCCAGCGACCATGACGCATGCGAGTATTCCAAAAGAACAACGCCTGAGCGTTGGACTCACCGATTCATTGATCCGCCTGAGTGTAGGTGTTGAAGATGCAGATGACTTGATTGCTGATTTGGAGATGGCGTTGGAGGCGTTGTAAAACGCACACTAAGCTTAATCGGCCTTAGCAACCACAATCTGCTCTACAACTGTTCGGCCCGTAGAGAGGTCTAGGATTTCTAAGAAATAGCTTCCCTTAGGCACTGAGTTCACTGACAATTGATCCACGTTGCTTTCGCTTACAACGACTTTCCCTACGATGTCGTAAAGGGTAGCCGTGTATTCAAAGTTACCGTCAACCTTGATGTTGATTACTTCAGTGACCGGAGTCGGATAGATGTTCACTTTTGAATCACTGAGGTTGTGCAGTGCGCTCACACCGTCCATATCGTCACAATCTTCATCAATCCCGTTTCCAGGAATTTCAATTGCGTCAGGATTGATTAGCGCATCCGTGTCGTCGCAATCGTCAACCAATAAAAACCCGTCGCCGTCGAGATCATCGTCTAGCGTCAGCGGATCGCAATCGTCGTCGATGCCATTGTAGACTGTTTCTTGCTGGTTAGGATTCACTTGTGGATCATCGTCCATACAATCTACATAAGAGTTGAATCCGTCGAAGTCATTATCAGATAGTGTACTACACAATGGTGCTGTTCCTTCTAAATACATGAGGTTCCAGGCTGTTTCGTAGCCGATTTTATGAGATGTCCACGTGCGCCATTCAGCTGAAGTCTGATCAACAGGTTCTTCACCTAAAACACACGTTCCGTTGAGAAGTGTATACATGTAGGCTGCTGAAGCCTTGTCGAGGTCTTTGTTCATGTGCCAAGAATCACTGTAAGCGGATTGCCCAGGCATAGCCTCCAACATTTGCGCATATAGCGTTCGGATAGGAATAGCCCTTCCAAAAGGCAACTCACCTTGCTGAATCATGTATCGAGCTGTTCCGACATCTGTATCGTTAAGTGTACCTCCAGAGCGCATGTCAATTCCATACAGCATTGATGTGTTGCCGTGGTTCGAGTGGTCTTGCATCGGAAATCCAAAAGAGAACCTGAACCTCGAAGAGTCTACTTGGTATCGCTTATTCGGCTCAAAATTCGTGTTCGCTCTTCCATAATTGAAGCTGATCGGAGCCCCTCCGCCATTTGCTAGCGTTTTGTGAGATTGGTTGAACACCCAGTTCAATCCACTCAGAATGCCTCGTTCAGAACTCGTGCCTGTATGGTTGTAGCTAATCGTCGTATCACCTAGATCACAGCTCTTAAATGGAGACAGGAACTTGCGTACACCTGAATAATGAACTTGGCTTAGTTCTTCTTGCACTGTTTCTGCTGCAACCGTTGCTATTTCGTCATCGTAGCTGTAGCTGGAGGTACTCGCACTTTTCCCTTCAATGTGGGAGTAGATAGCAGCTGCTGTTACGTAAGCTCCATTCGGACTAGGATGCGAACTCGACGGGTCCTTCTTGTTCGCTGATAGCGCTTGCCATGCTGAACCTGCAGGTACTACATCCAACGCAGCACTTGCTCCGTCTGCGGTACGGTATGTAAATTCTTCAAAGTGTGCCACATCGTCAGCAGTAGCTCCTTTGGGCCAAGTCATGAGAAGTAATGGAACAGCTCCACCTTCGGTGACTTTCGCTGCAATCTTGTTTACACCCAATGAATAGTAGCCAGGTACATTTTCTACGAAGTATGGGTCTGAGCCAATAACTACGTAGTCCCAAGCGGTACCAGCGTTTCCGCTCAAGTAGTCCATTCTTTGCTCACGGCCTTCAGGCCAATAGTAGTATTGTACCAACGAGTGCCGGTGGTGCGCCCACGTGTATTCAGTACCTCCGCCGCCGAGACCTAAGGTGACGTCTTTGTTGGTGTAGATATTCTCAGCTACAACGTTCACAGCAAGTGACGTAGAAGGATCGTTGGCGAGTATGCTTTGCAGCTCTGCGGTAATCTGATCAGGCGAGAACGACCCAGATCTATCAATTGTAAGACTGGTACCAATGACGAGGACATTCACAGTACCGTCGTCATTTACATCCAAGTTACTCTGTGCGTTGAGGACGCTAAGAGGCGCGGCTAAAAACCCAAGAATAAGGATCTTTAGAAACGGAATATGCGAGGCTGCCAACGTTCGGCTGAGGGGTCTGGTAAATTGCATATTCGTTTTTTTGGACTTGATTGTGGTTACTTAAAAGTAAGCAAAAACCTATCCATCCTAACAATGCTGCAGCGGGGAAAACGGCCTCCTCTCTACTACCCTGAACCTGTGTTTGAACCGTCAGATCTGTCGTCCAGCTTGAATTAATAGTGCCGATGAATACTAACTTTTCATTTTAGCACCTCGGTAGATCTGACGGTTCAAAGTCACTTAACGAAAAAGCCCCTCTCGCAAAAGCATTGCGAGAGGGTCTTTTACCTTAATGGTCTTCAACCTATCGAGCTCCCAAAGAGCCAGGAGTAGCTGTACCACTCTTGACTTTCTTGAATTGCTGCAAGCCACAATCAAGGAAAGCTTCGTATGCTTCAACATCAGGTGTATAAGGCACTGGCTGATTAAGCACTTGTCCCTCTGGCGTCATGAGCACGTAGTACGGTTGTGAGTTACGGTTGAAGTAACGCGCTTGGAAGTCAGCCCACTTGTTGCCTACCGTTCTGATCTTTTGATCAGAGAATGTACTAGTAAAAGGCTCATCGAGCGCTTCACGTTCATCGACGTAAAGACTTACCAGAACGTAGTCCTCGTTGATTTTGTCGTAGACACCTGGCTTGTCCCAAACGTTGTCCTCCATTTTGCGACAGTTCACACAACCATGTCCGGTAAAGTCTACCAAGACTGGCTTGTTGACGGTTTTAGCGTAAGCCAAAGCCTCGTCATAATCCTTGTAGCAATTAAGGTTCTGCGGACAGTGATTCTCATAGACGTAGCTATGCCCTGCCGGCGGCGCAAGTCCACTGAGTAGTGCTGGTGTGTTGAAGGCGTGAGATTGCTCATTGTAGCGATAGCCCATGCCTACATAAACCGCGAAGGCTAGCATACCTGCACCAAGAAGCATGGTGATGTTACTGACCTTTTGCGCACCAAACTTTTCGAGAGGAGTCTTGAGGTAGCCGAAGTAGTAAGCAGCAAGTCCGAGCGCACATAGCACCCAAACACCAATGAAAAGCTCGTATGGCATCCACTTGGTACCCATGATCAAATCTGCCGTCGAGAGGAACTTCATGGCGAGTGCTATCTCAACAAAACCAAGTGTCACCTTAACCGTATTCATCCAGCCACCTGACTTCGGAAGAGAAGCAAGCGCACTAGGGAAAGCCGCGAAAAGCGTGAATGGGAAGGCGAGAGCACTTGAGAATCCAAGCATACCAATCAGTGGAGCAACCGGAATACGTCCGAAGATTGTCGCACCGCCACCTGTTGCCGTTTCAACAAGCAGTGTACCGATGATCGGACCAGTACAAGAGAAGCTCACAATAGAGAGCGTGAAGGCCATGAAGAAAATACCGAGGAGTCCACCTTGGTCGGCAGCACGATCAGATTTATTAGCCCATGAGCTTGGAAGCGTGATTTCGAAGAAGCCAAAGAAGCTTAACGCAAAAACAACGAACATCACTCCAAACGCAAGGTTGAACCATGCATTCGTACTAAGCAAATTGAGGGCATCTGCCCCAAACACACCTGTGATTACAAGACCTAGTGTTACGTAGATACCGATGATGCTTGCTCCATAAATCAACGCACGTTGAAGACCTTTCTTACGATCCTTTCCACGGCCCGTGAAAAAGCTCACGGTAAGCGGAATCATCGGGAATACACAAGGTGTAAGCAAAGCGAGGAGTCCGCCGCCAAAGCCCAAGAAGAAGATAGTAAACCAACTTGCATCGTCGGCAACGTTGACTTCTCTCGAATCTTCACCACAGGTTGCCTTATCAAGCTCATTGTCGATAGTGTATTGCGAGTTTGGATCAGAAACAGGGCCTGAAGGAGGTGTTACCACAACGCCGTCTCCAGCCAAAACACTTTCAAATTGATCGTAATCAAGTTCGCGAGCGATTCCTTGTGCTGGAATAAACTGGTAGTAGCGCTCTGTTGGAGGCAAGCATTGCGACTTGTCACAACTCATGAACTCGAGATAACCGACGATCATTCCGTTGTCGTCCTCTACTTCAACCTCTTGTGAGAACGTTGCTTCTGGAGCAACAAACTTGGTGACATTGACTTCAAATACTGGATCTAGTCCGGACTTCTTGTTGCCTTTCTCTTCGACCTTTCCGATCAACTTAGCTCCTTCAACTTTTTCAAAACCAAAGGTGGTAGCTACCGGTCCTCCTGGATCAACTTCTTGAGAATAGACCGTCCAGTCTTGCTGGATAGCTGCGATCGCATTGATGCGGTAACGGTTGCCTTCGATCTGCTCTGTGCTGAAGGTCCAGGTTACTGGATTTAGCAAGCCTTTCTTTGGAGCAGGAGTAGCTTGTTGTGCTTCCACTTCTTTTGCCGCAGGAACACTAGACATTTCCTTCGCCGGAACGACTGGAGCTAGCTTCTCACTTTGAAGAATTGAGTTGCTTGCAACAACGCCTTCCTTTGCAGGAGCTTTGATACTACCTGTTGCAGGAGAGGTAGGCTTGCTGAGTTCAAACTCAACATCACTTGGAGGAAGGCACTTCTCACTATCACACGTCATGAAGTTGAGATAGCCCACTACTGGAGCATCGCCCGTGAATTGAACTTCCTGGCGGATGGAGTACGTCTTTGAAAACTTGACAACCTCCATATCGAAGAGCTTGTCATAGCCTGCTTTGCGCTTGCCCGTTTCCTCGGCTTTGCCGATAAGCTTGATCGCCTTTGGCGTATCGTAATTGATGGTTGTCGCGACAGGACCGTCCTCACTTTCGAGGTACTGAGAGTAAACGGTCCAACCGTCATCGATTTTAGCATCGAAAACGAGGTAAGTTTTACCATCGGCCATCTCACTACGAACATCCCATTTGACGGGAGTAAGGATTTGAGCATGCGCTACAAAGCCAGCAAAAAGTAGGAGAAAGAAAGAGACAAGTTTGATCGAACGCAGAGCCATGTAGTAGAAAATTAGGCGTGTTGGCTGAAAACTAATTCAGTTCTGCCAAAGCTAAGAAATAGGACAAGCCTTAGAGGGCTCTTTACCGAGCAATAGGTAGGACAATGTCGACATTGGTCGGCGGCAAGCACTTCTTATTGGTGCAAGCCATAAAACGGATCGTTCCAACGATCTGCTCGGTGCCTTCGGCGACTTTAATTCCTTGCGAAAAAGATGCCTGCTTTGCATACTTGGTCACGTCCATCCCGAAGTACTCATCGAAGCCAGAGAGCTCATCACCAGTTTCGGTAGGATCTCCTACAAGTTCTGATGCTTTAGTTCCCGCAAGGTTGAAGCTTGTTGGGATAGGTCCGCCTTCGTCCAAAAATTGGCTGTAGATGTACCAGCCATCGGCCACTTCAGCTTCCGCCAAAACAGCATGCGTATCGCCAGAAGTACCTAAACTAAAAGACCACTCGACGGGATTCTGTTGCCCGTAAAGTGTGGCAACTAAGGTCAAAAACAATAAGGTTGTCAGTGTACGGATCATGCGATTTGGACTTGATGAAGCCAATTTACAACGTTTAAACGTGGTAGTCTCGTATACGTTGAGCCCCATGATAGGATTCAAGGCCAAAACAACTGACTATCAGCTCGCTAGCATGACTTCTTTGAGCAAACCTGCGAGCATTTCATACCCGTCTGTATTGCCTAGAAGATCTTCTGCTGCGCGCTCAGGATGAGGCATCATACCGAACACATTTCGGGATGGATTACAAACACCTGCAATGTTGCGTGCAGATCCGTTCGGATTGGCAGCATCTGTAACCGCTCCGTTCTCATCGCAGTAGCGGAAAAGAACCTGGTCGTTCGCTTCTAATTCATTGAGAACTGCCTCGCTAGCATAGTAGCGCCCGTCTGCGTGTGCAATCGGAATCAAGTAAGGCTTATCTGCTTCGAGTGTGTGCGTCATGTCACTGTCGGTCGTTGCTGCCTTGAGGTGCACGTTGCGACAAATGAACTTCTGATGCTCATTGCGCAAGAGTGCTCCAGGGAGCAGTTCAGCTTCACACAGAATTTGGAACCCGTTACAGATACCAATGACACGGCCACCTTTCCCTGCAAAGGAAATAACAGCCTGCATGATTGGACTGAAGCGAGCAAGCGCACCAGAACGGAGGTAATCACCGTAGCTAAATCCTCCAGGAACCAGAATGGTGTCCGTTGCAGGATCGAAGGCATCCAAGCTCTCTTGCTTGTGCCAGAGCTCCACTACTTCTTGGTTTAGCACGTCGCCGAAAACATGCAAAAGGTCGTGATCACAGTTAGATCCGGGAAAAACGATGACGCCAAATTTCATGTCGAGTAGGTGCTAAATGAGCTACAAAGGTACGAGCCCCTTTAAGGAAATCCTCGTTCGTCTAAAACTTCGCTCATTTAGGTCAGTGCTGCCCACAGAAACCCAGCCATTACGAATAAGAGTACGACCATTGAAACGGTGTCAGCTCGTTTTCGCGAAAGCTCAGAAAGCCAGATTCCGAGGAGTAAACTCAATGGAAAAAGGACGAAGGCAAACGACCAAGGATGCACTGACCCGCTAAATAGAATGGCCAACCAGCCCGCTCCTAAGAAATTGTAAATCAATCGATTGTAGCGCTGCTCCTGTATCGGACGACGATTAGTGAGTTGATCTATCCCTGCAAACGCGAGCAACGAGCTTACCGCGACAATAGAAAACCACGGCCAATTTTGGGCAATCGCAGAAACGTCGGGCAGTTCAAAAAGAGACTCTGTCAGCTTCCACTGATCGATCCCTTCTATCCACAAAAAACTGTCAAGAGAGTCTGTTAAAAAGTGGTATCCACCCACAAGAACAGCAGGTATTGCTGCTCCAACGAGCATCCCGAAGAAGTCTGAAAACCGGAATCCACGCAGTTGCGCTAAGCCGATAATCGCCGCAGGCAAAAACCAAAGGAAGCCTGGAGCAATAAGCCAAGCACAACCAATCAACAGCCCCGCATCAAATACCGGTAAAGAAATTCCTTGGTGACGGTAGCACTCATACAAGCGGTGAACAGCGTAAGCAATCAAGATCGCACCGAACAGTAAAGGCGAAAAGCCCAGCCAGACCCACGAAGCTGAACCGAGCACTACGGCAACAAAGCCAGGAAGCATACCAGCATCAGCCAAGCGATAGTGCTGTAATGAAAACGAAGCACCAAAACCTAAAATTGCAACGCAGAGTGCGCCAAGCGTCCAATCATCGATTCCACCTCCTACCCAAAACGTTTCAAGCCATAAGGCCCACGGATTGAGAACACCCTCAAGTTGAGACGGAATTCCGATCGCAAACGCAACAGCACGTAGGATCGCAGCGAATCCCACTAAAATGAAGATTCCTGCTACTTGAAAGGTGCGAAAGAGTTGAAGCATCTGTAGCGTCCAATGTAGTAGATGCTTTCATATCGTAGCGCAGATTGAGCATTATGAATTAAATTCTAGGCAAAACTGTGGAATCCGCCAAAAGCATCAGTCTTACTAGCGAGGACGTGAAATTATTCTGGTTCCTAGAAGTGAAAACCCAATAACTGCTACACCACTGACTATAGTCCAGTGAACATTCCTTAGTAGCAAAACCCTTTAGCCAGTTATATAGAAAAATAGCTCTTTGCGTCCCGACCCTCACGAACCTTATTTATTTATCCGTAGGGTCGGGTCTTTTTTTTTCTAATTCATCCCGTAGAATAGACCATCGATCAACCTTCCTTTCGCGTAGGTGTAGTATGACCGAACGCAAAGGTTACTTTGCATCCCGAAACTACCCTCGCCACGATGGCTATCACGCTCCGCGACATACAGGCTCCCGTCAAATCTGAACTCAAGCAGTTCGAGGGCCACTTCAAGGCAGCGATGAAAAGCTCGGTGCCTTTGTTGGATAAGATCACCAATCATATCCTACGTAGAAAAGGAAAGCAGATCCGTCCGCTCTTCGTTTTCTTGACCGCAGGACTTGCTGGCGAAATCCAAGAACAGACCTATCATGCAGCCAGCCTCGTGGAATTGCTCCACACGGCAACTCTGGTGCACGACGACGTTGTCGATGATTCTCAAGAGCGCCGAGGCTTCTTTAGCCTTCAAGCACTCTGGGGTAAGAAGATCGCTGTTCTTGTAGGTGACTATCTACTCAGTAGAGGGTTACTTCTAGCACTAGACAACAACGCCTATCGTCTGCTGCACATCCTTTCGGTTGCGGTGCGCGAAATGAGCGAAGGCGAACTCTTACAGATTCAAAAGGCACGTCGCTTAGACATCACTGAAGACGTCTACTTTGAAGTTATTCGCAAGAAAACGGCTTCACTTATCGCAGCCGCTTGCTGCGCAGGGGCTGCTTCTGTTGGATCTGAAGAAGCCAACATCGAGAAAGCACGGTTGATGGGCGAGAAGGCAGGTATCGCTTTCCAAATCAAGGATGACCTTCTCGACTTTGGTGAAGATGACATCGGCAAGCCGCTCGGCATCGACATCAAGGAGAAGAAGATGACGCTCCCACTCATCTATGCGCTACAGGAAGCACCCGCGAAAGATCGACGCAGGATTTTGCGCCTCATCAAAAGTGGCAGCGATGATCCTAAGAACGTTAAGGTAGTCGTGGACTTTGTGCGCGCGAGTGGCGGCATAGCCTACGCACGCAAGCGTATGGACGAGCACCTCGATGATGCGCGAACAGAACTCAATGGCTTTCCTGAGAGCCCGTTTCGAGACAGCTTACACGACTTGTTGTCGTTTGTGACTGAACGAAAGAAATAAGTACGTGTTGATTGGCCGAACCTGTCTTTAATTTGCGCCATGACTATTTACGATACCATCCACAATCGCCGATCTGTACGTCCAGGAGAATACACTGATGCTCCTGTGTCACGAGAAGTAATTGAGCGCCTTATTGGTGCTGCCAATGCTGCTCCTACGCACCGTCGTTTGTACCCGTGGAGGTTCATTGTATTTGATTCAGCTTCCGCCAAAACAGAACTCGGGGAATTCTTCGCAGATCTCGCACAGTCAAACAGTGAAACACCAATCGCTGCTCCGAAACTCCGCATTGCGCGTGAGCGTCCAAGCAAAGCTGCTGCTGCGATTGCCATCGTTATGAAGCCAGACTTGGAAAAGCTACCCGAGTGGGAAGAAGTAAGTGCTACAGCTGCTGCGGTTCAAAACCTATGGCTAGCTCTTTCTGCTGAAGGACTCGTCGGTTACTGGAGTTCACCTGGCCCTGTTTGCAGAGGCGATGGAGATAAGTTCCTCGGTCTTGCAGAAGGCGAGAAGTGCCTTGGCGTATTCTACCTCGGTCATCCTGCTGGCGAGCCTGCTCCTATTGAGCGTCCAAAAGCTGGGGATAAGGTGGTTTGGCGATAGGCAGTTTAGCCAGAGGCTAAACCTAATTTTGAATTGATGCGAGCCCCCCGTGCGCCGCACGAAGGTCCTCGCAAAGCGGGACTACGCTTCGTCACAATTTTGAATGGCATTTGGGTCGTATCCTAGATGCTGTGGCATTCCTGCGAACAGTGGTTCGCAGGACCAAGTACTAGTGCTTTAAAAGCGCCACCACCACCGGATCAACTTCTTAAAGCCTTCACCCAATCCACCTTCACGTTGCGTAAAGGCAGCCTTTTGGTTGATGCGGCTCGCCACCGGATAGGGATAGATCTTGCTGAAGATGTCGTTGAGCGTAGTGCCTGTTTGCTTGGCTAGGATTAACTCTTGGATCATCTCGCCTGCGTTTGGCGCAATCATCGTTCCTCCGAGGAGGTAGACCTTGCCTAGGAGGCCTTTCTTCTGCACGTAGAGTCGCAAGTGCGCATCCCCAGAATAGCCGCTTGCAATCGCACGATCATCGTCTTTAAAAGGTTGGTCGACGACCTCGAAGGAGATTCCTTGTTTGGTTAGTTGTTTTGGCGAAAGCCCGAAACTCGCAACCTCAGGGCCAGTAAACGTGACCCAAGAGAACTGCGACAACGTGTGCCGCTTCTTGAACGGAATCAGCAGATTGCGAATCAAATCACGGTTGTGCATCTCTGCGCCGTGACTAAACTTCTCTCGATTCATCGCGTCACCAACGGCATAGACACGCTTATTGGTGGTCTGATAGTAATCGTCTACGATCAAGTTACCTCGCTTGTCGGTATCGATACCAGCCGCGGATAAGTTCATGTTAGACACAGACGCATCTCGCCCGATCGCGACCAAAACCTCATCAAAAGGTTGCGCAAAGCTTTTAGCCCCTTGCTTAACGTGCGCAACATTGCCCTCTGAAAAGCGCTCGACTTCGGCGCCGTGATGAACGGTCATCCCCTCACGAATCATTACCCGTTCGAGGATTTCACTTGCAAATTCAGGCTCATTACTGAGCAGGCGCTCTCCGCGATTGATGATCGTGACTTCGCTACCAAGACGCTGCATGGCTTGGCCGAGTTCGCAGCCGATAGCTCCTCCTCCAATAACGAGTAGCCGCTTTGGCAGCTCACGTTCCTTTTCAAAAAACGTGTGGTTGGTGTGTAAGGTCTGGACCTCGTCCACTCCTGTAACGTCAAATTTCCTTGGTCGTGAACCCGTTGCCAAGACAATCCTTCTGGCTGAATACTGTTGACCATCGACCTCAACGGTATTGCGATCAACAAACTTGGCCCAACCGATCGCCACATCTTGATGCGCTTGCGCTTCGAGCCAAGCCACATTTTCATGATCACGAATGTGCTGTTGAGCTGCGTGCACATGCTGTAGCGCTTTGGCAAAACTGATGGCACCACCAACTTCAAGTCCAAATGACTCACTCTCCCGGGCAGCTTGCGCCAACCGACTAACGTGTATCAGCGCCTTTGATGGCACACAACCATAGTTGAGACAGTCCCCACCGATGTTGTTCGCGTTGGCATCGATAAGTAAGGTTTCAAGACCGATGGTACGAGCTATTGCTGTTGCTCCAAGACCGCCCGAACCGCCACCGATGGCGATGAGGTCGTAGGTTTTGGCGGAAGTTGAAGAAGAGGGCATGCTGCAAAGGAACGACGATTTGTCCTGTAGATTGACAATACGCAGGACATTCGGCTAGATGTACACGTTAGCAAATAACCAACGTTATTTGTGCTCCCATGTCGATGACTCGTCTAACTCTTCTTCTCCTGCTTTCGGCCCTGCTGGGATCGTGCGCCATCGTGTCTAGACCGCCTGGAGGTGATAAGGATGTGACACCTCCTAAACTCGACAGCCTTGTCTCTACAGCAAATTTCCAGACAAGCTTTTACCCTGAAGAAATCGTCCTCGAATTTGACGAGTACATTCAACTAAAAAACGCAAGTCGAGACATCATCTTGACCCCTACTCCAGTCGCAGGAAAGCCAAAGTACGAGCAACGAGGACGACGCGTCAACATCGATTTTAGTGAGGTGGAACTACGTGATTCGACTACGTATCAGCTCCAATTTGGAGAAGCGATTCAAGATTTCAATGAGGGAAATCCCGCCAAGGATCTTCGTTTCATCTTCTCGACAGGCAGCTTTGTTGATTCGCTCTCTATTCGAGGCACTGTAAAAGACAACGTCATTGGCGCAGCAAGTATCAATGCACTTGTGGGTCTTTACCGTTCTCCTTCGGATACCATTCTCTCGAAAGCATCCCCAGACTACTTCGCACGCACAGATTCGAGCGGTCGCTTTGCGATCGGTTATTTGAGCGCCGGCAGCTATCAATTGGCCGCCTACCTCGATGACAATTCCAACTACCGCTATAATCAAGGCATCGAGGCTGTCGCCTTTCTAGATGAGCTCGTAACTGTTTCAGCAACTAGTACTGACACCAGCTACGCACTAACTCTTTCAGACGAACGTCCGCCACTGAAATCTTTAAGAGGAGATCAATGGTTCCCAGGATTTTTGCGCATTACGCTCAACCAACCAGCAACTGACTCTATTGACGTGAGTGATGTTCCTGGTGAAGTGCTTACTCGAATGCAAGACACGGACAGCATCTATGTGGCCTATGCGCCTGCAAATGACACCCTTCCGTTTGTCGTGCTTTCCTTCGAAGGAGAATCAGACACGGTACGCTTGCGTAAAACAGCTCGCGCTACGCCACCAAGACTAACGGTTGATCCAAGATCAAAAGTGATTGCAGGAGAATCGGTTGTACAATTAGATGCGAACCTTCCTTTAGCTTCTTTCGACGAAAGCTTGATTCGCGTTGAAGTTGATTCTTTGCCTTTTCCGAAAGGCCAATGGAGTATCTCTCAAAAGGATCAACGCAAATTGAAGTGGCAAGCACCGACAGATACGGTTCGCGTTTACGATATCACGTTTTTCCCCGGAGCACTAACCACTGTGTTTGATAGCTTAAATACGGACACCATCCTTGTGTCGATGCGCCCTGTCCAAAAGAGTGAATTTGGTGAGGTTGAATTAACCCTCTCAGGCTTGGATAGCTTGACGAGTTACATTCTCGAACTTTTAGATACCCGTGGTGATGTAGAACGAGAGAGACAGCTGCCTGTCGGACCAGAAGGTCGGACGTCGGCTGAAACCTTGATCAAGCTCTCCCGCGTAGAAGGAGGTGACTACTCCGTACGTATTATTGAAGATCTCAACAAGGATGGGCGCTACTCACCTGGAAATCGCCGTTTAAACTTACAGCCCGAAAGAACCATCACGATGCCGCTCAACACTGTGCGCGCTGACTGGTTGGTAGAAGAGCGTCTTGAACTTAACTTATAGCCCATGCAACTCCGCTCAGAAAATTTGGTGAAGCGATACGGTAGTCGAACCGTAGTCAAGGGCGTTAGCGTCGATGTAAGCCAAGGCGAGATCGTCGGACTACTTGGCCCTAACGGAGCTGGTAAGACGACCACCTTCTATATGTGCGTCGGCTTTATCAAGCCGAATGGAGGCCGCGTGTTTCTCGACAATGAGGACATCACAGAGCTACCCATGTATCGCCGTGCACAACGAGGGGTAGGTTACCTTCCTCAAGAAGCCAGTGTTTTCAGAAAGCTAACGGTGAGTGAAAACATCAAGGCAGTTCTTGAGATGACAGAATTGTCTAAAGCCGACCAACGGGTAAAACACGATTCCTTGATTGAGGAATTCCGTCTCCAAAAGGTGATGAATAGCCATGGCGACACCCTTTCCGGAGGTGAGCGCCGTCGCACCGAGATCGCCCGAGCGCTTGCAACAAGTCCTAATTTCATTTTGCTAGACGAGCCTTTTGCAGGTATCGACCCCATCGCAGTAGAAGACATTCAAAGCATCGTTGCCAAGCTAAAAGAGAAGAATATCGGTATCCTCATTACTGATCACAACGTCCAAGAGACTCTCAGTATCACGGATCGCACGTACCTCATGTTTGAAGGTTCAATTTTGAAAAGCGGAAGTGCTGAGGAGCTGGCTGCCGATGAGCTCGTACGGAAAGTCTATCTCGGTCAAAACTTCGAACTCCGAAAAAAGGCAACGCTCTAATGAAGCAAGCCTTACTCATCCTGTTTGCACTCTGCATTGCATCAAGTGCATGCGAAGAACAAAAGGAAAAACCGCTCAATGCAGCCACACGCAAGTTGGTCTCCCAAGGGTATGCAGATACGGTAAGAATACTTACCCCTATTGTAGACAGCTTGTGTGAACTCAATCAAGAAAAGCTAGTTGCTGAATTGACAGACAGTCTCTATAACGTTCGCATTACCGATTTGAATCGTCAACGAAAACGATTCCAGCAATGAGTAGTGCCTATTCCGCTTTCTCGAACTCGTACAGGACTAACGTCGCATCAACTGCAGTCCTTTTGCTGATTTTGCTTGTCGTCTCTGCCTGCGACTCGACTACAACTCGATCTAAGGAAGAACGAGTCAAAGAAGAGATCTCCAACAAACTTGCCGCCTGGTCAGCACGTAGAACCGCGAATTGCCGGAAAACAGCAATGGACATTGCCGCTGTCCAAGCAGATTCTATGATTCTCGAGTATGCTCGTGAGCAAAAACTACAACTAGAGAGACCTTCCAAACCGATTAGGCCAGAAGAACCTGCGCTACGTCGACCGAACGACAGCCTTAAACTGGAGCCGTTTCTAGGCGACACGCTCTAGGCCAATCGCTTGATTTAATGGACGTTAACAATCGAAAATTCGGCATATACCCTGAATGTGTTATATTCGACGCTTGAACGTATATAATCCCACGGACATCTAGTCCCAAAAACCGGTTTGCCTAAGCCGTAGCCTTCCACAATTCACTTTGTGGGGGGCTTTTTTTTGGGAGGGATGTCTGATGCCCCGCGCATAGCGCGAGGGTCCTCGTGCTTTGCACGGGATCGGATGTCGGAAAAAACAGCCTAGTGTCATTACGATTGCAGGCGTGAGGTACGAACTGACGAAATAGAGGAACAGCGGCATTTGAAACAGAAGCGTCATTCCGATTGCAGCCCTGCGTACCAACTTCATCAGCTCCAAAGCTACCGCACAACCACCCTACCAACAGCCAGCTCGCCGCCAAGCTTGTAAGCCGTCAACGTGTAAATACCCGCTGCACAGTCTATGGGCAGCTCGACTTGATGTGTAGCCGCTGGCCCGTGTCGGGAAAGTAGTACCCGCCGCCCAGTGGGATCATAGAGGCGCAGCGATACCGCATCATTGCGCCAAGCTGACGGTACGGCCACGTTTACTACACTACCCCTTCGTACTGGATTAGGGTAAACACTGAGCTGAGCAGCATCTGGAGGCAACTCTATTTCTACCGCACTACTTACGAGTGGTGGGTGCCATATAGAATCAACAAACTGAATAAAATAGGCCCAAGCATCAGCGTCGCCTTGCGAGTTAGGATGAACTAAGTAGGTTTTTGGGCCAAGGAAAATATCACCAGTTACAATTGAGTCTGGAGTGCCCAGAAGTTCTGTTTCATCAATCACACCTATTAAAACCTGAATCAAGCTTAATTCTGGAGCTTGCTGTGAGCGAAATCCTCCTACGCTGTACCCTACGTGAAATGTATCAGACCCTACGATATTTATTCGTTCCCTAATATGGCCAGTTTCTAAAATGACCAACTCTGACTCTCCAGGATTGCGTGGAATCTCTACCGTCATTCGTCCTAAAGAATCCAATTCCATGAGCAGCGGATGGAAATGAATGCGATACAAATGGCGCACCTCTAAATCGCGATAGGCTTGAAAGTTCTTGTGATAATCTAAAACCACAGGTATTTGAGCGGTATCGATGGCATAGGCGGGCACTTGGTCATCTGGCACATACGTCCAAGGCAGACCTGGAGTGGTGAAACTTTGCGCATGTAAGGCTACACCCACCGCCACACAAAGAAGCGCGCCAATTATTCGAATTAATAACGAAAGTGCCATATGGTGGTGTTTTAGACTAGGAGGCCTTCCATTTCCATATCTCTAAGTGATAAAGACTGCAGGAAAGATAATCATTACTCCAAAGCTACCGCACCACCACCCGACCTACCGCCAGCTCGCCGCCAAGCTTGTAAGCCGTCAACGTGTACATACCCGCTGCACAGTCTACGGGCAGCTCTACTTGATGTGTAGCCGCTGGCCCGTGTCGCGTAAGTTGTACGCGTCGCCCAGTCGGATCATAGAGGCGCAGCGATACCGCATCATTGCGCCAAGCTGACGGTACGGCCACGTTTACTACACTACCCCTGCGTGCTGGATTGGGGTACACACTGAGCTGAGCAGCATCTGGAGGCAACTCTATTTCTTCTACGCTACTTACCAACGGTGGGTGCCAGATAGAATCAACAAACTGAATGAAATAGGCCCAGGCGTCGGCATCGCCAGGAGAGTTGGGATGAACTAAGTAGGTTTTTGGGCCAAGGAGAATATCGCCTCGTACAGTTGAGTCTGGAGTGCCTGGAAATTCTGTACCATCAGTGATACCTATCAAAACCTGAATCAAGCTTAATTCGGGAGCTTGCTGTGAGCGAAATCCTCCTACGCTGTACCCTCTGTGAAATGTATCTGGTCTAATGATGGCTATTCGTTCTCTTATATGTCCAGATTCTAAAACGACCAACTCTGACTCTTCAGGATTTCGTGGAATTTCTACCGTCATTCGTCCCAAAGAATCCAATTCCATAAGGAGCGGATGGAAATGTATACGATATAAATGTCGGACCTCTAGATCACGATAGGCTCGAAAATTCTTGTGATAGTCTAAAACCACAGGTATTTGAGCGGTATCGATGGCATAAGCGGGTACTTGGTCGTCTGGCACATAGGTCCAAGGCAGACCTGGAGTGGTGAAACTTTGCGCATGTAAGGCTACAACCACCGCCACACAAAGAAGCGCGCCAATTATTCGAATTAACGAAAGTACCATATGGTGGTGTTTGAGAGTAGATGGCCTGCTATTTCCATGATTTTAAGTAACAAAGACTGCTGGAAAGATATTCAATAGCCTAACGCTATTGCACCACCACTCTACCAACGGCCAGCTCCCCACCAAGCCTGTAGGCCGTCCATGTGTAAATACCTGCTGCGCAGTCTATGGGCAGCTCGACTTGATGAATAGCTGCTGGCCCGTGTCGCGTAAGCTGTACGCATCGCCCAGCAGGATCATAGAGGCGCAGCGATACCGCATCATTGCGCCAAGCTGACGGTACGGCCACGTTTACTACACTGCCCCTTCGTACTGGATTGGGGTACACACTGAGCAAAGCTGCACCTGGAGGCAACTCTATTTCTTCCACGCTACTTACGAGTGGTGGGTGCCAGATAGAATCAACAAACTGAATAAAATAGGCCCAGGCGTCGGCATCGCCAGGAGAGTTAGGATGAACTAAGTAGGTTTTTGGGCCAAGGAGAATATCGCCATTCACAGTTGAATCTGGAGTGCCAGGGAGTTCAGTGCGATCAATTACACCTATTAAAACCTGAATCAAGCTTAATTCGGGAGCTTGCTGTGAGCGAAAACCTCCTACGCCATACCCCCTGTGAAAAGTGTCAGGTCTAATGATATTTATTCTTTCTGTGACATGGCCCGATTCTAAAACGACCAAGTCAGACTCTCCTGGATTGCGTGGTATCTCTACCGTCATTCGTCCTAAAGAATCCAATTCCATGAGCAGCGGATGGAAATGAATGCGATACAAATGGCGCACCTCTAAATCGCGATAAGCTTGAAAGCTCTTGTGATAATCTAAAACCACAGGTATTTGAGCGGTATCGATGGCATAGGCCGGCACTTGGTCGTCTGGCACGTAGGTCCAAGGCAAACCTGGAGTAGTGAAACTTTGCGCATGCAAGGCTAAACCCGCAAGCAGACACGTCAGTAACCCAATAAGCCTGATTAGTGACTGTGCCATATGGGAGTGCTTGTGAGAAGGTGGCCTTCCATTTCCATATCTCTAAGTGATAAAGACTGCAGGAAAGATAATCATTACTCAAAGCTACCGCACCACCACCCTACCAACCGCCAGCTCGCCGCCAAGCTTGTAGGCCGTCCATGTGTAAATACCCGCTGCACAGTCTATTGGCAGCTCTACTTCATGAATAGCCGCTGGCCCGTGTCGCGTAAGCTGTACGCATCGCCCAGCAGGATCATAGAGGCGCAGCGATACCGCATCATTGCGCCAAGCTGACGGTACGGCCACGTTTACCGCACTACCCCTTTGTACTGGATTGGGGTACACACTGAGCTTAGCAGCCTCTGGTGGCAACTCTATTTCTTCTACGCTACTTACCAACGGTGGGTGCCAGATAGAATCAACAAACTGAATAAAGTATGCCCAGGCGTCGGCGTCGCCTTGCGAGTTAGGATGTACTAAGTAAGTTTTTGGGCCAAGGAAAATATCTCCATTCACAGTTGAGTCTGGAGTGCCTGGAAGTTCTGTACGATCAGTTACACTTATCAAAACCTGAATCAAGCTTAATTCTGGAGCTTGCTGTGAGCGGAATCCTCCTACGCTGTAACCTACGTGAAATGTATCTGGTCTAATAATGGCTAATCGTTCTCTAATATTGCCAGATTCTAAAACGACCAACTCTGACTCTCCAGGATTGCGTGGTATCTCTACCGTCATTCGTCCTAAAGAATCCAATTCCATGAGCAACGGATGGAAATGAATTCGATACAGATTTCTAACCTCTAAATCGCGATAGGCTCGAAAATTCTTGTGATAGTCTAACACCACAGGTATTTGAGCGGTATCGATGGCATAAGCGGGTACTTGGTCGTCTGGCACATAGGTCCAAGGCAAACCTGGGGTGGTGAAATTTTGCCCGTGTGAGGCCATTCCAGCAAGCAGACAAGTCAGCAATCCAATAAGCCTAATTAGTGACTGTGCCATATGGGAGTGCTTTTAAGTAGGTGTCCATCTGCGTCTACAACTTTAAGGTGATAGAGGCCGGTTGCGAGATGGTGTGTCGGCAATAAAACATTAGAGCTGCTAGATTGCTGTGCGACCGTCTAAGCTGTAAAGTGTAGCGTTGACAGTTTTCACTCATTTCTTATTGTCAGGCATTGCGCCTGACTCGTATACTCACTCAATATAGCCAATGACTGCCAGTTTGGACCGGTCCAACTTCATCATACAAGCTAAATAGTTCCCTATCTGGCTGTCATTTGCGAAATGAAGCACCTTAATCTGCCCTCCAGGTTTGCCTTGCAACGCTATATCGCTGGAAAAGCTTCCTTTCAGCCGCTGAGAGATTGAGTAGTTGCAACGCTATGCCTTCGATCAGGTCGAGGGTCGAAGCTGTTTTGGTGCTGCAATTGGGTATTTAGTGTTTTGACGAAATAGAGGAACAGCGGCTTTTAAAGAACTACTTGAATGATATTCCGCTTTCCCTCGATCGCGGCTGCGCCAGCTCCAACGGGATGACGCTTGTGAAATTGAGTATTTGAAATATGAAGAACGTATCTACATTAGAAATAGAAGCGCCATTCCGATTGCAGGCTTGAGGTACGAACTGACGAAATAGAGGAACAGCGACATCTAAAGATCTACTCGAAGGCAAATTCGCTCTCCATGGTTCCACCAACTTCAACAGCATGACGCTGAATTATGCCTCCTTGCATAAGAAACGTAATCTCGCGAATCGAGGATCCTCATGTCATGACCCTAGGACAGCGGAAGCAGCGCTTTGCGGTAGAAAAACCATAAAAGCCAGCCCGCATGGGAATGCGGAAGCCGCTGGCTCGCTGCGGTTCAAAAAAGGATAGTAGCACACTAAACCTCTCGCGATTACACCTGTTTTTAGACCAACTTCTAGTTCACTATTTTCGCGCGCCCTTAAGAGTTGAAATACTATGCTTCCAAACGTCGACATCGAACAAATCAACCAGCAAGTACGCGCTGATTCTGAAATTACAGACCGTGTCTTTGCTGCGGCCGAACCCGTCATTGTCGGACAAAGACGAATGCTAGAGGCACTCATGATTGGCCTCCTTACCAAAGGACACATCTTGCTGGAAGGTCTTCCGGGACTT
>JBGCGF010000025.1:0-108040 GCA_045110575.1 Saprospiraceae bacterium
TGAAATGAACGGTAGGTTTGATATCTATAACGTAAATCCATACTCAAGAGTAATTTGAGTTCTCACCGTTGGTTCTCCCTGCTGGTTCTCCCCTTTGGGGAGTCAGAGGGGCCAGGGAGTTAGTGAGGCAGGGGAGAAAAACCAACCCGCTCTCAAGTAATACAAGATAGCCTATCTTAACACTGATCTAGCGATTAGGCCACCACATGAAACTCCTTCCTCAACTCACCGAGCTACAACAGCACATCAACCACTACTGGGTGGTGGAGGAGAGCCCTGACGTATTTCGCACCGAAACAAAGGTGTTTGAGTACCCTGGCGTACGTCCTGAGATCATACTGATCCTGAAAGGTCACCTGACCTATACGTACCTCGGTAAGACTTACAGGACGGACAAGAGCATGCTCGCCAGCCACATCAGCGGGAGGTTCTTGTTCGATTCGAGCAACCTCGAGCAATTCATCTTCATTCAGTTTAAGCCGCGATCGGTTGCTTCACTACTTCCGTTTACCGGACTATCGGGCAGTCAACTCATGGGCAATTCCTTCTGTCCACTCGATGAAGTATTTGGTAAAGAAGTAACGCATCTAGAACAGGAACTCATTGAGAAAAGCGAAGAGGAGTACGGAAATATTCTGGATACCTTTTTCGCAAAAAAGCTAGCAACAGGACATTCCAGCTTCCTCATGGAAATGATGTCAGACCTAACCTACTCAGATGGTATTTCAGCAGTCCTTGACAAAACAGGCTATTCGCTTTCTACGCTCGAGCGTCATGTGAAACGCGAAACCGGACTTACACCAAAAACCTACCTCGGTCTTCGGAAGTACAAAGCGGCAGTTGAGGAAATCAACCTGAGCCAGAATGCCGATTGGCAACACTACGTCAACAAGTATGACTACTTCGACCAAAGTCACTTCATCAAAACAGTGAAGCGCTACACAGGCTTCACCCCAGGCCAACTGCTGAAAACTCCAGACCTCATCAACCTGCGCCCAGCGTATTTGTGACGGTTTTATACAATGGCCGCTGTAAAGCACAGCGTATCATTGGATTATGAAAAACAGACTGTGGATCCTGCTTCCGCTCTTCCTGCTGACTTCTTGTAATCTAGGTGTCGATACATCTCTTAAGAAGATGACTGCCGAGGAGACGTTCTCTCTTCTTCTCAAAGAATGCATGGATGATTCCTTCGAAAAGGTCGCGGGTGTTTCGATGGCGATCAACTCTTCCATGCTTTCTCAAGAATGGACAGAAGCAGTCGGCTTTGCAGACCAAGAGCGCAACATCGAGCTGACCGCTGCTACTCCGTTCAGGATCGCGAGCGTCACCAAGACCTTCGTAGCAACGGCCATCCTTAGGCTTCATGAGATGGACAGCCTGAACATCAATGAGCCCATCAGCAAATACCTCGACGATTCTTTTCTGGTTATCCTAAAAGCCGACGGCTATGAACCCGATAAGATCCTCATCAAACATTGCCTGAACCATACTTCAGGCTTGGCCGACTATGCCATGGGAACGGAGGATTTCATCGATGAAATCGCTAAGAATCCGCAGAAACGATGGACGCGTAAGCAACAACTAGAGGGGGCAATGAACTGGAGTGACAAGCTCAGCGAACCGGGCGAACAGACCACGTACTGCGACACGGGCTACATATTGCTGGGTGCCATTATTGAGAAGTTCTTCCAAGGAGATCTAGCAGCAGGACTCCGGCAACTTCTCAAATTTGAGAAGATCGGGCTTCGAGGTACTTGGCTTGAAACACTGGAAGATCACCCAAACACCAATATGGATCGCGTCCACCGCTACCTCGGACCACACGAGACGACAGACTGGGATGCGTCCATTGACCTGTATGGTGGTGGCGGACTCGTCTCTACCAGTGCAGATCTCGCAACCTTCATGAGAGCGCTCTTTGAAAATAACGTTTACGATAAGCCGTCAACGCTAGCCTTAATGTTATCTATCCCAGCATACCTCACGGCGGATAACCTCAATGAAGATTCGAAAATAGAGTACTACAACTACGGCCTCTGGGCCATCAGCGCATTCGGAAATAAGATCCACATGCACAACGGAATATGGGGCTCGACCATGCTATACATACCTGCCTATAAGACAAGCATTGCCGCAAACACTACACGAGGCAATAGCGATAGACTTATCAAGAAAGTTCTTTTAGTACTAGAACAATTAAAAGAACAACAATGAACGCAATTGAAATTGAGAATCTAGATTTTTCGTACAGTACGAAAGAGACGCTACTGCAGAACGTCAACATGACCGTTCCGCAAGGGAGTATCTATGGCTTCCTCGGGGTTAATGGCGCAGGTAAGACCACCTTGCTAAAGCTAATTTTGAACCTACTAAAATCAAAAGGCAAAGGCAGCATTAAGGTCCTCGGGAAGGATACCCAAACGCATCATCCGCAGTATCTCTCACAGATCGGATCGTTAATCGAAGAGGCATCGATCTACAAACATCTAACCGCGAAAGAGAACCTAAAACTCTGGAGCAACTACCACAATACTGCAGCGAGCAAAATAGAAGAGGTGCTAGAAACCGTAGGACTGTCTCATGCTACAAACAAAAAAGTACAGGCCTTTTCTACGGGTATGAAGCAACGTCTTGGCATTGGGATAACCTTGATGCACGAACCTAAAATCCTTATCCTCGACGAGCCCACCAACGGCCTAGACCCAATAGGAATCAATGACTTGAGAGATCTCTTGCACACGTTGAGCGCTCAAGGCAAAACCATCATTCTGTCGAGTCACATCTTACCGGAAGTAGAAAAACTAGTAGACCACGTTGGCATCCTAAAACAAGGAAGCATCATCTACGAAGGGACGCTCAAAGAACTGAACAACTCTACCCTACTAGGTTCTAGCATCACTGCGCGGGTTGAAAATGTCGAACTTGCTAAGCAGCATCTAGACACACATTTCAACACGACAATCGTGGACGGCCAACTCAAAATATCGATAGAAACGCCGACAGATATTAACCGAGCAGTAAGGTTGCTAATCGATAATGACATACAGCTACACGAGCTCACCCAGGAAAAGAAAAGCTTGGAATCCATCTTCTTGAACCTCGCTAAATAAACAAGCTTTGAGTACTATTAAATCCATACAGTCAGAATTACTAAAGCTCAAATACCCTCCCATCCTTTGGCTTGCTGGCTTCATCATTCTAACGTTGTTGTTGGTTGTATTTTTTGCGCATAACCTCGACATCCACAATACCGCCAAACTAGGCGTGAACCCTTGGATAAGGTTAAACACATCAAGTCAAGCCATCTATGCTATTTTCTTAGCTGTTCCATTCGTTGTGTTATTCATGAGCGCTGCGCTAAGTGTAGAACATCAGAACAATGGATTCAAGCAACTGTATGCCCTACCAAAGCGCAGAGAACTACTCTTAATCTATAAACTAATCGCATTACTAAGTGTGATTGTTACTACGACTTTAGCCTTGGCAATCGGAAGTATTGCGGTAGGCTATTTACTCGATGCAATTCTCCCTGAGTTGGAGTTCACCTTCTATGACTTGCCTTTCTTAGTCATGCTGAAGTCGTATGCCTACATCATCGTTTCACTACTCGGCGTGATTGGAATACAGTACTTCCTCTCCATTCGATTTAAAGGATTCTTGGTGCCTGCGAGTATCGGAATACTGGCCTATGTGGTTGGGTTCATGCTTCCAACCACCTCTACAAAGCTGTCGCTGTATTTCCCCTTCAGTTACCCGATCGTTTCGAAAAACCGGAAAATGATTGACACCTCTGCGTTAGATATCGACCAACTTTCTTTCTTAAACAGTGTCGAACTGAGCAGCATTGGAATCTTCGTCTTCTTTGTGGGCCTCAGCCTTTACACGGAAAGAAGAAGGAACGTCTAATACAAGCGCGTTGCATTTACAACATGCTATAACCGTAGCTCAATTTGCTCAATGTCGGGCCTTCACCGAGCTCTCCCCTACCTTCGTCTAAAAATGAGGAACTGAAGGACGACCTAGCGTATATTAAGATGGCAATCAAGTAATTAGCATCCACCAAGGTGCTGGTTACGTATTTCAGCTTCCGCCAAAACCTAAGCTCATGAAAACCGCCTTTTCCTTATTACTACTTTCTCTCTTTCTCGTCGGCTGCAATCCTACCCCAAATAAGGAAGCACGACTCCGTAAGCTGGAGTCCGAAATAGTGGTTGCGAACGAGAGCGTCAAAAATCTAGAAACGGAAGTAAAAACCCTTCAGCACGAGAATGCTAAATTGGTGGTACGAGTGAAGGAGCTGGAGGTGCAGTAAAGCATACTGACTAGCGGTCCTTCAACTGCGCAAGCTTCGTTCAGAAAACCGTGGTCTTTATATCGTAGAACCGCCAGATCGAGTCTAAGACTTAAATTGATCAAAATAGGTTGATTTAGATTCAAACTGCATAGCCGGCAGATCTGGCGGTTCCACACCAATAGCCTTACTCCCATTAAAAAAGTAACACTACCCCGAACAACATCGCGCCTACCCTACTCATATAGCAATACTGATTTATACAAAAAAACAGTAACCATCAAACAATACATTTACATTTCAAATAATTAGTGTTTCTTGCACCTTTTCAAAAGAAGGTACACATGACCAGCATTTTCAAATCCACATTACTTTTTAGTGCATTACTCGCACTAAACGCATGTGGCACTCCAGAAGCTCCATCAGCAAATCAAATTGCCACAGATATCCCAAGTATTGAAACGGGTCTCGTTGAAGTGGTTTTGTCGAAAGAGCAACAAGACGCCCTAACACCTGACAAAGTGATCGCTAGCCTTAAGGCTGGAAACACCAGGTTTATCAATAACGACCTGACTGCACGGAACCACTCAACACAGATCCGTAAAAGCACCTTAGCCCAGTACCCTAAGGCTATCGTATTGTCCTGTGTAGATAGCCGAGTTCCAGTAGAAGATGTGTTTGACCGTGGTATTGGCGACCTCTTCGTCGCACGTGTAGCGGGCAACTTTGTAAACGAAGACATTCTCGGCAGCATGGAGTTCGCCTGTAAAGTCTCAGGTTCGAAAGTCGTTGTCGTTATGGGTCACGAACATTGTGGTGCAGTAAAAGCTGCAATAGATGATGTCAAACTCGGCAACATCACCGCGATGCTTGAGAAGATAACCCCCGCAGTCGCAAGCGTAGAATACACGGGTGATCGTACTTCGAAGAACCAAGAGTTCGTACACATGGTCTCAGAGAGCAACATCAAGAACACCATTGCGCAGATTAGAGCCAATAGCCCCATCCTAAAAGAAATGGAAGCTAACGGAGAAATCAAAATCGTAGGTGCGCTATATGACATGGACAACGGTGTTGTGAGCATGTACAAGGACCTTTAGTAGAAATACACCTGCATCGTCATCTCGACTGAAGCTAGCTTCTACTTCTCGCGATAGCGATACCAGATGGTTTGCGGAACGGAGAGATCCGTGTATTGATAACGGCCTCCTTTGGTGCGCTAGCAACAACAGATTTCTCCGTTTCACAAGCTGAGCTTGTTTTAGTCGAAATGACAGGACAGCGTTGCTAGGAACAACATCCAGCTCGCGCCCGGATGGCCATTCAAAATTCAAAATTTGAGCAGCGCAGCAGCGAAACAATTCAAAATTCAATTCGGCCATTCAACATTCAAAATTTGAGCAGCGCAGCAGCGATACAAATTCAAAATTCAAATAGGCCCCAAGCCTATTTCCAGTTAACACTGTCCTAATGGGTTTTGGCGAAAGCTGAACAAAAGCGCCTGAGACCGCCCAACTGCCTAGATTCTTTACATTGCGGAGTACTACAGCATGGTCATTGCTGTAAAGTTCAGGCACGCGTTCGCGTAAAGTCTGCGTTCTAGCTATTAGAACGCCCTTTGCACAGGCGCTAACTCTCACTTCATGACACTGACACTCAACCGTTTTTACGCCCTTCTGGCTACACTTCTGCTCGTTACCGCATCTAGCTATGCGCAGAGTTTTGAGGAGACCTGGAAGGAGTTTTTGGAAAACAACAAGGTTTCCAACATCAGCGTACTCGCCAAGCCTGACAAGGTGTTCGACAAGCCGGACTACGCCAAGTACTTGCTGATGAACACCAACTCTCGGTTTTGCCAGAGTCGCGTGTCAAATGCTGAAGAACTCTTAGAAGAACTTCAAGCAATGGATCCAGCCGTGCACGAAGAAATCCCAGGCTTTAAGCCAAAGTATACGGGACTTGTATCGAGCATGAAGGCGTACTACAGCATCGACGATTTGTGGGTGCGCTTCTTGAAAAGCAAGGATGTTACCCTCGAACAACTCGAAGCCGTTGAAGGCACGCGCAGACTTTGTGAAAAGGGAACTGCTGCGAAGTTTTACCACATGCTTGCGTATCACCACCTCTGTCAAGATGAGATGGCAGAAGCGGAAGAGTATTTCGTGAATCGCACACTCAAGTTGGCAGAGAAGACTTCTTTGAAAGTCGAAGACATCAAGGGACTCGCTCCTGAGGTCAAGAAGATGAAGGCGCTATTTGAAGCGCTTCCAAAATTGGACAAGGCTTGGGATACGTACATCGGCACAGGCGAGTCTCCAGGTTGGGACATCGAGCTGCCTGTGTTTGGCTGTAATCCAACTCCAAACATGAAGGCGCTTGTCCTTCAAGGGGCTGCTGATCTTTGTAGTTCAGGTTCGTCTGCACTCAAGCAGATTGAGAAATTACAAGCCAATAGCGCGGTAAAAGCAGACAACGCGGTGCTGATCCGCTTACAGGAATTAGAAGAGCTTGTTGCTGAAAAGGACGAGAACATCGACGCCTTGAATACGGCTTGGGAAGATTTCTTGCCGGACAATAAGGTGGAAGGTTTGATTACCTACAGCTACGACTTCTGCGAAAAGGAGCCGCTGATACGTGCGCACATCATGGATGGCTATGCGTATGTGTGTGAGCTTGCTGAGTCGACAATCAAAACGATAGACTCCTTACAACGCCGCAACCCAGCGTTGCTTGACAAGGTGACGCGTACCAAGATCAAGGAACTCGGGGCGTTAGCTGCGAAGTACCGCACCAACGGAGAAGAGATCGAAGATCTTTGGGATGCGTTTGTTGCCAATGGCGATACGATGACCATCGAGTATTTCACAACCGATCAATATTGCGACCACATCCAAGAGGTAAAGGATTGGACGATGCAAGGCCTCTCTGGCGATTGCGAAGAAGGTATTTTCTACTTGGGCATGATCGAGAAGTTCAATGAAACGTTTGAATTCAACTTCTACGAAGACCTAGAGTGTCGCGTCCAAAAGTTGCGGATTAAAATCTGGGACTGCCGCGCCAATACACTGAAGGAGTTAGCTCGTTTGGAAGGCGATGATGATACCTATCAGGCGCGTCTTGATGGCTTACTCGAAGAGTACGGCGTTGGTCCTAAGCCGGAGAAGTGTGAGGCGATGCGGTAGCATAAAAGAATTTTGAATTAGTAATTTTGAATTTTGAATGATCTTGATTGCCTGCATCACGTGAATCTGACGTTTGCTCGAACTCGGCTCATTTTGCAGACTTAGATTATTTTCTCGCACCCGAAAATTTCACCCCACAACGGGCTACCCATCGAAGAAATTTTCTCAAAAAAGGGCAGCGTTGACAACCGGTTTTACGTTAGACTTAGAGGAAAGTATACCTATGAATAAGAAAATCCTCTACATCCTAGCGACCTATGCGCTACTTGTCTTCGCTGGAATGACATCTTGTGACAATTGTGATGACGATTTCAATTCTAGCAAATTCAAAACAACTGATATTTCAAGCAAGCTGCAATACGTCAGTTACGTCGGCTCTAGTTTTGACGAATTAGACTTTGATGACCTTGAGCTTGATACCGTATCCTTCGATCGCCTTGCTATTCGACTTAAATTTGAACAGGTAGACTACGGTATTAATAGCCCATTTCGATTCAATTTAATTCAATCTGCTTATGCCTGCGATCCAGCTCCACCGACAACGGATGAACGATTAGATAGTATTGTAATCAAATCAACTATTGACTTTAACGCTCAGCTTCCAGCGGGGTCTAATTTGTCTCAGCTTTTCGACGTAGTCGTCTATTCTAATGACAATTACAATGAGCGATTTGACCTGAACGAATACCTCAGTACAATGCCAGCTGGGCCAAATTGGCTTATCCTTCTCCTGAAAGAACAGCCAGCCGAGACGGGAGCTTTCTCGTTTGACATTGCATATCACCAAGATGGGATTGACAATGACTTGTTTGAGTTTACAACAGAATCGGTAGTGATTAGGTAAGCTTTCACAGCTTATTGAACAATCCCCACAAGCTTGTTACGTCTGACAAACCTTCAATTTGTCAGCCTATACCCACAAATACTGAATGCTATTCTTAGATTTAGAGGATTATTAACCTTCCTCTACTATGAATATTATTCTTCGGCACTTCCGATTCGGTGCACTCTTAGGTCTATTACTCTTCCTAGCTAGCGAAGCAAGAGCCACACTTGCGCCGCATACAACCGCCTCGCGATATGCGCACATGCACGAAGTAAATGCTCGTTGGCTCCATGAAGCTTCGCCTGAGTTCTTGCTTGAGGAGGTTCAGTATCATACAGAAGCTGAGCGAATAGCGGATCACTTATTACGAGTTGCAACTGCACTTGAATCCAGGGACCCGCAAGACCTTTCCGCTCAGCAATTACAAAAGCGTACAGAAGCGCTGTCCCTTTTGAGAGCTTACGCCAAAACAGGCCAGTTCCCGATCAATGCGCACCACAATGAGCGTACACCATATTTTGTAGATGAGCTTGGGACCCACTGCGCAGTTGGATACCTCATGCGCGAAACAGGTGCAAAGGATATTGTCGAAGCGATCAGTACGGAGACCAATTACGGCTATGTCTTAGAAGAACTAGGTGTCTACCCAGCGATCGAAACGTGGGGAATACAGCATGGCTTCACGACTGAAGAACTCGCTTGGATACAGCCAGGGTACTTGTCCTTACGATTTGGCGCAAGAGCATTCGGCAGCAACCTTGGCGTTTCTGGAGGAACTATTTACACTGCGGAATCTAGCGCAAGAGGCGTCTATCTCGGTGGCAGTTTTACGGAAGTGGACGGCATACCAGTAGCGGGTTTGGCCTATCTCCGTCATGAATTTGTAGAAGAAGTTGTGCAGCCTTACCCTACAATTAAAGCCTTGCTCTTCGACACCACAAATCTGGTGCTCTATGCGCACGGTATCAATCCAACAACTAGTGAAGCTGCTGTATTTACCGTCGACTTTGCAAGTAGAATATCGGTCATACCACTGCCCCTTTCGCTAGAGGACAGTATACACTTTGAATTAACTTCTCAAGGTGTTGCGATTGCACAACAAACGTACGGAACGACGCCCCAAGCCTACCTTTTTCATCACACCCTGGGCGGAGGCGCAGCACAACTACTTGCAGACACAGAATGGCAAGGAACCGTCTACGATATTAAAGCTTCGGGCGACACACTTGCTGTTGGAGGCAACTACACCACTTTTCAAAATGGGATACGAATAGACTCCAACTGCTCATACATCTCTCTTTCTGCAGACACACTTCACAGAGACGAAAACAGAATTGAATATTATTTTCCTGGACTTATTTATGACACACTGCCAGGGTCACCAATTATTTATAATTTTTTAAACTCCACAAATAATTCGTGGGATAATTATTTACTTTCCATTACCCCTTCAGGAGATACTGTGAGGGCACAGTATACTCTAGCAAACGGTATCTTTTCGCTAGCCTATTTGGGCCCGGTAACAGAAGTTCCGGTCCCATGGCAATTCCCAACCATTCTCTTAGATGGAGCAATTGATTACCCGAACACCTTACTTATAAGTGGTCGACAAAGCCCAAACCAATGGTTTAGAGATACTGTGCGGTCTTCCGTAGCTTGGTGGGAATCAGCTAGTCTTAGTTTCCATCAATTCAATTGTAACGGCCAAATCATGGCAATGCCACGTTTGGGAGACTCGCTCATGGTTTTCGGTAATTTCACTGAGCTTGCTGGACAGCCAATCCTCAATATCGCCTTCGCCGAAAGCGTTCTCAGCGATAGCCAAGAGCCCTTAAAAAAGGAAAATTATCGGTGCTTCACCTCCAACAGCGAGGTCATTGTCTCTTTCACAAGCGCACTTCCTTCAAACGCTACTCTACACCTCTACTCCATCGATGGTCGCCACTTACGTGAAAACGTACTTCCAGCAGGCCAGACGGAATTTCGATTCCCAACCGTCGATCAAAAGCTCATGAGCTATGTCATCCAAACAGAAGATGGAGTTGCAGCGGGCATTTTGGTCATTCGATGAGGCAAATTAATGCTCTACTCTATTTCATTTTTTGGAGCTACGAGGACTTAAAGCGTGTCTAGGAAGTCCTGAGGTTCGCTCTAACACAGCCCCGCATTAAACCTTGTGATCCTTTTTGCATCTTAGTATAGGGTCTGCTTTACAATGCAGCTCCATTTTAGCCAACCACACCCCCGCATGCACAAGCATTTACTCCCCTTTTTCGTCCTATTCCTCACCGTTTTCCAAGCAACAGCGCAAGACCTACCAGGCTCATGGAGCCTATCTCCAGATGGACGTATGCTCACCGCCGGTGGTGAAAGCAAAGACGGCTTTTTCGGAATCGACGAATCACACGACATCGATTTAGAATTCGACCAACCCAACTGGTGGACGCTCATGGAGGGTAACTACGACGCAGGAATAGACATCCTCGCAAGATGCTATATCGACGGCGTCCTTTACGACAGCGTAGGTGTACGTTTTAAGGGCAACACCTCATACCGAAGAAACAACTCCGACAAAAAGTCCTTCAACATTACGCTGGACTACGTCATCGAAGGACAAGACGTAGATGGCTATAACACCATCAACCTTGGCTGTGGCTGGGATGACGATAGCTCTATGAAAGAAGTGCTCTTCAATAATGTAGGACACAACTACTACATGAGCTTAAAGTCTAACTACGCCAACTTGACCCTCAACGGTGAAAACTGGGGACCTTACCAGAGCGTACAACAGTTTGACTCGGATTACCTCAGAGAATGGTTCTTCAGCAATGATGGCACAATCTGGCGCGCACTCGCAGCCACCACTGGTGGTGGAGGTGGAGGTCCTGGCGGTGGTGGCGGAGGAAACTTCGGTGCAGGTACTTCAACCCTCAACTACAACGGTCCAGACAGTACTGACTACAACACCGATTACACCTTCAAACGAAGTGAGCAAATTGACCCGTGGGCGGGCCTCATCGCTGGTTGTGATGTACTCAACAATGAACCCCTCGCTACGCTTGAAGAAGAGCTCAACAAAGTGCTCGATATCGACAAAGCGTGCTGGTTCCTTGCGCATGAAATCATCTTCTCCGATGACGATAGCTACATCTTCAAAGGAGGCATGGACTACTACGTTTACTACGAGCCAGAGTCTGACCGCATCATTCCTATGGAGTATGACGGCAATAGCGTTTTAGGCGACCGTAACCTCACGTGGGACCTTTTCAGAAATGAAGGAGACGAGAATTTCCCATTGCTCAACCGCATGCTGCAGGTACCTAATATCCGTCAGCGATACTTGGCGCACGCTCGAGTTATTCTTAGCGACTATTTCAACTCGGCATATGCAGATCCTCTCATTGATGCGTGGGCGGCACAAATAGATGCTGCAGTGCTGGCAGATCCGAAGAAATTCTACACTTATGCGCAGTTTACCGCTGCGGTGACGGCACTAAAGCTGGCTGTTGCGACGAGATCTGACTTCCTGTTGAATGATTCGGAGATGGTCAACATCACTCCGCTTACTGTAGACCAAGTCTCTTATGCCGTCAATGGGGCACAATGGCAGTCTCCAGGTGCTACCGAGGAAGTAAATGTGGTTGCGACCATCGCTGGCACGGCTGGTACCGCAGGTGCATGGCTCTATTATGGAGAAGGCTTTTCTGGAGCTTTCACCAAAACCCCAATGTTTGACGACGGACAGCACAACGATGGTGTAGCCAGTGATGGCCAATGGGGCGCAGCGATTCCCGCTTTGACCTCAGGATCTTACGTCCGCTATTACATCGAGGCCGTTTCCGATGATGCAGCTTCTACCCGCACCTTCGAACCGAAAGGAGCTGAGCACGATGTGTTCGTCTATCAGGTTCAACTAGAAACTTCACTAAATACTGCAATTGCGCTCAATGAACTCATGGCTTCTAATGAAGCTGCGACGGCAGACGAAGCAGGTGAGTTTGATGATTGGATTGAGCTCTATAACACAAGCTCGACCGACGTAGACATGTCCGAATGGACTTTAACCGATGACATCAATGAACTCGACAAATTCACCTTTGCTGTTGGTACGGTACTGAGCGCAGATTCGTATCTCGTTGTATGGGCAGATAGCGACGAAGAGCAAGGTGACTTGCACGCAGGCTTTAAGCTTTCAGCAGGTGGCGAAACCGTATACCTGCTAAATACGGCACAAGAACTGGTCGACTCTGTCACGTATCCTATTGCGAAAACGGATGTCAGCTACGCTCGAAATCCAAATGGAACAGGCCCTTTTGTAGAGCAACTGCACACGATTGGAGGAAACAACGAAGAAGCGCTAGGGCTTTTTGATAACGAGCTTGATAATCGTTTCCAACTCTACCCTAACCCAGCCGCTGCAGTCATCCAGATCGACTTAGGATCAATGATTACTACTTCAACAGCTATCGAAATCGTGAACATTCTCGGCGAGGTGGTCTACTCAGGACAAACGCAAGGTTCACAGATCAGCCGCTTAGATGTGACAGACTTACAGCCTGGGTTGTACTTCGTTCGTCTTCAGTTGGAAGATGGAATTGCTTCCAAGGAGTTTGTGAAGTTGTAGAAGCCTTTGAACAAGTGTTCGGGAATTCAAAAACACACAAGCCCCTTTGTTGAAAGACAACGGGGCTTGCGTGTTTTTGAACCTTCAGCAGCACCTCTTCTTCCCTTTTTCGCATGATTTATTGGACGAAAAAGTCCCGCAGATTTCATTCAACTCAATTCATCTTAAGAAGATGATGATGATGATGATAACCATCAGCCTACAACTATGAGCGAAACACCCGACTTCAACGAGATAGCACATATACAGGAAGAGCAACTTCCTATCCCAAAGCACAAGCTCCACGACTGGACACATTTTGCAGGGTTATACGCAGCCGAACACGTTGCGGCAACCGAGTTTGTTATTGGAGCCACATTCGTTGCGCTAGGAGCGAAAACGATGGATATCCTTCTTGGACTACTCATCGGTAACATCCTGGCAGTTTTAAGCTGGACGTTGATCACTACGCCCATTGCAGTAGAAGCACGCCTAAGCTTGTACACCTACCTCAACAAGATTGCAGGTAGTTCCATGTCGAAGCTCTACAACTGGGCGAACGTTATCATTTTCACAGTGATCTCTGCGGCAATGATTACGGTGTCTTCCACGGCTGTTCGCTTTGCCTTTGACATCCCCGCCCAACTGGATTGGTATCCTACAAATCTCTGGTTTGTCTTGATCGTACTCTTTGTTGGTGGTGTTGCGGTCTCTGTAGCCATCTATGGATTCAATGCCGTTTCAGAGTTTTCTGGGGTATGCGCTCCATGGTTATTTGCCATGTTCACAAGCGGTGCACTCGTTTTAATGCCAGCGCTGTCGATGGATGTTTTGGGGGTAACCCTACCCGGCAGTTGGGAAGCGTTATTGGAAATTGGCAACAACTCCGTTTGGACAGGACTCAATAGCAGCGGCGAACCTGGAATAGGAATCTGGGAAGTCATCGGATTTGGATGGGCAGCCAATACAATCACACACTTTGGACTGATCGACATGGCGCTCTTTCGCTACGCGAAGAAGAAGTCATACGGACTCACCACAAGCACAGGCATGCTTTTCGGACACTACATCGCTTGGATTTCCGCAGGAATCATGGGTGCAGGAGCAGCTGTCATTCTCGGCAAATCAATCGTTGAACTTGATCCTGGCGACGTAGCATTCTACGCCTTGGGATGGTCAGGTTTTGTCATCGTTATCGTAGCTGGGTGGACTACAGCAATCACCAACCTCTATAGAGCAGGACTTGCGGCACAGGCGATCTTTGCTAACCACGACCGTAAGAAAACAACGCTGATTGTTGGCCTTGCCATGATGGTCGTTGCTTGCTTCCCGTTTGTATTCTCTCAGATTTTACCACTGCTCACGTACGCAGGTCTGCTGGTTGTCCCTGTTGGGGCCATCGTGTTTGCTGAGCATCAGATCTTCCCAAAAATTGGCTACACCCGTTACTGGGCGAAGTACCAAGGCTACACGACCAGTCTGCCGGCGGTCGCCTCATGGGGCATAGGACTAGTCTTCGGATTCGGACTCAACGCGTTGGACGTCATGTCTTTCTATTACCTATTTATCCCTACTTGGATTTTCACGATTTTGGTCTACACGATCCTTGCAGGAATGAAAGGAGCCAAACAAGCATACCCAGAAGCGATTGCGAAAGAGAAAGCTTTCGAACTTAAGGTTGAGCAGTACCAACAGGTTCAAGCTGATCAAGAAGAGGTCATTCTTGCGGACAAGTCGATGTTCTCAAGAGCCTTGTCTTTCATCGCTTATGCCTCGTTGGCCATCACTCTTGTCTTGGCGATGAACGTCATGTTTGGAAGCGCTACAAACGTGGATTACCTAGCCAATCGCGAAGTGTTTTATACCTACGGATTCGTTTGCACAATCGTGTACTTTGCAACCGCATACTGGGCAATGCGAAGAGGAAAAAGCAACCTCGCGTAAGCGCCTCTCTACATAGGCTTTACACGATGTTCATTATGAAGACTCACAGACTTACACAGGAGAACCTTGGACTTCTTTCGAAGCAAATTACCTGTCCAACGTACCGAAGAGATACCATCTCGACAGGAATCGTTCATATCGGAGTAGGTGGATTTCACCGTTCTCATGAAGCATATTACCTCAACCAACTGCACAATAAGTACAGTGCACTCGATTGGGGAATCTGTGGCGTTGGCATACGTGAAGCTGATCGAAAGATGCACCAGGTCTTACAGCGACAAAACGGACTGTACACCCTAATTGTACAGCACCCCGACGGTAAGGTTGAAAGTGAAGTCATCGGCTCGCTGGTTGAGTCGCTACTTGCTGTTGATACACCAGATGTTGTTATCGACCGTATGGCTAGCCCAGACACTAAAATTGTATCCCTCACCATCACGGAAGGAGGATACAATTTTGATACTGAAGGCAATTTCAATTTCGACAACGCTGATGTCCTTCATGACCTAGCCAATCCTAGTGCACCCAAAACAGTGTTCGGATACCTCACGGCTGCGCTACGAAAAAGGAAGGCGGAGATACTCCCTCCGTTCACCCTACTCTCTTGTGACAACATCCCGCACAATGGAGACGTCGCTCGTAAAATGTTGCTCGCTTTCGCAAATCGACAAGACCCAAAGTTGGCCTTATGGATTGCTATGGCGATGGGCTTTCCAAACTCAATGGTTGACCGGATAACACCTGTCACTTCTCAAGCAGACATCAACTACTTACGCTCCAAGCATCAGGTGAGAGACGAACACCCGGTTGTCTGTGAACCATACATTCAGTGGGTAGTAGAAGATAAGTTCACTTGCGGTAGACCGCTCTTGGAAAAGGTTGGTGTTCAGTTTGTAGCTGATGTCACGCCTTACGAAAAAATGAAGCTCCGTTTGTTAAACGCTGGGCACTCGGTGTTAGGCATTCTCGGTGCAATCCACGGCCATAAGACGATCAATGACTGTATGGCTGATCCAGTCTTCGCCAAGTTTATGAGGTCATTCATGGACCTTGAGGCGACTCCAACCCTTTCTAAAGTTGAAGGCATCAATCTTGATAAGTATAAGGACAGTTTAGAGCAACGCTTTGCTAATCCGAACATCAAGGATAGCGTGAGCCGTATATGCGCTGAAAGCTCAGCAAAACTGCCTGTATTCCTCCTTCCAACACTCGAAGAAAACCTTCAATCCGGGGGGAGTATAAAGCACGCAGCTCTAGTCATAGCAGCATGGTGCTACTATCATGATAGAGAAAGAGATGAACAAAACGCGCCGCTCGAAATCATTGATTTTTCTCAAAAAGCGTTGAGCAAGGCTGCTAAGCAAACTGCAGCTAAGCCATTGAGTTTCCTTTCGCTATCGGAAACATTTGGCCCTGTGATCGATAATGCCCGCTTTACAAAAGCATACACTGAAGCCCTCGAAGAGGTTTATGGAAGCAAAGGGATTAGAAGCATAATGGAAGACTACATAACGTAGCCAGTGAGCATTGGCCTAGTTCAAAAGACACTACCGCTAGCAGGATTTGAAATTCCCCATTAGTAGGCATAAAAGAGCTGAATTAGAGTTCAGCTTCGAAGACGTTTTATTGTTTTAAAACCATGATTAGGCGATTGCGCCCCCAATTCGTGGCATATCATTATGTCACCCAACACCTTCTATAACAATATAATCACGCAGAAGGAAGCGCCCCCTTGTCGCTTCTAACAACACACTCCCTTAGCCCAATAGAAGCAGATACGCTTAAACACCCGAATGAGGGTATAGGCCCTACACATGACATAAAACAGCCCTGTATTCTACACTATTTATCAGCCCAATATCTTATTACATATCAACTCTGAAGCCTTGTATTACCTAGAGAACAGAGAGAAAGGCTACGCATAATGAAGTGATAAGTGTCTCCTTATAAGTTGTAGATGTCCGACTTCATGAATTGGCACTGCTTTTGAATCTTTTAGGGTCTCATATTCCCACATGAACACAACTAAAAAAGCTCAAAAAAAGCGGCTAGAATATTCTAGTGCACTTCGATTGTTTTCGATAGCAGCCTGCATGACATGTCTTACAGGCATGTCCTATGCTGGCCCAACGGAAATATCTGAAACCCCGGTCGCTTCTAGCATTGATGACCCTAAAGATGAGAAGCCTTGCGGAGCATTTGACAATGGGGGATTTGAAGATAACAAAGATGGCTTTTGGGGTGAAGGCTCAATGTCTATGAGCAATGACGCATACGCTGGCAGTAAAGCCGGTAGAGTTAATAGCGATGCCGCGATCGGGTTCAACGTAAAAGCTAAAAAAGAAGAAACATTCAGCTTGAGTTTCTATGCAAAAGTTGAATCATCAGGCGTAGGTAGTGTTGGAATAGACTTCAAAGACAAAGACGGAAACGAAATTTCAGAGATCCAATCTCCTCAGGTTGTAGGAACCACCTATAAGCAGTACACCATTCCAATTTTTGAATGTCCATATGGGACTGATGAAATTGCCGTATGGTTTTATAGCCCTTCTGGAACCAACCTCATTGTTGATGAAATTTGTCTTACAAAAAATCCAGAAGTAGTTCCAGCAACAACCTGGGAAGACAAGTCAAAAGAATGGAACCTTGATGTGAAAGGAACGAAAGCTGGTGGAATGAGCTTTTATGACTTTGACAAAGACGGCGACCTCGATATTCTCGTCAACACGAGTGAAGGTAAATACGGCTCTAAGTTGCTTCGAAATGAAGGGAATGAGGAGTTTAAAGATGTTACAAAAGAATTCGCTCCTGATTTGTCTAAAAGCGTTCTAGAACGCTCTGCGGTTTGGGGAGACCTCAACAACGATGGCTATGCTGATTTTGTCCGTAATAAGTCATTTACAACGTCTAGTGTTTCATCGATTGAAATTTATATGCAAGACCCATCAACCGGTAAATTTGGCGATGGTAAAGGTGGATCCAAACCCATCTATGTTGGAGACAATGCCGCGCTAGTAGATATTTTCGTGCATGACGGTTGTAACACGGAGGGACTAGGTTTTATGGATTTTGATGGAGATGGTGACTTAGACATCATTTTTGATAATCATAACTATGGAGTTGATATTCTTCGCAATACAACCATCGATCATAAGACCATGCGTCACACTGGTTCATCTGGAGGCGACCTTTTCGAACATGCAACGAAAAGAAATGGTGCTTCAACGGTATTGGGTCTAAATCAGACTGCAACCGATGGAGATTACGGCGCATTCGTTGACATCAATGATGATGGATGGGTCGACATTTTTATGAGAAAATCTAATGAGAATGACTTCTTCCTAAATGTGGGTGGAACGTTCACCAACGGCCAAGACCTAGCCGAAGCAACCAACAACAACAAGGGATCTAACGCGATCTACGATTTCGACAATGACGGTGATTTTGATGTCTTCTGGACGGAAAATGACATCAATCAAATTTTCAGAAACGACTTTGGTAATTGGACTCCCTTAGGCCTAGCAGGATCAACGGGTATACCTACAGACTTTAGTACTGAAATCAATGAAGCCGCTGGTGGAGACATTGATAATGATGGAGACATTGATTTATTCCTAGTCGGCAACGACCGCACATTCCTCTATATCAATCAACTTAATGATCCGGTTCTTGGCGTTGACGTGGGTCAGCCCATGACCTTCGTTTTGGATGATTCTGAAGATTTCACAAAAGGTGAAAAGGCGTATGGAACTCTACTCGTTGACATCGACAATGATGGCGACCTGGATGTGTATTTCAACCGTAGTAAGGGCAACCGACTTTACATCAATGAGCTATACACCCCATCTGATCCTAACGACATGAAGGATCTCCTGTATGTCGAAGTGATCGATGACCGAAATATCTACATGGACCCCAGTGCTCAACGCCCAGCCATTGGCGCAACTGTAGTACTGACAGATTGTAACGGACGAGTTCTTTCAGGAATGAGAGAGTTGTCAGGTGGCAACAGTCGTGGTGTACAAAACCCTACTAAAATCCACTTTGGTCTACCCTATGGCCGAAACTACAATTATAACGTAGTGGTCAAGTATCCAAACTACAAGGATATAAACGGAAATGTAACGAGGACGATTATATCCAAAACGTTCAACCCGAGCCTTAACGGAAACACCATTCCTGTGATCTCTTTCCTGTCTGGTGACGCCGACGACTCATGCCCTACGATCCTTGAGATTTGTGACAACGGTATTGATGATGATGGCGATGGATTAATAGACTGTGATGACCCCGAATGCGGTGGCATAACAATGCAACACCAAATTGGACAATAACCTATGAGTAGTCTCAACATCACACGCTCAGCTGTCCTCACAGGACTTTTCCTTCTACTTTCGAGTAGCTGGTTTTGCGCAAGCATACAAGGACAAATAACTCGTCAATACTCCTCCTATTATGGAGGTTCAGGATGGGATGACATCTTTGGTGCTAGTGTCAACAATGAAGGGACAACCTTCTATGTAGGTACTAGTGATTCGCCGAATCTGGGTACCACTGCAAGTGCACTACAACGATACCACCAAGGTGGCAAAGATGCATTTGTGTCTGCTGTTGACAAGGACGGTGTCCTGCTTTGGTCAACCTACCTAGGTTCAGCAGGTGAAGAAGAAGATATGTGGGCTATCGCAGCAACACCAGATGATCGCTTCCTCTATGTTGCCTTCAGCTCAAGTGCCGCCAGCTTACCCTTTGTTTCGCCAACTGGTGAGCAACCTGCAAACGGTGGAAATAAGGACGTTGTCCTCGTAAAACTTAGGAAAAACGGTACCCTTATGTGGGGCACCTTCCTTGGTGGATCAGGCAACGATCTCCCTTATCGAATCAGCGTAACTCAATCAGGTGGTGTGCTTGTAACCGGTGAAACTGCCAGTTCCAACTTCCCTACCGACAACGCCTTACAAAACACACTCGTAGGTACCTCAGATGGTTTCATCGCTAAATATGCCGACCATGGAGAACTCCTCATGTCCACCTTCTTAGGAGGAAGTGGCGATGAGCAAGTCTATGATGCAAGCGAGACAAATGAAGGAGGAATCATCGTCGTTGGTCATACAGAGACGCCGTTCCTCAATTCTCCAAAGCGTCCATACAGCGGCGCAGGAGATCTCTTTGTTGTTAGCATGACGCCAACGTACAGCTATGCCTATAGAACCTACCTCGGAGGTAGCGATGCTGAGGCAGGTACGGAGTGGCCCGGAATCGAAGTCGATAAAGCTGGAAACGCTTACATCGTCGGTCGAACGAGTAGTTCAAACTACCCTACCCTCCAAGCCATACAGACTACAAAAGGCGGAGGCACCGATGGTGTTGTCTCTTGTCTAAGCTCGACAGGTGACCTTACGTGGAGTACTTACTTCGGTGGTACTGGAGATGATGAATTTACAGCTATAGATATGCAAAATGACCTACTATTCATTGGTGGATCAACGTATAGTTCTTCTATGCCTCAGATTACTGCAGCCTCGGCTTTTCAGCAAACCAATGGAGGAAGTGGAGATGGATTTTTCACGGCCATGCGTACTGACGGAACAGTTGCTTATGCTTCCTTTTATGGAGGAAATGGAATTGATGAAATTCACGACATCACTATTTTGAATGGATTCCTATCCTTCGCTGGACACAGCGCAGGCACAAATTTCCCCGTAGTAAATGCTGTTCAAATTTCAAACGGCGGCAGCTTTGACGGACAGCTAGTTATGTTCAAAACAGACCCTTTTAGCGCAGCCTTATCAGGTCAAGCTGATGCAAGCGATTGCGATACTGATGATGGTCAAATTACTATTCAACTTTCAGCCGCAGAACTAGGAACCCCACCATATGACGTCTCGATAGACAATGGAACGACATGGCCAAGTGGCCGAACAGACCTTACCGCCAACGCAAGTAATCAAGTGATTCTTTCTGATATTCCTTGGGGTACCTATGTTCTAAAGATCCGCGATGCGCTGGGCACTCAAAGCAACGTGGGACAGGTGCAGATCAAAGGATGTGAGATGTTCATTTGTATGCAAAGCGGCGAGAATCGTCTTCAGATCCCTGAAGTGATTGGCGCAACTTCATATACATGGACGACGACGCTAGGAACCATCCAAAGTGGTCAAGGAACACGTACAATTTTCCTAAATACCACCGGTATTGCTACAGCTACAACGGGTGAAGTTTGCGTACAGCCGGAAGGTCCAGGATGTGCAGCTCCAGCCGTATGTGTAGATGTGCAAACCATGTGCGATCGTGAGTACTGCAACAATGGAATCGATGACGATGGTGACTCACTTATCGATTGTGAAGACGGAGAATGCCCTGGTGCAAATGCTGTGGTTCGTATCAATGCGAACTAGGTCATACCACAGAGCTCCGCTTCGCTACAGATTTGACCCTTGCCAGTGTTTTGCCGAAAGGCCCCTTGCACTCAACCACCAGAGCAAAGCCCAGTAGACAATCTCGGTAGCCCAAGCGCCCGCTACTCCGCCAATACCGGTTTGGATAACCACGTAAACCATGATCATGTAGATCACCGCTGCGATCGTCTGTATGCGCAGCGCGTAATAAACTCCCCCTGCACCAACAAGGCTATTGAAGAAGGTCGCCCCATAACTAAACAGCGCTAGAATGGCGATCAGAATCCAGAAAACAGGCTTCGCTGCATCGACCAAGTCAACCTGATCACTGCCAAAGAGCGGATATAAAATCGGCTCTGGAAACAAGGCTACCAAAACGGAAAGGCCTACCGTTGTCCAGAAGCAAACCCAGGCAACTTTGTATGTGAGCGGTTCGACTACTGAACGACGTTTGCGCCCTAAAAAGTGACTCGTTAAGGTATTGATCGCTGTCGCAAAACCCCAAGTAGGTATGCTCAACGCGAGGTAGACCACCCGCACCAAATTGGTAACCGCCAACGCACGCGCCCCGAGGTTTTCTACGATACCAAAGAAGAACAAGTAACTGCCTAGACCAACCACCGATTGAGCCACGACAGGAAGACTCAAGTTGGCTTGCGTCTTGACCAATTCCCAATCAATCGGTTGCCATCTAAACAGGTCTAACCTTCGTACAGGCTTATCGAAGAGGTAATAAATCAGGAAGGTAGCCAAGGCGATGTACTCACTAATTGTACTCGCTAGACCTGCTCCTGCAATGCCCATCGCTGGCATGTCTAGGTTGCCAAAGACCAGTCCGTAGTCAAGCACCACGTTACACGTGAGCAACACAGCCGTAGCCAACAATAGGCTTTTCGTGCGACCGATGCCACTGTACAAGGCGACAAAGGCGATACCAGCATACCCCGCAAAAACACCCCATGAGCGTGTCGAGAGGTACTCCAAACTCTTGTAAAAGATCACATCGCTATCAACCAGGAGGGCGAACAGCCAATACACTCCAAACTGCATGAACAGAAACGCCCCTGCTGCGAGAATCAACTCAAAAACGAACATCGACTGAAACGTCTGCCGCATGGCCGACTCATCCTTCTGCCCCATTCTACGAGCGATCAAAATTTGACCAGCCTTCGAAAATCCGTAGCCAATCGATGCTACGATGAGGTAGAAGACGCTCACGAATCCTATTGCCGCAAAATCATCCACGCTTAAGTGGTACAGAAACACAGAATCAGTCAACGCAATAGCGTTCTGCGCAGCACTTCCAATCATAATTGGAAACGCGAGCGAGAAGATTTGCCTGTATGATGTGTTGAGTCTCAGAGGCGGTAAGCTAGCACCTAAGAAACTCACCAAGGATTGACTTCTGACCGAGATCAAATATTTTCCGACGCACGCCTACCCCCAAATGGGATTCTACAGGCATTCTAACAAGTCACGAGCTGATTTTACTAGGCGATACAAATAGCACAAACAGTAGCGTTTACAACCGTTTTGCAGGGTCTTAAAGGGTTGTAACTGAGAAAATTTGTCCTCAAAAACGAGAAGGCAATTCCTTGGAGACGCTCTAAAGTATATTACAGCCATGTTGACAAGAATCATCGCCGCATCTTTCGTAGTCTTGCTCACAAGTATGAGCTCTATGACCACTGCACAATCCAACGCGCCCATTGCCGCAAAAAAGGCCAAAACCTTAACCGCGCACGGCCACGACCGTATCGACAACTACTACTGGCTCAACGACCGCGAAGACCAAGAAGTACTCGACTACCTTAATGCAGAGAACACCTACAAGGACGGTTTACTCGCTGGGCAACAGGAACTTCAGACGAAACTCTTCGACGAGATTGTAGCACGCATCAAAGCAGATGACGAGACGGTACCTTACATGAAGAAAGGCTACCTCTACTCTACTCGCTACAGAAAAGGCGATGAGCACCCAATTCACGTTCGCAAAAAAGGCGGCGCTGAAGGAGCAGAGGAAATCATGCTCGATGTCAATGTGCTCGCAAAGCCGTTTGACTATTACGCGGTAGGAAGTCGCACAGTGAGCCCGAACAACAAGCTGCTCGTTTACGGTGAGGATACGTTGAGTCGACGCATCTACACGCTACGTTTCAAGGACCTTGAGACGGGTGAAGTTTTGCCCGATGCCATCGAAAATACGGCTGGCAACGTGGTTTGGGCCGCAGATAACCAAACGGTATTCTATACGGTTAAAGACGAGACACTCCGTCCGTTCAAAGTGCTCCGTCACAAACTGGGAACACCTGTAGCTGATGATGTTGAGGTATACAACGAAAGCGATCCTACGTTTTACACCTACATCTATACTTCGAAGAACGACGATTACCTCCTCATTCACTCGGCAGCAACACTGACCACGGAGGCTCAATACCTCAAAGCGGATAACCCTACAGGTGAGTTTAAAACATTTGAACCACGCAACCGAGACGCAAAGCTTGAGTACGAATTAGACTTCGCTGAAGGTGTTTGGTACATCAAGACCAACAAGGATGCAGTCAACTTTAAGATTGCGACTACACCTTCCGGCAAAACCAGCCAAGACAACTGGAAAGACCTCGTTCCTGCAAGAGAAGATGCATTTGTAGAAGGCATGGACCTTTTCAAAAAGTACATCGTGGTTAGCGAACGTATCGGTGGAATCGTGAAGCAACGCATCCTTCCTCGACAGACCCTAAACATTGGCGTACTAACGGATCACCATGTTGACTTTGGTGAAGATGCGTACTTGAGTTACACCTCAACCAATCACGATTACGACACTCCTGTAGTCCGTGTTGGCTTTACAAGCATGACGACGCCGAATAGCGTCTATGACTACAACGTCAACGACAAAAAGCTTACGCTACTCAAGCGCCAAGAGGTGATTGGTGATTTCGATCCAGCGAGCTATACCAGCGAACGAATCGATGTTCCTGCACGCGACGGCAAAATGGTGCCGCTCAGCATCGTTCGTCACAAAGACACTCCACTCGATGGCACGGCTCCACTACTCCTCTACGGATATGGCAGTTATGGCAACTCAATGGACCCGTACTTCTCTAGTGTGCGTCTAAGCCTTCTTGACCGAGGATTCGTGTATGTGGTTGCACACATTCGTGGCGGGCAAGAGCTCGGCAAGCAATGGTACGAAGACGGAAAGTTGCTCAAGAAGATGAACACTTTCAACGACTTTATCGACGCAGGAAAGTGGCTTACCGCAAACAAGTACGCCGCCAACGATCAACTCTACGCCATGGGTGGATCTGCAGGAGGACTGCTCATGGGAGCGATCATTAACCTTGAACCAGAAATGTGGGCAGGCATCATTGCAGCAGTTCCTTTTGTGGATGTGGTAACGACTATGCTCGATGAGACGATTCCGTTGACCACAGGTGAGTTCGATGAGTGGGGCAACCCGAAAGAGAAGGAGTCTTACGACTACATGCTCAGCTATTCGCCATACGATCAAGTTGAAGCGAAGGCGTATCCAAACATGATGGTGACTACAGGTCTTCATGACAGCCAAGTGCAATACTGGGAACCTGCAAAATGGGTAGCCAAGTTGCGCGACATGAAAACAGATGACAATCAGCTGATCTTGCACACCAACATGTCTACTGGACACGGAGGCGCTGCGGGTCGTTTTGAACGTTACAAGGAGACAGCCATGGAATACGCATGGCTTTTAAAGCTTGCAGACAAGGGCTAATTGCCCAATTGCATCAGCAAACTTGAACTTCTTCTTTTTACCCTCGCGATACTTAAACGAATGTCAGAACACAACGCTTCTCAAGTACGGCTCAAACCTATTGTAGCCGCTGCACAAGCCGAAGTCGCCTTGCTGTTTCGCGAAAGGGAAACCTCTAAGCTTCATTACCACTCTCACGAGCACACCCGTGAGGTGGTTGAAGCCGCTGATCAAATTGCAAACCTCAGTGGTTTTAGCGAAAGCGACCACGAAGCAATTTTACTCGCTGCATGGTGGCACGATACAGGAATGTTACTGTGCGGCGATGATCCAGTTGGACACGAGAAGACAAGTACCGAACAGGTTAACCTGTTCTTGAAGAAGCACAATTACCCTCAGGATCGAACGGAGCTAATCGACAAGCTCATCATGGCCACAGACATGAGCCATACGCCCGCGACAGACCTTGAGAAGGCTATGCGCGATGCAGACATGAATGGCCTTGGCAGACCTGAATATCGAGACCGTCTCAAATCACTCCGTAAGGAATGGGCTGCACAAGGCCGCTTGCACACCACAGATCGTGTCCAGTGGCTGCAGGAGAACATTGCGTTCTTTAATTCGCACTCGTATCTCACTCCTGCTGCCGAACGCTTGTTTGGTGAGCAAAAAGAGCAGAACCTCAAGAGGTTGGAAAAACAACTCGCGAAGCGCGAGAAACAGAAGAGCAAATCATCAAAAAAGAAGGATAAAACTTCAAAGGAGTCTAGTGCTGATAAATCCGCGATCCAGTCGGAGAAATCAGCTCAAATGATGCTCAAAACAACCCTGCGCAACAACATCAACCTGACCTCGATTGCCGACGGCAAGGCCAATATCATGTTGAGTATTAATGCAGTCATTCTTACGGTCGCAGTCCCACTCATTGGAACATATATCCCTACGTACAACTACCTGATGATGCCAACAGCGGTGCTATTGCTTACCTCTGTAATTTCGATTACCTACGCTACACTGGCTACGCGTCCTGTCAAAACTTCTGGCTCAACAGACCTATCTCAGATTGGTACGGGCAAAACGAATTTGTTCTTCTTCGGTAATTACCACTCGATGAACATTGCCGATTACAAATCAGGATTAAAGAAAGTACTTGCTAGTCAAGACATCTTAGACTCTGCAGTAATGAACGATCTCTACTGGCTTGGAGTCGCGCTTGGAAGGAAGTTCAATCGATTACGCATTTGTTATGCGGTGTTCTTAGCAGGAATGGTACTTTCTGTAGTATCGTTCATTATTGCCTATGCTTTCGCTTAGACAGTGTCAATAGACATCTGGCCACTAAAAGCATTCAGCCAAACTGCGGCTACACTACCCTAACTCGCAAAGCGCTTAGTCCGTCGACACCTTGCATCGGCTCAAGCTCTAGTTCCTCAACTTCGCCTACCACTTGGCCGCTTTCGCTGAGGTATTGCAGAAGCTCAATGTACATCTTTCGGTCAGTTACGTGTGTGTAGACTACCGCAAGGTGGTCGGGCAAGGTGAGTCGCTGCTTTGTACCGAGCACGAGTGCTTTGTCGATTCGCTTTTTGATGACTTCGTAACGAACGTTGTAGGCTCCCTCTACATCGAAACGCTTCTCATCCATTCGGAATTGAATCGTAATCGGCTGACCGAAGGCAAAAATAAGCTGGGCGGTCGTCATCTTCAAAGGCAACGATTCTTGCAATCCTGCGACACTTTTGGTCACATTGACCAATGCTTGCAGCTGCCATAGACGCAGATTTTGCAAGTGGATTTTAGTGAATTTCCCCGTAGGTAACAAGCTTTGACCAGCGTATATATTGAACTCAATGCCGTCAGTGCGATATTTACTAAAGTAGTGAGGTATGATACGTTGAGCTTCTTCCTCGCTCGAAGTGATTGACTGACTTATTACACTTGAAAGTTTAGAAACACTCTCTTCATAGGCTTGCCGATTGGTAAGACCATTGCCGTGCGCGATGGCTAGCTCTTTTTTATAGGTTTTGACAACCTTCTTTGCGACTTTGGTTTCTCCCAACTGCTTAAGCGTTGGTAAAAAACTAACAGCTAAAAATTGCTGAACCTCTTGTTCATCATTTGGTGACATCTCTTCACTCAAGCGAGCAAGCAGCTTTCTACCATCGAATGCAAGTTTACCCGCAAGAGGAAAAAGCAATGCAATTTCTTGAGCTTCTAACAGCTGAATTGCTGCGTTAAGTTCAAGAATCATATCCTTACGGATAGCATCATTTCGAAGCTTTGAGGACCCAACAATATCCGCCTGACCAAATAAAGCCCAAACGTCCTCAAATCGAATGGGATCAATCGTAGGTATAGTATCAGTCCCATCAGAAGATTGCTCGATAATGTCAGCGGCAGCTTTAACAAACCTCCACTCGACCCGAGGATCAAGATCGGTAAACGTCTGTCGCATCACGGACTGAATACGTGATTCCATGTCCGTTCGTGTTTTACGAATCGCTTGACGAAAAAGTGGTATAACACTCTCTAATTGTCTAATAATTAAATTATTAAACGCGTAACTCCTCTTACTTGCAAGCTGCATCATACCTACGATATGCTCACCTTTACCATATAAAGGTACAAGCACAAGGCTCCGAAACCCCTTAGCTAAAAAACTATCTGAAATAGGATCAGCTTCAGCAAGACAATCTTCCAGGTCGTCAAAGATTTTGACATTACCTGATTCGCAAGTAGAACTATAGATAGTTAGCCCAAGCTCCGGATCTAATAGATCATTAATCTTTCCGTTGAGAATATCTAATCGAACCAAATGCTGGTGAGCCACTGCGTAGCTTAATGGATAGTCAATTGCATGTATTCCAAACGCAAGGTCAGGAACGCGAAGCAAATTTCGAAGCACTTTTCCTAGCTGCTCAGTACGATCATGACGAAGTACGGCTTCGCGCTTTAGCAACAAGCGCTGAAGTTCGCCTTGCGCAATTTCGGGAGTAAGATCAATAGCTTGAGTTATTTCCACCCCCTTGAAAGAGAAGGTCTCTACAGGCAGTCTTTCCAACCAAAGTTCGATGTTGTCAGGATCTGCAAGAAGCTCTCTAATCTGTGTTCGATTCAATTTAGGCTTTTCGCCATGCACCTCAATTTCAATGTGCTCCATGTTGGGCATCATCATAAAGTGCGTGAGCAAGCCAGACTCCTCATTCCGGTAGTTTATTTCATTGCTCTCAAGGTGAGGCAGTTGCTCCCCATAAATCTTGCTAAGAATCAACATCCCTGCCCGGACAGTAGCCGAATTACCAGGGATGTGATCGTCCTGTTCTACCTGTCCGCTTGTCATTAGGTCAAATCCATCGTCTGTTAGGAGGATCTGATCATAGAAGAGCGGCTTAGCCAGTGCTCCAAATTGATTCTTTCTTCGAAAAGGCGGGAAGAAAAACCGAGTAAGCTTAGCAATTTCTTCCTCTTCGAGGGGTGGCTTAGAAGGATCGGCATCGAGAGGGATCGCCCTGAACTGTTCTTCAAGTGTTTCTAGAAAGCTCCGCTCTGCTGAATTGAGCATCTCTGCCATGTCTAACAATGGCTGAAGCGACCATCGCGTGCGGTATGCCTGCTTTGTTTCTCTGTCTTCAGAGATGTGCGGCATCACCAAAAAACCCTTCGTTGATAGAATTTCGATCATGAGTTATGTTTAGTGCGTGTCCTAGGCAGTTTAACAAATGCTACACATGAGCATTATGTCTTCCTATTTTCCATCTACAAAACGCTGCAAGTAGCGATATCGGTCAGTCAGCTTACCATCATTTGTTATACTGGCGCGATCCAGAATGTCAGATTGCTCCTTGAGTAGCTCTGGCAAAATCACTTTTGCATAGGTCGAACCGAAGCTATTGGAAGCATCCCTTGGGAGTTCGTTTGGCAGGTTATCGACCGTCATCATTGTGATAATGTCTTTCCCCCATGCGTTAACCTCTTCACCCGTTTTCGGATCAAATCCGAAGTAAGGATCAGCGATCGTAGACGCTTTCAAGGTAGCGGGCATGCTCGTGAGTGGAGCGATGTCACAGGTAACGTCAGCGATGACTTTAATGTTGAATGACGGCTTGGCCATGTCTGCAACCGTGCACATCGCTGGTGCTTTGTTGTCCCAGAAAATGCCGTGTACCATCACATCGGCCACTTCGCTGAAGGGAAGGAAAGCTGATTCAAAATCAGTTGGATTGTCGTAGAAGTCCCTTTTCACAAAGGGCTTACCGTCTTTGCGTTGGACATATCGTTCAGCTCCTACTTGCGTGAAAACAGCACCTGCGCCTTTTCCCGCAAGGAAATCTTCGTGACTTAATTCTGTAAACCCAGCATCTCGAAGTACCTCAACCGAACCGTTGCCTACTCGGCCTGCGCCGGTTGATACGACGCGTACATCCCCGAAAGAGGTTTTGGCGTAAGCTGACTTTGCAGCCTCGTAATCTTCAAAAGAGTTCATCTGCGGCAAATCGAAATTGCCTGTTCGAATTCCCCAGGCACGCATCGCATGATGTGCACCAACCATTCCTGCAAATCGACCAAACGCGATGAGGCGCTTACCGTCATCGTCAGTGAGCAATTCATAGTCGATGAGGCGAATGTTCTTGTCCAGCACCGCACGCAAAAGATCGCGGTTATACGCTTGCTCTTTGTGGGTATGACTGAAAAAGAAGCATGTCTTGTTTGCCACCAACAGTGGAATCGGCACTTCCTTGACGCCAATCAATACGTCGCAGTCGCTCAGATCTTCGTTCACTGTAACGCCTAACGCTTCGTAAGCAGAATCTGGAAAGCAGCGCCCCTCAGAAGGCTGAACCTTCAGGTCGATGTCTTCATGTTGCGCCGCCTGAGCAGCTATCTGAGGAGGAAAAGCCACGCGACTATCTGGCGGAACTTTACCCTCTCTGATGATTCCAATGCGAAGTTTGTCGGACATATTGAAGTGGTTCTTAGGAAGTGTCGTAGTCTAGGAAGTACAGGCGTACCCTGCAAGTAAAGGCTGCTACCTCCTTTCCTTCAATCGAAAATGAAAAATTAGCAAAAAAGTTTGCTCTACAGGGAACCTTCCGCCCTTCTACGAGGTTATTGCACCACTGACGAACGCGTCGGTACTCAATTAACTCCAGGGGCCGTAACGGACTCGACAGGGAAGTTGATCGTTTAGTTAGCATGTCGGAGTATGTAGCTCACCTCCGTTATCAACTGGCTGCACAACCTTTTTACATGGCAACACCAGCTATGCAATGGCAGCCTAATCCACGATTAGCCTAGCCGTAGGATTTTGTGGTTGACACCTGATACATTATTGCATCATCCTTCACCAACTTTCAGGTTAGCGACTAGGGACTGAACCGTCCGAGTCGCGAAATAAAGGTTCTAAGGCATTGGTATAGGATTGATCGAACTCCTCGCCCGCGCTCGAAAATCTAAGTTCGGACTAAACATGTAGAATGCTCCTCGGTGCTTCAGCTGGACGCGGGTTCGACTCCCGCCGGCTCCACACAAATCAAAGCATAGCTTTGATTTGTAATTTTGAATTCAAAACTAGTGCTTCGCACCTACAATTTTGAATTTTGAATTGCGCGACGCACACCAGCGTCGCGCTTTTTTTTTGCCCTGTACTGAGAACCACCGGTTCGCAGGAAGCCACGAGGAGCAGCCGACTATGACTGATTGAAGGATAGGCATTTCTAGCATATCCCTGCGAACCAGTGGTTCGGCAGGACTAAGCTCGCGTATCTATGGAGCGCCCCAAATGCCATTCAAAATTCAAAATTGTCCCGCAGTACTGCGGGATCACGAATTCAAAATTCCTTCGTCAGCAGGACAAACGTCTCCTCTTTCGAATCATCGAAGGTTATCCACCTCTCCGGCCTCGCCTGCCGAGCAAAGAAGTTGACCATCGCAAAGTCACCGAAACAGCCTTGTGTATGCATGAGGAGCAGCCCAAAGAAGAACCACCAGTACGGACCAGTCGTCAATACCAGGCCGATTAGCAGTAAACTGGTGAGCACAACGAATGGCGTTAATGCCACCAACAGCATTTGCTTGTAGTTGATTGGATGATATGGAGCAGAGGCATGAAACACCATCCGCTTCCAATCTGCACCGTAGATCACTTTCTTGGCGCCCGTCCATCGGTAAGCAATTCCGTGCAATAACTCGTGTGGGACCACCACGAGCAACATCGCCAACAAGCCAAGACTAAATGGAATCGCCATCTCGGAAAACCACTTCGCGCCTCCCGAGATATCCCGATAGCCCATATACAGGCCGAGTCCAACAAGGATAAATAACAGTGCTTGGAATCCAAGCAACCAGGCGCCTTTGTTAGACAGCTCTTGCCGGATAAAGCCGAGCACACTGCTGATCTTCCAACGCTCACTTACATAGTAGCCTTGCTCGATCAGGTCTTGTTCAATCTTAGGATTCATCTGCGCTCAGATCTATGAATAACATCTTAGCGTAACGACGTTTTATCGTCTCACTGTCAACACCCGCTCTCCACATCGCCATCGCTGCCGTATTCGCGAGTTGGACATGAAGCCACGAACGCTTCTCATACTTACGCGCGGAGACGATGGTTTGGCCCTTCATGAGGTGGTATGGAGTACCCAGTCCTTTTGCGCGCTTTAGTAGGTCGTATTCTTCCATGATTTTCATGCTTTCGCTAAAACCACCAAGCCGACCAAAGAGCTTCTGGCAAACGAAAATCGTCTGGTCACCTCCACGCGTAGCCATGACATTGAACGTGGTCATGTAGCTATTAAAAGCAAGCATCCGCCGCTGACTATCCATCTCAAACGCGTAACCACCCAGCTGCTCACCATCTTGAAAAGCAGTCAATACTTCCGTAAAACAGTCAATCGGTGGACGAGTGTCCGCATGCACGAAATACAAGATGGCCCCTTTTGCAGCTTGTGCGCCAACGTTCATCTGTACCGCCCTAGAAGGCGCAGACTTTAAGAGATGAACATCCGGTTGATCCGCGCAAAACGCTAGCGTTCCATCTGAACTACCTCCATCTACAATGAGCAATTCCCAGTCACCAGCAAATCGATTGCCTGCCTCCCTGAGGACGCGCAACAACGCCGGAAGCTGGTGCACTTCATTGACACAAGGCACGATGACCGAGATATCCATAGTGGATTGGCGAATAAATGGGTTGAGGTTAGAACGTTTCGTCATCGAAAATGGCTACTCCACGATTTGTTGGGGTTACAAAACCACGGTACATGCCTGCTGTATTAAACGGCATATGAATCTTTCCAGTTCGGTCAACACTAATAATTCCTCCATCTCCACCTACTTTCTTCAATTCCCCTTGGATAACGGCATCTCCAGCTTCAGCCAAGGTCTTGTTGCCGTGCAGCATTCTCGCTGAGACATCGTGTGCTACGGCATAGCGAATAAAGAACTCGCCATGCCCCGTTGCACTAACCGCGCAAGTGCGATCATCGGCATACGTTCCTGCCCCAATCACTGGTGCATCTCCGATACGTCCCCAACGCTTCAAGGTCATTCCTCCAGTTGAAGTACCCGCTGCAAGGTGCCCTTCTTGGTCCATCGCAACACAGCCTACCGTTCCGAATTTCCCGTTCTCATCACTCAGTTGAGGTTTTGCATCAGCTTTCGCTCTCGCTTTCTTCCAAGACTCATAGCGTCGATCCGTGTGGAAGTAGCTCGGGTCAACAATTTCTAAGCCTTGCTCCTTTGCAAAGGTTTGAGCGCCGGCTCCACTTAGCATAACGTGAACGGATTCATCCATCACCTTTTGCGCCAGTTGGATAGGATGCTTCACACCCGTCACACCACTGATCGCTCCTGCAGAAAGGTCTTTGCCTCGCATGATGCTCGCGTCTAGTTCGTTGGTCCCTTCGTAGGTGAACACTGCACCTTTACCGGCATTGAATTGCGGCATGTCTTCGAGGTAGGAGATTACTGCAATCACAGCCAGTTCTGCTGGTTGACCTGCTTTTAGTGTTGCTTCTCCAATTTCGAGGGCTTTCGCCAAAACCTCACGCACTTCAGCCTCGTATTCCTCGGTCATGTTCGCTCGTTTGATGACGCCAGCGCCTCCATGAATAGCGAGGGCATAGTCTAGTCGTTCTGTAGTTTCGTTGGAAGTAGTCTGCGCTTCCGGGGAAACTTCCGTCTCAACCGAATTACATGCCCACAGCGCTGTAACAGAAATCAAAAGAAACAGTAGGTACTTCATGGCGAGGTGACTTTAGGTTGTCGTAAAGCTATCACGCAGCATCCCATCAGCATTGCAGCTTTTACCAACCTACATTTACTGGTAACGAAACCTACCAACTTCTTTGCAGAGCACGGAAGCCACCGGCTCAACATCCTGTGTTAGCGCCACGGACAATCAAAATTCTGAAATTCAAAATTCCCCAAATGAATATCTTGATCATCGGCGGCGGCAACATGGGAACTACCTACGCGCAAAGCTTCCTTCGCTCGCACGTTACGAGTCTTGAAGGCATGCGTATCCTCGAAAAAAACGCGGAGAAAGCAGCGCTCCTCACAACCAAGAACATTGGTAGCGTAGGGTCAGATCCTGCACTCCTGCTTCCGTCAAGTGACCTCATTGTTCTTGCCGTAAAACCGCAAGATACCAAGGCGCTTTTCGCTAGCCTTCAGCCTTACGTCAACGATCAACAGGTGTTTGTAAGCATCATGGCCGGTGTTACCATCCAGTCCATTCAAGAAGCACTTGGGATTACAAAAGTTGTGCGCGCGATGCCCAATCTACCGGCTCAGGTAGGTAAAGGTATGACCGTCTACACCAGCTCAGAACAAGTGACTCGACTTGAGCTTGTCATGGTACAAAACCTACTTGCGACCACAGGTAAAAACATCTACGTTGCCCGCGAAGAGATGCTTGACGCAGCCACGGCAATTTCAGGTTCAGGTCCTGCATACGTCTTCTATTTCATGCGTGCGATGATGTCACGTGCAGAATCACTCGGCTTCACCAAAAGCGAGGCGGAGCTGCTCGTGCTACAAACGTTCTCAGGAGGAGTCAACCTCTACGAAGCTAACGACCTCGACTGCGAAGAGTGGATTCAACGCGTATCTTCTCGTGGAGGAACGACCGAAGCTGCCATGAAGAGTTTTAGCGAAAGCGAAGTACAAAAAGCTATTGAGAATGGACTTCAAGCAGCTTTTGACCGGGCAGTAGAATTGGGAAAGACCTAAGTAATTGATAACTGAATAATTGCTAGTTGTCAATTGTCAATTGTCAATTAAACAGCACTAACGAGGCGAAGCCGAGCAATCCCGTGCGTAGAACGAGGACCCTCGCTTCGCGGGGCATCTCGGCATTATCAATTATCAACTAGCAATTGACAATTCTGATTGGGCGCAGCCCACTATTCATTCAGTCCCATCCGAAAACTAGACACCGCTCTACGCCACTCGTTGACCATATTGGCCTCATCAGGATTGTTAGACCAAGCATAAGATACCGCTTGCAATTTCACTCCGATCGGGCCTAGTAAACGGACACGATCCTTGTTCTGTACGGTTGCTTCCGCATCATACCACTTGCCATCCGTTCCTTGAACGGCAAATCCATTGATGGCTTTTCCATCGGAAGATTTCAAGCCTGAGCCGACGTTGCCAAAACGTACGATCATTGCATCCCCTAGCTTTTCCAATTCTATTTCGGTGCTAAAACGTGGACCGTCTTCCACGCCATACACCAAGCGCATCGCCTCATCGGCAAGCATTCGACTTACCGGTCTCTTGTTTTCAGGGTGGATGTTCTTCGTATCACCATATCCGAGTGTCACGGTAACCGACGTATTCGGCTCAGCTAAAATGGTGCGTTGCGCTTGTCGCATCATTGCCCAGTGCGCATAGAGTTGGTGATTCGGCTCGCTGGTCGGCAACCAGTCCGGAAGCTCAACGACAAAGAAGGGAACGTCTGCTTGACCTGCTTCCTTTCTAAACATCTTAGAGAGTTGTTTGAGCTGCACTGCATACTCGTTCGTCTCGCCTTCATCACCGGTGTTACTCTCGCCCTGATACCAGAGAACACCGCTCACTTTCAAATCCCTTAACGGACGAATCATAGCGTTGTACAATTGCTCAGGTTGATGCTGAGTCTGCCCGACAGTATCTACTTCTAGATATTCAGGACGCATTCTCCAACCTTCACCTAATGGGATCTTTCGAGAGGCTGTTACCAAGTACATACTATCTGGCGAAGACACAAAGCCGCCTGCTCCACCCGTATCGGTAATCTTGACGCTGAAGTGGTTCATGCCTACCTGCATACCATTTACAGGAACGGTATAAATACGAGTCTTGCTGTACGCATTTTCATTCTTCCCAATGGTCAATCCGTTGAGGTACGTGTGGTCAGAATCATCAATCGCACCAAGGTGAAGTCTGGCCGGAGCAAGTGTTTCGGCTTCCGTAAGATCTACAACACGATCGTACCAAATTCGTCCATTGATGTCTGGGAATCCTGTCCATTCCCACTTTCGACCTACATCAACAGCTTCACCACTTTTACCGTGAGGCAATAGGTATTCTCCTTCGCCATCAAACGCTTTGGGATACTTCTTTTGAAGCTTCTCCCATGCGGCTAACATCTCTGCAGGTATCTCTTTACCACTTTTCCCAGTCGCATAACTTGGCAGCCAAGCCTCGATGCGACTTCCACCCCATGAGCTATTGATTAGTCCAATAGGTACCCCAGGATTCTTCTCTAACAGCGCCTCTGCGAAGTAGTAACCGATCGCTGAAAAGTTCTCCGTTTGTCCTGGTTGCGCATACTTCCAAGTGATATATGGCAACTCGGTTTTAGGAGTTCGACTCGCTATCAACGGCACCTTGAAATGGCGAATCAATGGATTGGTTTTGGCGGAAGCTGAAACACCGTTATTGGAATTCGAAACCAACCATTCCATGTTACTCTGACCGGAAAGCAAGTAGACATCGCCGATATAAATGTCTTGGAGTAGGATTCGCTCGCCAGGAACGTTTTTACCCTTCACTTTCAAGTTGAGCGTCGCCCCGTATGGTCCACCAGCCTCATGTGCCCGAAGCTTCATTATCCATGCACCGTCCTTGTCGACAACCGCCATGCTTTCGCCAAAATCTTCACTGGAAAAGCTGACTACAGCACCAGCTGGTGCTGCGCCACGCAGATGGATCTCTTGATTTCGCTGCCACACTGATCCATCAGCAAAAACAGGGCTGATACTCAAACCTGCATTTTGTGCTACTAACGAACTCAAAAATAAGAACTGCACGAAAAAAAGGAAGCCTTTATAGATCATTCTGCAAGAAACGCCACCCAGCTGAAACATACTAACTGCAATTCGTAAGCAGTAGTGAGGTACCTTTAACTCGGCATGTCAAACACCACTCCCCCACCAGCGCTTGCTGCTAGAATAGCGGACTCACTGCGGCATTTCCCTCCGTTTAGTTACTTGTCTACAGACAACTTGATCTGGCTTTCAGAGCGCATCACGGTGCGCTATATGGCGACAGATACCGTCATTTTCGAACAGGGGCAGAATCCACTACAAGAGTTCTTCGTCGTCAACAAAGGAGCGGTCAGCTTGGTGCGCTCAGACCAGAGTGACAGCCTTATTGACCAGTTAGATGCAGGGGATGTTTTCGGCATTAGGCCGCTCATTGCAAAGCAACGTTATGCTGTAACGGCAAAGTCCAGCGAGGAGACGTTGTTGTACGTGATCCCGCTCGAAATATTCGAACCTGTCATTGATGCCAATCCACGAGTGTCAAGGTTCTTGGCCACCAGCTTTGCGGCAGGTGTACGCAACCCCTTAAAGTCAGAACGCGAAGGTCAAGGACGTGTCTTAATGGAATCCGATATCGAGGTTCAAGTTCCAAAAGCCACCGCTCAGAAGCGAGAGCAGTTATTGGATTTGACGCGCGTCTCACTTTCTCGAGAAGCGATAACCTGTAGTGCGGATAAAACGATTCAAGAGGCCGCAATGACGATGTCGAGCTATGGAGTTGGTTCAATTCTCGTCGTTGATGAAAACGGATTCCCGCAAGGCATTGTCACCGATCGAGACTTCCGGAAGCAAGTGATTACCGGCTTGTACACAATCGATCAGCCGATTTCGGAGATCATGGTTTCGCCAGTAATTACTATTTCGCCAGACTTACGCGCTGTTGATGTCCAGCTCGCGATGGTCAAAAACCGTATCCATCACCTTGTTGTCACAGAAGACGGCACCCTAGAATCGAAGACGCTTGGAGTAGTCAGTAACCATGATTTACTCATGGCTTTAGGGAGCAGTCCTGCTGCTATCGTCGTAGAGATCGGGACGGCTGTGACTGCCGAAGAACTGGCTAGACTTCGCAAGCGTGCTGAATTTTGGTTGCAGCCGATTATCGATCAACGAGGTAGTACGTATGCTGCGGCGAGCATCATGAATGAGATCAACGATCGCCTCACAGAGCGTTGCATCGAGCTCGCTATCGGCCAACTTACAAAAGAGAACATCGTCCAACCTGAATTAGCTTTTTGCTGGATGGCACTCGGGTCGCACGGACGAGCGGAGCAGTTGCTTCGCACCGATCAAGACCATGCGATTGTGATTGCCAATGGAAGTGAGAAAGACTCAGCTTACGCCAAAACCTACTACCTACAGCTCGCAGAAAAAACGGCCAATCTCCTCGCTGGTATTGGCTTTGAACGATGTATCGGAGACATGATGAGCGCCAACCCAGATTGGTGCCAGAGCCTTGATGAATGGAAAGAAAAGCTCGAAACCTGGGTTAGTCAACCGACTGGCGAAAGCATCTTGAATGCAAGTACACTCTTAGATCGGCGCCCCGTATTTGGTGACCTCGAACTTGGTCAAGCCCTTGCTAGCTTCTGCCGCGAGCGTGTAAAAGATGCATCGCTTATGCTTGCGTTTATGGCCAACGCTGCGACAGATAATCCTCCTCCATTGAGTTTTTTCCGGTCGTTTGTGGTAGAGCGCGGCGGTGGACATAAAGACGAGTTCGACATCAAACAACGGGCGATGCTGCCCCTCGCTGATGCAGCACGCGTATTGACGTACAGCCTCGGAATTTCAGACCCTTCGAATACTGTAGCTCGTTTTGATCGACTTCGTGAAGCCGAACCTCAAAATGCGGACATCTACCTAGAAGCAGCGCAAGCCTATGACACGCTCATGCTTTTTCGTGCGCGCCAAGGCTTGAGTGATGGGAGCGACGGTCGCTATTTCAAGATCTCTGAGTTGAGTAAGCTCGAGCGCTTGCAGCTGCGCAATACGTTTCGACCTGCACAGGAATTGCTCGGAGTGTTACGCATGCGTTTTCAGCTACAACTTCTCAACCAGTGAAACCACTCGATAAATTCAGAGGACTCGCACGGGCTTGGCGCGCAAGCGCTGGCAAGGATGCTCCCGGTTATTTCCTTGAATACCTCAACGCATTGGAGCAACAGCAGTCGTTCGATACGCTGATCAAAGAGATTGAATTTGTGGTCCTGGATACAGAGACGACTGGGCCTGATCCTCACAAAGACAGGGTCGTTTCGTTTGCAGCTGTCCGAGTTCAAGGTTCAGAAATTGATATCCAATCGGCCGTTGACTGGAAAATTCGAGGACAGCTTCCTTCTTCGGGCACCAGTATTGAGATACACGGTGTACTCAACAATGAACTGGAAGGCGGGATGAACGAGCCTCGCTTTGTTGAAGAATTGACGAAGTATGTCGGTTCGGCAATACTCGTCGGCTATCGACCAGGATTCGACATGGCAATGCTCAATTCTACGGTAAACGAACAAACGGGTGGACGCCTCACGAATAGAACACTTGATGTCTACGAGCTGGGTATGCGCATAGACTATCCCATCAAGCCACAATTTGTCAATCCAGAGCCGTATCGCCTTGACACCATGTGCGAACGCTACGACATCGAACAACCTGATAGACACACGGCAATGGGTGACGCCTATGCCACAGCGATCTTATTACTCAAGCAGTTGAGTCGATTGGAAAAACAAGGAGTGAGGACACTGAAGGAATTGATGCGGCGGTATGGTTGAGCATTAACCCTCCACCCAAACCACCTTCGTATTCGTAAAGGCGAGCAAGCCTTCTCTAGCCAACTCGCGGCCATAACCACTTTGCTTCACTCCTCCGAAAGGAAGTCGCTGATCGGAACGAACGTAGGTGTTTACGAAACAGGCCCCAGCCTCTAAACGTGCGCTCGCTATTTCTTCAGCGAGCAATAAGTCCTTTGAGAACACAGCGGCTCCAAGACCATACTTCGAGTTGTTGGCCAAGGCTATCGCATGCTCTGTATCGCGAGCAGGGCAAATGACAATGACCGGTCCGAAGAGTTCCTCATCAAAGGCGGCCATGCCTGGGGCGACCTCCGCAAGTATCGTTGCGGGATAGAAGTAACCCTCAGTATTCGGCAAATCACCTCCTAGGACGCATGTAGCACCTTGCGCAAGACTTTCGGTTACTTGTGCATGCAAGTGGTCGCGCAGGTCTGCTCGAGCCATTGGCGCAAGCCCTAACGGATGATCCATGCTCGGATCGTCGGTCAAGAAGCGTAACTGGTCGGTCTTCGCCTTGATCGCGGCTGTAAATGCCTCAACAATGCTTTGGTCAACAATGAGCCGCTTGGCACTGATACAGCTTTGTCCGGCATTGAGTAGCCTTCCGGCAAAACATGCTGCTACGGCGAGGTCAATGTCCGCATCAGCAAGGATGAGGTATGGATCACTACCACCAAGTTCAAGAACAGAAGGTTTGAGGGCTTTGCCTGCGGCAGCAGCTACAACTCTTCCTGCGCCGGTACTTCCTGTCAGAGAAACGCCAGCGATGCGATCATCGGCGATGAGACCAGCTACTTGCTCATTCGTGAGTCGGACATTCGTTATCAGTGGATCACCTTCAGCTGCAACTTCCAGTGTTTTGGCGAAAGCCTCCGCACAAGCAGGAACATTAGGTGCGTGCTTAAGTACCGCAAGATTACCTGCAGCAATAGCCGGAATGGCAAATCGTGTTGCTTGCCAATACGGGAAATTCCATGGCATTACACCAAGAATGATCCCGAGCGGCCGTTCATGAATCGAGATAAACGCATTTGGATCTACTACCCTACTGGGGCTTAAAAATTCAGCCAAGTGATCCGCATAGTAATTGCAAAGAGAGGCGCATTTATCTACTTCAGAAAGAGACTCATCTAGGCGCTTCCCCATTTCGATGCTTGCAAGTTCAGCGAGTGCATCACGGTTACTTTTCAAAGCTTCAGCGGCCTTTCGGCAAAACGAAACACGACGTTCAATAGTGCTCGTGGCCCAGGTTTTAGCCCAAGCTGAAGATGCATCGAGAACTGTACTTAGCTCGGCATCACTGGTCAATGCATACGTATCGCCCACGATCCCTCGACGGGGACGTCCTGAAGTGTAATCCATGAAAAGTAAAACTAGTTAGGCAGCGGTTTCTTCCTCACCTGCTGCTCCTCCATTAAGGATACTGTGCACGATTTCAGGAACCTCTGTTCCGTTCTTCTCGAGATAATCGACACCGAATTTCGCGGCTTGCATCGCAAACGGAGCTAAACGCATGAGGTTACCTGTGGTAAAGAGTGCCCCGATGCCACTGCGACGGCGTGGCGCTTTGGTCGCATAATGAACAGGAGCATCTCGCTCTTCGTACTCGTAATCAGGCTCAGCATAGAAGTCACGGCCACGATCTTCGTGAGTAACTGCATTGACAAGCTTACTGATGCCGTAGATCGCTATCCCGACGCCTACAATTGGAAGAACAACGTCTTTGAGAAGTACGCGAGGTCCTTCCTTTTTGATATCGTTGAGGTTGCTCTCTACACGGATTTTATCCTGAGCAGCGTTCGCTTCCGCTTTCAGCTTTGCTTGTCTAAGCTCATCTAGATTTGTAATCGTTTCTGGACGGCGGAGTGTTTGATCGGTGTGGCTCATGGGATGTTAGGATTTGAACAACTGTGTAATTAACGCACGAAGGAGCGGTGTAGTAAGTATAGCTTCTCGAAAGAGGAATAGTAAGGCTGCAAAGATGAGGTACACAAGACCAACGGCTGCAAAACCAAGGGCCATACTACTCAACAAGCTGCCTATCCAAATCGACAACGCAACGGTGAAACAGCCAAGCGCAAAAAGGCCAACTGTTCCTAAGATCGCGAAGGCAAGCACGTTTGCTCCAGACTTCGCTCCCTTTTCTGCAACGTTTAGCTTGAGTAATTCGATGCGTGTGTCGATAAAATCCTCTGCGTATGCAAGTGTTTCACCAGCTGTACTAAGTAGATCGTTTCGGTTCATAGGGGTAGATAACTAAAAAAGCCAGCGAGTGCATTCTCGCAATCGCTGGCTTTTACTCTATTCAAGAATTCAGGTAAAGCGTTGCTTAGGAATTCTTAGAATTCACATCGTTGATCAGTGAGTCGATCTCTGCTTTCTGCTGATTGAGCTTGGTCTTTCCACGAGATACGCCTTCCTGAAAAGCGCTACTGGTTTGGTCCATTTTTTCACGAGCTACAGAGCCGTACTCATCGACTTTGTGCTTAACGGTGTCGGTAAGATCGTTCACGTAGTGACGGCCTTGCTCCATTGCTTCGTTAAGGTTGTGGTTCACCTTCTCAGATTTCTCCTTGGCGTAACGAGAAGCCTCGTCCGTGAATTCGCCTGTGCGTTCACTGAGTTTTTCACGCATGCGTCGTCCCTCTTCCGTTGAGAGGTAGTAACCAGCTGCAGCACCTGCTGCGATACCTACGAGGAAGGTAAAAAGTCCGCCTTTGCTATTTCGGTTGCTCATAATCTTTGTTTTTGCAGGCTTTTAGACCTGAGGGTGTGTAGTGAACATCAGAAAGGTACAACGAAGTACGTAATGTGTCCACTATTAATAAGGTGTTAGAGGGGTATTGAGTTCAATTCAAAAGCGGATTCAAGACAAGGACTTCTCATCTTTCGACAAAATCTGCATTTTCATCTGTGAAAGTGCTTCTCCTGTTCGGGAAATGGAATCCGGTCTGGTAGCGATGCAGATTGTTGGACTTAACCTGAAGGGTAACCTCTAGAACAGGAGTATCTCTACAAACTCGCTGGCTGACAACGCTGTATGTTGAAAGGCATATTTCGGGTTAGCAATCAAGTGAATTGATTGAGCTAGACTTGACTTAAAGACTTGACTTAAAGAGCTTTACTAAAGTGAGCCACTCTACTTTTTCATAGTTCGAAAAAGGCATAAAAAAAGGCCCTTCTCGAGTTATCGAGAAGAGCCATTAAATGTCGGGGTGACTGGGTTCGAACCAGCGACCTCACCGTCCCAAACGGCGCGCGCTACCAACTGCGCCACACCCCGAAAAAACTGTCGAAACAGTTGAAAAAACGCTATGACTCTTTCGGGAAAAGTCTAGCGGAGACGGCGGGATTCGAACCCGCGGAACCCGGAGGTTCGGCAGTTTAGCAAACTACTGGTTTAAGCCACTCACCCACGTCTCCAGATGATATCTTCAGAATCGTTTTCTAAAGCGACGCAAAAGTAGCACGCTTGAGTTCATTCTGCAACTCTAAATGAAGTTATTTTCACTCTAAAGTAAAAAACGTCCTCTCGCTCGTTAGCGAAAGGACGTTAGTCACTGATAGCCAATGCTATCCGAGGTGCATCTTAACCTTCTTGTTCACATCATTTACAGATTGAAGGAAGGTATCGTCAGTGTCCATGAGGTCACGTACGGTGCGGCAAGAATAAATCACAGTTGAGTGATCACGATTCCCGAAGTGAGAACCGATCTTCTTGAGGCTGCAGTCAGTGTGCTCCTTTGCGAGGTACATGCTGATCTGGCGAGCGACAACAACGTGGCGCTTACGTGTTTGACCACGAACGAGATCTGAAGACACATCGAAGTACTCGCAAACGAGCTCTAGAATGCTTTCAACGGTAATCTCACGGTTGCTGCGTTGGATCGTTGAACCGACTACCTGCTTAGCAAGGTCGATGTCGATTGCTGATTTGAGAAGCTCTGCTCGGCCTACGAGGCTTACGATTGCTCCTTCGAGCTCACGGATGCTTTCGTCAACGTTGTGGCAGACGTACTCTGCTACTTCGCGTGGAACTTCTACGCCCTCTTGAGAAACGCGGTTGGCGAAGATTGCCATACGAGTTTCAACATCTGGTTTCTGAAGGTCTGCAGTGAGACCCCATTTGAAGCGGCTGATGAGACGGCGCTCCATTCCTTCCAAATCCTTTGGTGCGCGATCACTCGTTAGAATGATTTGCTTCCGGTTTTGGTGGAGTTGGTTGAACATGTGGAAGAAGATCTTTTGGGTCTTCTCCTTTCCAGCGAGGAACTGGATGTCGTCCATGATAAGAACGTCGATCGATTGGTAGAACGCAGTGAGTTCACTGATTGAGTTCTCGCGGATCGCGCTAATGATTTGATTGGTAAACTCCTCGGCCTGGCAATAAAGCACACGCTTGTCGGGGAAGTTTTTGAGCATTTCGTTTCCGATCGCTCCTGCAAGGTGAGTCTTGCCTAGTCCAGTGTCACCGTAGATCACCAGCGGGTTGAATGCTGTTGTTCCAGGGCGTTTGGCTACGCTCTCTCCTGCTCCTCTTGCGAGGCGGTTACAATCACCTTCTACATACGTTGCGAACGTGTGCGCAGGATTGAGCTGCGGATCAAGCCGCTGCTTCCGAATCCCAGGGATTGCGAATGGGTTAATGATATTATTCTCTTCAGTCTCTCCGGTAGAATGGGTTCCGGCTCCCGCAAGTGCATCCACAGCTTCAGGTTTTTTCACGACGATTTGATACTCCAATTTAGCACCTTGCCCGAGTTCTTGACGAATCGCGGTACGAAGGATTGCAACATAGTGCTCTTCTAACATCTCGTAGAAGAAGCGATTAGGGATCTGTACGGTAAGCGACTTCTCTCGTAATCCAACAGCTCGAATGGGTTCGAACCAGGTACGGTAAGTCTGCTCGCTAACGTTAACCTTAATGATTGAGAGGCATCGCTCCCAAATGTGTGTACAGTCTTTATCCATGCTCTTGCTAGTGCAGAGTTCTGATTATTAGAAAAATGTGCTGTATCAGTAAGTGTAGACCCGCCCATTGTAAATTGGGCTTCGGAGACGGCTGTAAGTGTATCAAGCTTCAGCACGGGTGTAGTCCAAAGGTGGAAAAAAAAGAGCGTTTCTGGGTACCCTCAGGCCATGATTTTCACATATATTTTTACCCCAAGTGTCTGATTTAAAGCTAACTCCCCCAATTTCAAGCGCTTACCTAGCCTAACACCACCCTACCGGAAAACAAGTATGTGAAAATTGCGCTTTCAACAATTAGCTTACATAACCATGACAGCTCTAAATTCTATTTGGAGTACCGCGGACAAGCGAATTTGACAACCGATAAGGCGCTTGTAGACACTAACACAAAAGCCCCTCATTACTGAGAGGCTTTTGGAAACAAAACGACTTAACTCCTTACTCTAGTCAAACAAGAGTGAAGCTTCCTTCTTGATTGCACTAAGTGCCATTGCAAGCCCTGCATTAGAACTTGGAGCTGCCTGGTCGAGTAAAGCACGTGAAAGCGCACGACCTGGATGATTAGGCTCTATAATGTCACTAACAGCATCAATCGCCTGCATTGAGTTATCCCTTGCTTGGCGAATGATGTCCCAGAGGGCTGCACTCATGTACACCTGTTGCGAGATGTTGTGCTCGTACTCATGCTGAATAGCTAGATAGAGGGCGATTTTCAACTCACCAGCTGTCTGATCCTTCTCCTGCATGCGTAGAAGTAAGTTTGGCAGCGCTATCCGCTCGCAAAAGAGACTTAGGCGCTCGTAGGCCTGAAGTCGCAGCGGTAAGGTCTCTGCCATCTTCGCTGCATTATTACGAGCAGCCATCATACGTTCACTATTCTGCAGATGCTGCCCCAATAGGTTTCGAGCAGTGATGAACACAATGAGTGCGGGAAGCGTGATTTTGAGTATCTCGAATACGAGACCAAGCCATTCTGGCATAAGGAGGATTTTTATTGCTGGTGCAAATTTAGCTTAAACTGCTTTAGTGTACGAGTGTTACTACATTGAATGTGTAGAGGCTTGGATGATCAAGTCCCCTACCCTAGCTTTGTGAAGTATGGCAGAAGTAGCAACATCCCCAATTACCATCAGCGAAACGGCTCTCGTTCAATTGAACGCCATCCGAACGTCTCAAGGTATTCCTGATCAATACGGACTTCGTGTTGGCGTAAAAGGAGGCGGCTGTAGTGGCTTTTCCTACATCCTTGGCTTTGATGAAATCAAAGACGATGACAAGACATTCACCCTAGGTGAGCTAACCGTCATCATGAATCAAGCCCACGGACTCTACCTCTTAGGTATGGAAATCGACTGGGTAGAAGGCCTCAATAACCGTGGCTTCTCATTCAACAACCCGAACGCAACCGATACCTGTGGATGTGGAACGAGCTTTAATGCATAGCATGTTTTAATGCGGGGCATTAGAGCCTCCGGCGGTAAGAGCCTCCGGCGGTAAGAAAAAAAGCCTGCGGCGCTTGCACAACTAAAGTGCAGCGCCGCAGGCTTTTTTATTGACTAAGCGCCGCAGGCTTTCAACAGTATGAAGGAAGCGCCGCAGGCTGTATTTGCGCCGCAGGCCTCATCGTTAGATGAAATGCGCCGCAGGCTTTTACAAAAGGCTTCTCATCTCTTGATGAAAAGCCTTTTGTAAAAATTTACATTTTGGAAATGATCTCATCACCGAACTCGCTACACTTCAAGAGTGTTGCTCCGTCCATTAGGCGATCGAAGTCATACGTTACGCGCTTAGCGGTAATCGCACCTTCAATTCCCTTGATGATAAGATCTGCAGCTTCGTTCCAGCCCATGTAGCGGAACATCATCTCACCAGAAAGGATAACTGAACTTGGGTTCACTTTGTCCAAACCAGCATACTTAGGAGCAGTACCGTGAGTCGCCTCAAAGATTGATGCACCTGTGCTGTAGTTGATGTTTGCGCCTGGAGCGATACCGATACCACCAACCTGTGCAGCAAGTGCATCAGAAATGTAGTCACCGTTAAGGTTTAGCGTCGCAATTACAGAATACTCTGCTGGGCGAAGGATGATCTGCTGGAGCATTGCATCAGCAATAACGTCCTTGATGATGATCTTCTTTCCGTCCTTCTCGATTACGTGCCAAGGTCCGCCGTCAAGTGGTGTAGCTCCGAACTCCTCTGCAGCAGTTTGGTAACCCCACTCCATGAAAGAACCTTCGGTGAACTTCATGATGTTACCCTTGTGGACAAGAGTAACGGAGTCCTTGTTGTTCTCGATTGCGTACTTGATTGCCGCACGAACAACGCGTGCTGTTCCTTCTTGAGAAACTGGCTTGATACCAAGTCCTACTGTATTCGGGAAGCGAATCTTTGTGTAGCGATCAGGGAAGTTTGTCTTGAGTAGTTCTTTGAACTTCTCGCAATCAGCGGTTCCTTCTTGGAACTCGATTCCTGCATAGATATCCTCAGTGTTCTCACGGAAGATGACCATGTTAACTTGCTCAGGGTGCTTCACCGGGCTAGGTACGCCTTGGAAGTACTGTACCGGACGTACACATGCGTAGAGGTCAAGCTTTTGACGAAGTGCTACGTTTAGTGAACGGATACCGCCACCGATTGGAGTCGTAAGGGGTCCTTTGATGCTCACGAGGTATTCTGTGATTGCATCGAGTGTAGCCTGTGGCAACCACTCTTTAGTTTGATCCATCGCTTTTTGACCGGCGAGGACTTCCATCCACTCGATCTTCTTAGATCCACCGTAAGCTTTCTCTACTGCTGCGTCAAGAACGCGAACGGCAGAAGCCCAGATATCAGGACCGATACCGTCACCTTCGATGAACGGAATGGTTGGATTGTTCGGAACATTGAGAATTCCGTTAGCGATAGTTATTTTTTGTCCTTGGCTCATCGTAGGGTGTTTTTCGGAGTGCGAATGTAATAGTTCGCGCCAACGTAGCAACTAGTGTTTTAGCGAAAGCTTTACACCTTCAACTATAAGCGTTTACGGGACGGATTCGGATTGGATACGTCAGAGGCCTGGGATTTGAAATATCGGATGTTAGATCCGCTCAAACTAGCGCAGTCTGCAGGTATAGGTCAGATATCGCTAATTGGTAATGACGCCATTTCCCTTTCAGCTTTCGCCAAAACCACACCCAAAAGATCAACGAGCCAACATCGTTGAATCTCTATTCCCCGAATCACAGAACTCCATAGCACACAAAAACGTGCATGCGATACGCTTCAGCCACGTAAGCCAACGTCGTTGAACCACCATCACCCGAATCACAAAAGTGCATATCACCCAAAAACGCCCATACGATACGCTTTAGCCTCGTAAGCCAACGTCGTTGAACCACCATCCACCGAATCACAAAACTTCATATCACCCAAAACGTGCATACGATACGGTTCAACGACGTAGGCGACTCGCCATAAGGACAAACAAGTACTGCTGACGACATACGACACTTCATACCACCCAAAAACGCCCATACGATACGGTTCAACGACGCAGCCATGGCGCAGCTCGCAGCAAACAAAGCCCTCCCAACACTCTTATGCAACAATTTGTTTGTCAAGTCAAACACCTAACGTACCTTGCCACACCAAGCGGAACACATGAACGAAGCGCTAAATCCAAACCTCGACAACCTCTCAGACCAAGAAGTAACCGTCGAAAAAGCCTTGCGCCCACAAGAGCTCAGAGACTTTAGTGGACAGGACAAACTGGTCGAAAATCTTGAAATCTTCATCGCAGCCGCCAAGCAGCGCGAAGAAGCACTTGACCATGTTATGCTTCATGGCCCACCAGGCCTGGGCAAGACTACCCTATCACACATCATTAGCCACGAACTCGGCGCAGGACTAAAAATGTCCAGCGGACCGGTACTTGAGAAACCTGGTGATCTCGCTGGGTTGCTCACCAACCTCGAACCCGGAGATGTGCTTTTCATTGACGAAATACACCGACTCAACAACGTAGTCGAAGAGTATCTCTATTCTGCAATGGAAGACTTTCGGATCGACATCATGATCGATAGCGGACCGAATGCTCGAAGCGTTCAGCTTCAGCTCAATCCTTTCACGCTCGTAGGAGCAACGACACGGATGGGCTTGCTCACCGCACCACTTCGCGCTCGTTTCGGCATTACCTGCCTACTCGGATACTACGATGTCGAAACGCTGACGAAGATTATCGTCAGATCAGCAGAGATTCTTGATGTACCTATTACCCCTGATGGCGCCATTGAAATTGGCCGACGCTCTCGTGGAACGCCTCGTATCGCCAACGCGCTCCTCCGTAGAATCAGAGACTTTGCCCAAATCAAAGGCAACGGTACAATTGACAAAGAGATAGCCCAGTACGGACTAAAGGCATTGAACGTTGATGAAGGAGGCTTGGACGAGATGGACAATCGCATCTTGACTTCAATCATTCACAAGTTCAAGGGAGGTCCAGTTGGACTTACAACCATTGCAACTGCTGTTGGTGAAGAAGCCGGAACAATCGAGGAAGTTCACGAGCCGTTCCTCATCATGGAAGGCTACATACAGCGTACCTCTCGCGGTCGCGAGGTGACCTCAAAGGCATATCGCCACTTGGGGATTTCTGAACAGCATGCGATTGAGGGACTGTTTGAATAGAACCGTCATTTCGACTAAGCATCGAGGAACGAGTAGCGCACGGAGAAATCTGTGAGTGTAAGCGACCCTCATTCTACCGCATCAAAATCGACCTATGCAACGGAGAAATCTGTTCGAGTAAACCATTCAGCTTCAATTGAGACTTGGTTTGACGAACAGATCTCTCCGCTGCGCACGAATCTATGCGCAATCGCTAACGCGCAAAGAGATCAAAGTGCTCCAGTCGAGATGACTACTACGCCTGGCCCGCTGGAGTATTAAAACTCATTGGCGGAAAGCCTGTCTTTGCTGCATCAGGCTCCTGAATAACGCCAAACTGAGACTCGTACTTCTTCACGTTTTCAGCAAGTGCACGAAGAAGACGCTTTGCATTTTGAGGGCCGAGTAAAATTCGACTCTTCACCTTTGCCTTTGGGACGTTAGGTACGATCTGAATGAAGTCAACGATGAACTCCGTCGGACTGTGGGTGATCACAGCAAGGTTGCTGTACATACCATCAGCAATTGCTTCTGGAAGCTCGATGCTTAGTTGATTGCCTTCCGGTTTTTTAGTATTCTGATCTGCCATGATATCGGTCTTATTCGGGCGAACCCGATGATAGTGATTGTAGATTGAGGTTGTCGCCCTCTGGATTAAAACAAAAAACCCGAGCGCATTGACTTGTATCAACGCGCTCGGGCTATAATGCGTTTCAGATTTTACTCCTTAGCTGCAGGCTTCTTTTTCGCTGCTGGCTTTTTAGCCGCAGGTTTCTTCTTGGCTGCTGGCTTTTTCTTCGCTGCGGGCTTCTTCTTAACTGCCTTCTTTTTGAACGCATTCGGAATTTGCTCCTCAATAATAACCTTTACCTCTTCAACGGTAAGGGCTTTCGCAGCTTCTTGGGTCCACTTTTCGCCATTTTCCATGACGCCCATCTTCACGAATTTCTTCTTGAATTTGATGGTTGGTCCCCAACGACCATTCTCAACAGAGATGCCTTCATCTTCAATCCAGTTATGGATGTAGCGATTGGCTTCTTTCTGAGCTTTGATCTCGATGAGCTCATGCATGTCCTCCGTAGAAATGATCTCGAAGTCATAGCGCTTAGGCACATTGACGAAAAGTCCGTTCCACTTCAAGAAAGGACCGAAACGCCCTTTACCCTTCGTGATATCGAATCCTTTGTACGAACCAACAGGTGCGTCTGCTTTCTTCTTTTCTTCGATAAGTTCGCCAGCACGCTCAATGGTTAGACCAAGTGGATCCTCGCCTTTAGGCAAGTTCACAAACGCCTCTCCCCACTTAATGTAAGGACCGTAACGACCGATGTTTGCTACCACCGGTAGGCTATCGTAATCTCCAAGGTCTAGTGGAAGCTTGAACAGCTCAATCGCCTCTTCAAACGTGATGTCCTCCATGCTTTGACCAGCACGCAGGTTACCATACTTAGGCTTTTCGCCCGCATCTAGTTCATCTGGTTTGCCAATCTGTGCAACTGGTCCGTAGCGGCCCATGCGTACAAGCAAGGTTCTTCCACTTGCTGGATCTGTTCCGAGCTCACGCTCTCCACTTGCACGTTCTGCCGTTTCGGTGGTATCAACCACTTTAGCTTTAAATGGGCTGTAAAAATCGCTTAGCACATCTTGGTACGAGACTTTACCATTTGCGATATCGTCAAATTGCGTCTCGATATCAGCCGTAAAGCCATAGTTCATGACATCCTTGAAGTGCATGTCGAGGAAGTCGACGACAATCATTCCCAAGTCAGTAGGAACAAGTTGGTTGCTGATCGCACCTACCATCTTGGTAAACGGAGCAGGCTTCACCTCGCCGGCGTTGTTGAGTACGTACTTCGCAAACTTGCGCTCTGTACCATCACGTTTTTCCTTAATCACATAACCACGAGCAGGGTCCATGATACGAGAAATCGTAGGTGCATAGGTAGACGGACGACCGACACCTAGACTCTCTAATTCCTTTACCAAAGATGCTTCCGAGAAGCGGCCCTTTGAAGGTCTGCTCAAGTTCTCTTCTGCAGTGAGTTCACCGAGCTTCAATGCCTGACCAACTTTCATTGGAGGAAGAAGTCCCTTGGTTGTCTCGTCTTCGCCTTCAGAATCATCTTGACTTTCTTGGTATACACGCAAGAAACCGTCAAATACGATTACCTCTCCACTTGCAGTCAGCGCTTCGGCTGGCTTGGTAGAGATGCCGATAGTGGCAGTTGTTTTTTCTGTTTTTGCCTCACTCATCTGACTCGCGATCGCGCGCTTCCAGATTAGCTCGTACAAACGTGACTGGTCACGCTCAGCTACAGGAACGGTGTGCGCTCCGAAGTTGGTTGGGCGGATAGCCTCGTGCGCCTCTTGCGCATCCTTGCTCTTTGACTTAAAAGTGCGTCGCTCGTAGTAGTTCTGACCGTACGCGCCTTCAATCTCATTCTTGGCCGATGTCATCGCATCGTTACTCAAGTTGACCGAGTCCGTACGCATGTAGGTGATGTGACCTGATTCGTACAAGCGCTGTGCTGCGCTCATTGTACGCTTTGGCGTCATACCTAGCTTACGACTGGCTTCTTGTTGCAACGTTGAAGTCGTGAAAGGAGCAGCAGGTTTTTTCTTACCTGGCTTCTTTACGATATCGTTGATGTTGTAGATCGCTCCACGACAATCCATCAAGAACTTCTCAGCTTCTCCTTCCGTCTCAAGGTTGTCTTTGCGGGTTGCACGCATCGTTACCTCACCTCCTCGCTCTCCTGCAAGCAAGAAATCTGCGAAGAGACGGAAATAAGGTTTTGGTTCGAATTCACGAATGATTCGCTCACGCTCAACGACGATCTTAACAGCCACAGACTGCACACGACCGGCGCTCAAGCCACCTTTCACCTTCTTCCAAAGCACACCACTCAAGTCGTATCCAACCAAACGGTCAAGGATTCGACGCGCTTGCTGGGCATTGACTAAGTCAAGATCAACCGTGCGTGGTTGGGTTACTGCTTTTTGAATTGCAGTCTTTGTGATTTCACGAAATACAATACGCTTGGTACTGAGTGGATCTAGTTTGAGAACTTCGCAAAGGTGCCAGCTAATAGCCTCCCCTTCACGGTCCTCATCCGTTGCGAGCCACACTTCTTCGGTGCCTTTCATCGCTGTCTTCAGCTCAGAAACAGTTCGCTTTGCATCTGGACTGACCTCGTAAGTGGCTAAGAAGCCATTTGCAACATCAATTGAATCTGCCCTTTTCGGAAGATCTCGAATGTGGCCTCGACTTGACTTCACGATGAAGTCTCCTCCGAGATACTTTTCTATTGTTTTCGCCTTGGCCGGCGACTCGACAATGAGTAGGTTCTTTGCCATTATTGGGGGGCTATTTCTGAGCGGCTTTCGCCAAAACTCGCGTCCTTATTACCTTATGCAGCATCCAAACGGCTGTTGCATTGGGGCCGCGAAAGTAACCGCACCTTTGATACGAGACCGCAAACTCAACGCAATTCTTCCATATGAGGCGAAAAAAAACATTGTAAATCGATGACCTAGCCGCGATTTAAGCTGTCTTTCGCAGGCAATGTGTAGGAATCAATCACCTCTGCTCCAGATAAACGAATGGAGTCTTTCACTGCTTTTTGAACCTTGTATCGGGTAACCAAATCACGTACATCCAATTCTTTCCCATTCAAGTGGCGGTGGTAGGCACGCATCACTAACTCCTTTTGACCGTCAGGCTGATCAACGCCTAAATTCTGCAAATAGCGAGAGAAGCGAGAACCGTCGTACATGCCCCAATTGATTGCCAACCAGCGACCAAGCGAGAAGAACAAACGCTCAACGACAAAGTCCTCCGACTGCGCCGCATAACTCTCCTTAGAATCTTCAGGAGTGATCTCATCGAGCGTCTTCATCGCATCAATCAGGTCAGAAGGAATATGGTGCTGACCTATCTTTTGCTGTCGGGTGCGCTTTTCATAATCCTCTCGAGAAGAAAGGTCACTTTGGGCAAGAGCAACAACACTCATACTAAATAGACAAAAAAGAAGTGTAAATCGGATCATAGCGTTCTTGGTAGTCAAATGACCTAGGCCATTTATTCGCAGCAAAGGTCGGCGTTAAAGTCAACACCCTGCAAGTAACGCTTCGTTTAATCTCTGAGGTGCGCAAGACCAACGATTTAGACCGTCAATATTTTGTGAATGTTAGCTGGCACCGCATTGTGAATACTCCCACCTTTGTCGACATATGAAGATTGGATCTCATCTACCCATTTGGATATCAACCTGTTTACTTCTGGTTTTGGCGCAAGCGTGCAACTCAGACACTCAGCAGACGTCAAGCCCCAGCGTAAATGTTGAAGCATACGACGGACCTAAGCTTTTCCAAAATGTCCTGCCAGCAAACTCTGGGATCAACTTCGTCAATCATGTTGACGAAACTTGGGACAACAATATTCTCATCAATAGTTACCTCTATAATGGAGGAGGCGTTGCAGTACTCGACGTCAACAACGACGGACTAGAAGACCTCTATTTCACTGCTACGATGGGGCCTAACGCCCTCTACATCAACAAAGGTGATTGGAAGTTTGAGGAAGGCGCACAAGCCGCAGGAGTCACTGCTGCAGATGGAATCAAGACAGGTGTAAGCGTAGTGGATATCAACGCAGATGGCAGCCCTGACCTCTATGTCACTCGCACAGGCATGGAGCCAACAGACGTGCGACGCAACTTGCTTTTCATCAATGATGGAACAGGCAAATTCACAGAACAAGCTGCGGCATTTGGTCTCAATGACCCTAGCGCAAGTAACCACGCCAACTTCTTCGATTTCGATCAAGACGGCGATTTAGATGTCTATGTACTCAACCATCCGATCGACTTTAGTCGCGTCAATTCAGTGCAGGCCACACCTGTAGAAGGCGGATACGAGCGAAATACAGAGCCTTGGACGACCTATGACACCGATCGTCTCTATGAGAATCGCGACGGAAAATTCGTCGATGTTACCGAAGCGAAAGGCCTCATTAATCGTGCATGGGGATTGAGTGTCACTGCTTCCGATCTAAATGCAGACGGAATTACAGACCTCTACATCGGCAACGATTACATCGAACCCGACCAAGTCATCATTGGCAAAAAAGGTGGCCAGTTTGAAGACCAAACCGATCAGTGGCTGCGTCACATGAGTAACCACACCATGGGCGTCGATATCGCTGACATCAATGGAGATGCAAAACCAGATGTCGTGAGTCTCGACATGCTTGCTCCCGACCTGGAGCGTCGTAAGCGCCTGATGACAACAATGATCCAAGAGCGTTTCAACAGTTTGAAACGCTATGGCTACAAGAATCAGTTGATGCGTAACACCGTCCAGATGAACTCTGGCGATGGCTTCAGTGACCAGGCACAGATGCTTGGCATGGATGCAACCGATTGGAGCTGGGCTCCGCTGATCGCAGATTTTGACCTCAATGGCAAGCCTGACCTTTATGTCACTAACGGTTACCGACGCGACGTAAGCAACTTAGATTACCTCACCTACACCGTAGATAGTGTGAAGCGTACAGGAGGATTGACCAAATCCCGATTCGGTTCATTTGACAAGTACGCAGACCTCATCCCGACTTCTCTCTTGCCCAACTATGCCTATGCACAGCAAGCAGACGGGACATTTAAAAACACGAGTGCTGAATGGGGCATCAATCAACCGACGTACTCTACCGGAGCGGCGTATGCTGACCTTGACAATGACGGTGACCTCGACTTAATCGTCAACAACATTGACGGCAAGGCTGGTATCTTCAGCAATCAAGCACGCGAGCGCGGCAACGGGCATTCATTGGTGCTCAAATTGACTGGTGACGCTTCGAATACAGAAGCCATCGGAGCTACCGTCCGTGTCGTTCAAGGAGATGCTGTACACGTTCAGGAACTTCGCCGAACACGTGGCTTCTTCAGTGCGGTGACCTCGAAATTGGTGATTGGTTTGGCTTCCGCTAAAACCATCGACTCCGTTATCGTTCGCTTCCCTAACGGTGCTTCAATTGTACAGACAGACGTAAAGGTCGACCAGACACTTAGCCTTTCGGCAAAACAAGCCAACGGCAAGACTTCCGTCGCTTCACTTGTTGGACTCAAAAAGAACAAAAGTGGACTCCGACCGGCAAAAAACACCGGCCTAAGCTTTACGCACGTAGAGAATGAGTTCGAAGACTTTGGTCGCGAACCGCTCATCCCACACCGGGTAAGTAAAGAAGGTCCGGCGCTAGCAGTGGCTGACATCAATGGTGATGGCCGAGACGATGTTTTTGTTGGTGGCGCCTTAGGGCAAGCAGCCAAGCTATTCGTCCAGGGAAGCAATTCACGTTTTAGCGAAAGCTCGCAAAAAGCACTCGCAGGTCATTCAGACTATGAGGATACCGCAGCCGCTTTCTTTGATGCTGATGGTGACGGTGATCTCGATCTCTATGTCGTCAGTGGCGGAAGCACAACTGCAATTGGCTCTTCAAATTATCAAGATCGCCTGTACCAAAACGACGGAGGAAAATTCACTTACCTCCCTGAAGCAGTAACCGGAATTACAAGTCCAGGAAGTTGCGTCCAGCCGTTTGATGTGGATGGTGATGGTGATCTTGACCTCTTCGTAGGCGGCCGTGTGAATCCAGGAAAATACCCACTTGCTCCAAGGTCATACATTCTCCGAAATGACGGAGGCACATTCGCTGATGCGACAAGTAATACGATCCCGGTTTTGGCGCAAGCTGGAATGGTAACAAGCGCTACCCTAGCAGAATTAGCTGGCGATGAAACACCAGAGCTTATCCTAACCGGAGAATGGATGGCTCCCCGTGCGTTTAGTAGCAGCGATGGCAAATGGGCAGAAATCACCGAATGGCTCGGGCTCAACGAAGCACAAGGTTGGTACAACTGCGTCGTTGCGCACGATCAAGACGGCGACGGCAAGGATGACCTACTGCTCGGAAATGTCGGACTGAATTCACGTCACCGTGCACCGATTCACATCTATGCTTCAGATTATGACCACAACGGTCAGATAGACCCAGTACTTGCTGTTGAAACAGGAGGACAGACCTATCCACTTGCTACACGAGATGCGATTCTCAAGCAGATGCCCGTGCTCAAAAAGCAATTCCAACGCTACTCGAAGTATGCAACAGCAACACTTGAAGAAGCATTTGGCGCAGCTGAATTGGAGAAGGCTATGCACTTGACGGCCAACAACCTTGAGTCATCGATCTGGAAAAGCTCTACCAAGAAACTAGAAGCATTGCCGCTAGCAGCGCAAGCCGGACCCGTCAATTGCATTCTTCCGATTGGCAACAGCATTCTTCTTGGCGGACACAATTTGAATGTTGATGCCGAAACCGGCCGCTTGGACGCACTCAACGGCGTACTAATGGTTGGAGACAAAGTGGTAAGTGATCAACTCGGACTTAGCCTAGACTTACGAGACATGAAAGTTGTCACGCTTGCCAATGGAAAAACCCTCGTAGTCGTTGCCAACAACGATGCGCCGATGCAAGTATTTGAGTGGATGAACTAGTTGTTCTTACCACGTCAAGACAGCTCCTGCCCAAGTAAAGCCGCTTCCGAATGCTGCGAGTACTACAACATCGCCGCGCTTCACTTTGCCAGCAGCAACCGCCTCACTCAATGCGATAGGCACACTAGCAGCAGTGGTGTTGCCGTATTTCTGGATGTTGTTGAACACCTGATCATCGCGCAGCTTGAGCGTTCGTTGCACAAATTGAGCAATGCGTAAATTGGCTTGGTGCGGGATGAGCATATCGATGTCATCTACGGTTAGTCCTGCTTTCGCCAAAACCTCCATGATCACGGCAGGGAACTTCTGCACCGCGAGTTTGAAGACGAATTGCCCTTCCATTACGGGATAGAACTCACCAGCATCTAGCATCTTTTGCGTCGCGAAGATTCCACCGTAAGATTCTTGAGGTGCGAAGCCCCAATCACGATCATCGCCTTGCTTCTTGAGGTGCATACCTCCATGTGAACCTGGGCTCATCATGGCAAGCTTCTCTGCGTAAGTGCCATCGGAGTGCATCGCTGTTGCGAGAATCGCAGAATCCTTCGTTTCACTTGGTTGCACGATAACTGCTCCAGCGCCGTCACCAAAAATTACGGTGACTCCTCGGCCTTCTGTAGAAAAGTCTAAGCCCATCGAGTGCATCTCTGATCCGACAACCAACACGTTCTTATACATACCGCACGCTACAAACTTGTCTGCGACACTTAATGCATAGACAAAGCCCGAGCATTGGTTTCGCACATCAAGTGCTCCACACTCACCATCGGTAATGCCGAGTTCGCGTTGCACTAGTACACCACAGCCAGGGAAGTAATAGTCGGGTGAGAGCGTCGCAAAAACGATAAAATCGATATCGCTTGGCTGGATGCCTGCATCAGCGCACGCTTTACGTGCTGCCTCCGCTCCCATGGTCGCTGTAGTCTCTTTGCCTTTGGTGGCATATCGACGCGCTTCAATACCTGTGCGCTCCTTGATCCACTCATCTGAGGTGTCCATGACCTTGGTGAGATCAATGTTGGTGACGACGTTGTCAGGAACGTAGTGGCCGATACCGGCGATTTTAGCGTAGGTCATAGGTAGAAAGGGATGGGCTTGTAGCGCGGAAGATAGCTTGAGCTACATGAAATATAGGCGATCCAATAAATGCAAATAATGCAAAATGACTAGTAACGATCATGCAACCCATCCGTCATTGTAGTGTCTATGCCGATAGAAAAGGACATGGAAACCGAGGTGAAATCGCTTGTCGGAAATTCAACGTCGTTTGTCGATACGCGTCGTCAGTGACTAAGAAAAGTCCATAGATTTACACTGTACTAGTAAAGTAGTACACTTGGCTTCCAATTCCCAACCTCAGTCTCTCAAAACTCAGTCTTATGCTTCGATCTCTAAAATCAGTTCTCCTAGTGGCCTGTTGTGTGACCTTCGGTTTCACTGCTGTAGCTCAATCAGAGACGGACATTAAGCTAACTCAATCGATCTCTGGTTCGCTCCTCGATGCAGCGGGCGAGCCAGTGTCTTTTGCAAACGTCATTCTTCAACTTGCAGCGGATTCAACCATCCAAAAGGTCGAAGTATCGGACATCGATGGTCTATTCCTATTTACTCAAGTAAAGCAAAGTGATTTCTTTATCACGGCCAAATATGTCGGACTCCCCGACCTCACTACCCCACCCTTTAGCATCAGTTCGGGCGAAAGCAAAAAAATGGGGGAGTTATCACTCGCACCTGCTTCACTCGAACTCGAGACAGCAACGGTAACTGCGCAACGTGCTATCGTCGAGATCAAAAGTGACCGAACAGTCTTCAATGTGGATGGCACTATCAACTCCGCAGGAGGAGATGCCCTCACACTACTAAGGAAGGCTCCAGGCGTCATGCTCGACAACAACGACAATATCAGTGTACTCGGTCGCGCAGGAGTACTCGTATACATCGACGGCAAGCGCAGCCCACTTGGTGGAGACGCGCTTACGGCATACCTCCAGAGCTTGCCTGCAGAGCAGATCGACCGCATCGATATCATCACCAACCCTGGTGCAAAGTATGAAGCCGAAGGAAACGCCGGTATCATTGACATCCGCTTAAAGAAGAATGAGAATTGGGGAACCAATGGCTCGGCTTCTATTAGTGCTGCTCAAGGCAAAACAACACGAAGCAACGTAAGTCTTACGCTTAATCACCGAGAAGGGAAGTGGAATCACTACCTAACTGGCGGCGTTTATAGTGGTGCGAATGTGAACACGAATTTCTTCGATACTTTTCAAGAAGAACTGTTCGTAAGCGAGAACATCCGTGGCGAAGGAGACTGGCAAGGTGGCAACCTCAAAATTGGTACAGATTACTTTATCAACGACAAACACACGGTTGGTGTCATGCTAAATGGCAACTACAACGATCGCTTTTGGGAGAGTAATTCACTAGCTCGATTTGCGCCTGTAGCAACTCCGACGCTAACTTCAAATACGTTACGCGCTTCGAACACAGACAACGGCGAGAACACCAACCTTAGTGGAAATTTCAACTACCGCTATGACAACAAGGACGGCGAAACCGTAAACGTCGATTTCGACTACGGCCGTTACGCTGCCGATTCAGAGTCGATGCAGCCTAACCAATACTTTGCTGCAGATGGCGTCACTCCAACGCGTAGAGTTGTGAATGCGTTTAACACCCCGAGCGACATCGATATCTACACCGGTCAGTTCGATTACGAACGTAACCTCGGTGAAGGAAAGATCAGCGCAGGTGCAAAGTTCACCAAGGTCGTCAGCGACAATACGTTCAGCTTTTTTGATGTCATCGGAGGTGAGTCAACCTTGAATGATGACCTATCGAACCTGTTCCTTTACGATGAGCAAGTTGAAGCTGGCTACTTAACCTACAGCACGAGTTTCGGTCCGGACAATAAAGCAGGACAAGGCAAAATTTTCACTGCAACCGGTGGGGTCCGTGTAGAGCATACGAAATCAATGGGCGACCTTACCGTGTTTGGTAACGCGTCTCCACAAGAGCCGCTTAACCTAGATTACTGGAACGTATTTCCGAATGCAGGTCTAACCTGGGCAGCAGCTCCAAAGCACAGCTTTGCCTTGAACTACGGCCGTCGCATCAACCGACCAGATTACCAAGTACTTAATCCGTTCGAAAGTAAGCTCTCTGAGATCAGTTTTGAAAAGGGAAACCCGTTTCTACAGCCTGAAATCGTAAACAACGTTGAGCTAGCTCACACTTTTGCTTACCGCTACACGACAAAGTTGAGCTATAGTCGCACAACAGATCAAATCACACGCTTGGTCTTTGCAGATTCAACGGTTGCTGGTGGTGGATTCATCACATGGGATAACCTCTCTTCTCAAAGTCTTCTCAGTCTTAACGTAAGCGTACCTGCAGACATCAATAAGTGGTGGAACGTATACTTTACGGCTACAGGAACATACCAAGACAACCAAGGATTTTACGAGGATGGATCACCTAATGGAAGCACAATCGACCTTCAGGCATTCAACTTCAACATGTACAACCAGCACACCTTCAAGCTTCCAGGCAAGGTCAGTTTTGAAGTGAGCGGTTGGTTTAGTGGTCCTGGCATCTGGGGAGGAAACTTCGAGATCAAAGCCATGGGTGCGCTCAACCTTGGCGTACAGCGTAAGTTCTTGAATGACAAGCTTCGTGTACGTGTAGGTGCAGATGATATCCTCTACACGAGCGGATGGCGCGGGTCAAGCAACTTTGGTGGTCAGAGCTTTTCTGGCGGCGGCAACTGGGATTCTCGGCGAGTAAGCTTGAGCCTCAACTACAACTTCGGTAATGAAAAAGTGAAAAGCCGCAAGCGTAAGACTGCGATTGATGATGCTGCTGGTAGAATTGGTGGGGAAGGGTAAAAGCGCGGCTTCCGCACGCTGTGCGGGTGCTTTTACAATGTAAAAATAGAAAGAGGCTATGTGCGTTGCACATAGCCTCTTTCTGTTTGGATGGCCCGCGCGGAGCATGTCAGCCGCCTTTCCTACCAGCCCTACTTCCCTCTCTTCTTATTCTTCCGATAATCCATAAACAAGCTACTCCCCAAGCCTTCGAGGCTAGAGTAGAAGGCCTTACCGTTGTTGGCCGTCGTAAACTGCTCGACAAACTGCATGAGGTATGGATCGCGGGCAATCATGAAGGTCGTAATCGGAATACCTAATTTACGACACTTCACAGCCAAACCGAGTGTACGGTTAACCACCATTCGATCAAGCCCGAAAGAGTTTTTGTAGTACTCCTTTCCCCGCTTTATGCAGGTCGGCTTCCCATCAGTGATCATGAAAATTTGCTTGTTCGGATTGCGACGACGCTTGAGCAAATCCATGGCGAGCTCAAGCCCTGCGACGGTATTTGTGTGAAAAGGACCGACCTTTAAATAAGGCAAGTCCTTTACCTCTATCTGCCACGCATCATTGCCGAAAACGAGGATATCAAGGGTGTCCTTCGGGTAGCGGGTCGTGATCAATTCACTTAGCGCTAAGGCTACGCGCTTGGCCGGTGTAATGCGATCCTCTCCATACAGAATCATCGAGTGACTAATGTCGATCATCAACACCGTAGACGTCTGTGTTTGAGAGAACGTTTCGCGGACCTCTAAGTCGTCGTGCGTGAGTCGAAAATCATCAATACCGTTATTGATGTGTGCATTTCGAATCGTATCCGTCATCGATAATTGATCGAGTGGATCACCGAATTCATACTTCCGCGTCTCGCTTGTAAACTCATCGCCCTGGCCGTTGCCCTTGGTGGAGTGGTTGCCTTTCTTCGCTTTCTTCAGCTGACCGAACACATCATCTAGCGCTTTCTTGCGCAACTGGATTTCCATTTTAGAACTCGGTGTAAAACCAGGCGTATTTGGATCTCCTTCCTTCAAGAAGCCCTTATCCATAAGGTCCTGAATGAAGTCAGACATCCCGTACTCGTCGTCGGTGAGACCGTATTGCTTGTCAAGCTTCGTCAACCAACTAAGCGCCTCGCTCACGTCACCGCTCGTGTGCATGAGCAGTTCTTTGAGGATATCAAGTAGCCTTTCAAACGGCGGTTGCTCGTTCTTTTTAGCTACATAATCACTGAATTGGTACCCGATCATGTTGCAGTAACGCAAGGGGTGCCTTGTGGGTTTTGAGTCTCTACCGGATTTGACTTTATCGTTTCACGATACGCCACGTAAGCTGTTCGCCCGTTTTGGTTGTCAACGTCGCATTGTATGCTCCACTAACAAGCGTTGAGACATTCCAGCTTTCGCCAAAACCAGTCACCTGCATGCGACGCACAATCCGTCCACTTGCATCCGTCAAAACTACTTCTCCTTCTACACGAGCCGATAGTTTTAGCGAAAGCTGATCAACGACTGGGTTAGGGAAAAGCTGAGCGGTACCTCCAGAAGGCAGCGTCTGCGTACTCGAAGGCAAAAAATCAAGGTCTAAGAACGCAGGCGTCCGTGGATCTGCAGGTTGGTTGTCAAACGTGTCACGCGTGAAGATTGCAAGCTGCAGGTCTTCGTATCGTGCTCCTGAAACGAGGTTCACATCAAAGACGATGACGTAGGTTGACTCGTCTTGCCAGCCGTCCTGTGTAGACGTTAGTATTCCTGCGGGGAAATCACTTGGCAGACTCCATAGGAAGCTCCCCATCGTATCCATTGGCTCGTCGAAGCTCACCGTGACGGTTAGTGCTTCTGAACCAACATCGCTTAGTCCAAGGAAAGACTTGTTTGCACTCACTGCAATGCTTGGCTGCTTCGTATCAAACGTAAACGCAAAGGTGCTGTCTTGCAATTCGTTTCCGTAAAGGTCACGGATACCAACCACGGTGCCTGTTGCCTGACCACCGTTCAATTCTTCTGCGCCAATGCGAAGGTCAACCTCAAGTGCCTGCGAGCCTGTCCAACGAATAGTTTCTGGCGTAAATGTCTGTCCTCCACCTATGATCGTTAAGTTGTTACTCAGCAGAGTATCAACCGGCTCGTCAAAGGAAAACTCAAGTGTTCTCAGCTCATTTCTTGCTACGAAATTAACGAGAGGACCTGCTTGGGTAACAACTTGAGTTGGTTCAAGCTGGTCGAAATAAGAAACTGCTTTTCCGTAAGCTTCATCAGCGATGAGCATTCCTATTTTCCTGCCTGGGATATCGTCTGCCATGGGGTGAATTCCTCCGTAGATACGGCTGAGGCTAACCTCATCACTTGCATCTTGGTAGGTTGCCCACTGCAGCTCTACGGTTTCGCTTGGGCCTTCTTCAAACACGAGAAACTCGTTCTGCTCGGCCGTAAAAGTGCCTAATCCTCCAGGGAAATAGCGACTTCCTGTTATCGATGTAAGGACTTCAGCAGCTGCACGACTGTAGGTACTGTGGCCACTTACATAGCCTGCAAACGGAGGACTAACAAAGGTTGGTCGCTGGTATGGCCACCACTCTTTTGCTAAGATCCACCCTACTCCACCGACGTCAGTCGCTGGATCGGCAATCGCGTCAGGTCCGAGCCAACTCCAGATTTTCACTTCTGCAATATTCTCACCGGTTGGACCTGCAAGCGGATCGCCGATGTTGTCAATCATTTCGATAAAGCCAGGCTCTAGACGAAGACCATGCTCGTGGTATCGAGGCAAAGCAGGATCAGATCGCTGACCTTTTTCTGCCATGTAGCGGATTGCACTTACAGGACGTAAGTAGTCATACCAACCTTTGATACTCCATGTCGAAATAGCCGCGTCGTGCATCGCTCCACCGAGGGCGAAGTAAGATTTAACCTCATATTCCATGGTATCAATGATCGCCCCTTGACCTCGCCATTTGAAGACAAAACCAGGTGCATCCATGACGTAATTAATGAGAACGAACCAGTGACCTGGAGGCGTTTCTGAATCAGGACCATCTGCCCAGAATTCTGCTAGTACACGACCATAGTCTCCACGCTTTACAACGTTCGGAGCATATGGTAAATTGGTGATTGGATTGATCGACAAACCGCCGGTTGTATCACCACCTCCGTACTCATTGTAGACATCATAGTAATCCGCAAAATCTGGAAGCGGGTCAATGTTGCGGCCACGCGCTCCTGGACCTATGTCCCAAGTAACACCATCGTTTGGATCGAGCAGTCCTCCCCAAATACCTACCATTTCAAATCCTCGCTGATAGCGCTCACGTGTCGCAGGGTCAGTAATGAGAGGAGGAGGTCCTGGATCATGATAGACGGGATAGGTATCTCCGTCTCGCGTAAAATCTTGCTTATCAGCTTCAGTAAGGGAGAAAGGAGTTACGTTACCCCACTCAGGGCCAAGAAACTCTTGCATCCCGCCCGGAATTGGATTTCCTGATTGGTCAATGAAATTAGCCAGGCTAAGCGGTTGCCAACGGTTTGGGTCAATGATGTCTGGATTTCCAGGTTCATCCATCAATAGAGGTCCATTCAAAGGCTCATAGTACTGGTTCTCATAATCGGCAGCATCGTTGGCGCCATCGCCATTGCCATAAATGATGACCTGAAATGCGATATAATTTCCTAGCGCAGCCGCATCACCGCCTTGGTATGCATTGTTGACATACATCGGATTGTAGCCTTGAGCGAACATGACACTGTCTAGGCTTCTCCAGGTGGCTGCTCGATTAGGAGAGTTTCTAAACCGATAGCGCAGCAATCTAAATGCCGCATAGCTAACTGCTTCCCGCTGCGCTGATGCACGGTCTGGGGGTTCGGGCATTCCGTCAAAACCACAGGTATAATCTCCTACGGTTTTTCCTAGAAAATAGGTGTCTGCTTCAGGATCGAATGCCGCCCATGCATCGTACATCGCAAAGCTCGTGTGAAAGAGATTTCGAGCATGTACCGTTGGACGGGCAAAGTCGTTTCTGACTGCTTTTAGCAGTTCCTCATTCCATTGGCGTGCAACATCCTGTGCATTTGCCGATTGAAGTCCGATACTCAGTAGCAGACAAAAGGATAGTAGGAGTTTTGGCATGGTCCGTTTGTTGGGGGGATTCGCTGGGTTACAACAAATATAACCTTCCTGTATACGGTAAGCAATCTGACTTGTGTCAGGTGTCATTTAAACACCGGATTACTGAAAATCAATGGATTACTAATGCTACTGAAAGGTCAACAATGATTTTTAACGTACCTTAAAGCCATACCAAAGCTGTCTATTAATGAAAAAATTCTTCAAGTACGCGCTCGCTTTGTTAGCCCTTGACGTCTTACTGTTCGTTTGGCTTGCTCTATAATTCACGAGCAAAATATCACCTTTGATCATTTGCTCGTGAATTTACTCAATCAGAGAATTGTTCCTCGATAGTACTCGTAGTTGCTGTCTTTGCTCCGAAATTGAGCACAGATCGTTCAACAGTTTACTTAACGAACTCCGATACCACTTTCGCGATAATGGCACTGCACTCGTCTAGCTGCGTTTCTGAGATAACAAGAGGTGGCGCAAAACGAATGATGTTGCCGTGCGTTGGCTTGGCAAGAAGACCGTTTTCAGCAAGTGCCAAGCATAGTCTCCATGCAGTATCGCTGTCTTCTGTATCGTTGACAACAACCGCATTCAGTAGGCCTTTACCACGCACTAACTTAAGAAGTGGCTCCTTGTCTACTAAAACTTGCATGCTTTCGCGAAAACGCTTTCCAAGTGTACGAGCGCGAACCATGAGTTCTTCCTCTTCTACGATGGTAAGCGCTTCCATAGCAACAGCACATGCAAGCGGGTTTCCACCATAGGTAGATCCGTGTTGACCTGGCTTAATTACGTTCATCACGTCATTGTCTGCAAGCACAGCACTCACCGGGTACATACCTCCTGATAGTGCCTTACCGAGAATCAATACATCTGGACGTGTGTACGTGTCTACTTGCTGCTCGCAACGACGAGTACATGAGCAATCGCCACAAATGGCAAGCATTGCGCCTGTGCGGGCGATACCTGTCTGGATTTCATCCGCAATGAAGAGTGCGTTGTGCTCTCTACATACAGAAGCTGCTTCAGCGATGTAGGTCTCATCTGGAACGAAGACACCAGCCTCTCCTTGGATAGGCTCAACGAGCATACCTGCAACGTTAGGTGTTTTAGCGAAAGCTTCACGCAACGAATCAATGTCGTTGTACGGAACCGTCACAAAACCTGGTGTGTAAGGACCGAAGTTCCCCTTCGCATCTGGATCAGATGAGAAGCTAATGATCGTGACAGTGCGACCGTGAAAGTTCTCACCACAAACGATAATGTTCGCTTCATTGGCAGGAATACCCTTCACTTCGTAGCCCCACTTACGGCAAATCTTGATCGCTGTCTCGACGGCCTCAGCACCTGAGTTCATCGGAAGCACCTTGTCAAATCCAAAAAATTCAGTCATGTACTTTTCGTACGGACCGAGTTTATCGTTGTGAAATGCACGAGAGGTAAGCGAAAGTGTTTTCGCTTGCTCTGTCATCGCTTTCACAAGACGCGGGTGTGAATGCCCTTGATTAACAGCTGAATATGCAGATAAGAAATCAAAATACTCCTTGCCTTCAACATCCCAAACTTTAGCGCCGTCTCCACGAGAAAGCACAACAGGTAGTGGGTGATAGTTGTGCGCACCGTGCTTGTCTTCGAGCGCGATAAATTCTGCAGAACTGGTTAGGGTGGTCGTCATGGCGGCGAAGGTAAGATGTTATTCTCGCTCTTGCCACCCCTTCGTTCATACCTAACAACACTACCCTATCTTTGGGGCATGAGTTCATCTGTTCAAACTACTTCAGGAACGCTTACCAGCGAACAGCAGACCTTGGTAGGTCGGATGCTTTCACCAATCATGTGGCGCTTTTTTGCGATCCGGAAATTGCCTTCTACGGCGTTCTGGGGCGTTCGTGTAAGAAGCTTGGATTGGAACGATTGTGAGGTAACGATGCCTTATGGCTGGCGAACTCAAAATCCGTTTAGTAGTACCTACTTCGCTGCCCAGTGCGGTGCAGCCGAGTTGAGTACGGGTGCATTGGCGCTACTTCACTTAGATGGCAAGCCGCCTACAAGCATGCTTGTTACTCAATTTGACAGCAAGTACTACAAGAAAGTCTCTCAGACGCTTCGCTTCGTATGCAAGTCAGGTAAAGAAATTGCTGAGGCGATTGAAGGCACAACTGCTGACGGAGAAGGCCGCGTTGTGGTAGCCTTGAGCCAAGGATTCCTGCCCGATGGCACGCTTGCTGGAGAATTCTGGGTGACTTGGAGTTTCCGTAAGAAGCGGAAGTAGGAAATAACTATTGTTGTCCGACGATTGAATGGTAGACCGAGATATAGAAATCGCGAATACACTTTGTGCTCAGCTCTAAGCCTACCCTTAAACCTCTTTGCCCTACCAACTCTGGGAAATGATAACCTTTCCCGTCCTTGGAGAACGCGTTGCATCAAAAACCTTGACAACGTACGCTCCTGCTCGCAAGCCAGTTGGCAGCAACAAAAGGTTCGTGTACTCATCTATTCTATCGATTTGTAGAGGCCATTGTCTACCTGAGAGATCAGTTAACGTTGCCACTTTGACTTCCCAAGCCTGAGTAGTTGAGACGTACAAATGCGCCGAGGTAGGATTAGGATAGAGGGTAAAATCTGTCGCCACATCTACCTCTTCAACAGCAACGGTTTGTTGTCGCTCTACTGCTCCTATGTCTGGCGCGGAACCGATGCAACGTGTACCACCAAAAACATCAGTCTCTCCAGTGAAACATGCAGCCATAGATACATCTAAAAGCAATCCATTCACCTTAGGAAAAACGCCCTCAAAGACATAACCGTCTAACTCAAATGATGAGTTTTCATCTAATACTTCATCACTCTCATTGTAGGGCAAAAAACCATTCCCACATCTTACACACTCAGCACCTCTAGGATAATAGACGTTACTACTTTCAAATCGGGGAGGAATATTCACGAAAAATTCAACCGACCTACCTAAACGATTAAGAATAGGTATTGTATCATTAGATATCACACAATCTTTCATCTGCAGATTAGCCCCCCCCGAAATAGCATTATCGGAATGCAAAAAACTACTTGAAGTTATAGTAGTTGTATTGGAGACACTGGCCTGAGTCAACAGGCTAACTCTTGAATTATCATAAAAGAGAGAACCATTTATTATAGACCTATTTGCGGAAAAATATGTCGTAGTAACTGTTTCTTTATTAAAAGCAAAAATACACTTATTAACTTCGAGATACCTGTTTGAAATGTCGATAGAGCAGGAACTTCCTTGCCCCCAATAAAGAATCCTGCCTGCTGTCATTGCAGAATCAATCCCTACATTTTCGTAGAAACGAGAAGAAGTAATATATATGCTATCCGAATTACAAATGGTAATCGCACCTCCATTGTTACTTGAATGGCACTTTGAAAAAACTGAATTCTCAATGGACAACATCGCTATGCTATCTAACATGACAGCTCCAAATGTTTTCGAAAGAGCATTATCATTAACTTGGACAACACCACAATTATTAATATTAAACCGTTGAAGATCAACAAATCTATAATTATGGAAATTAATGACAGCCAAGCTATCTGAATATACTACCTGTGGCCGAAGTAGCAAATCGCTAATTCTCCAATCGTGTAATTTTATAGAGTCTTCATCATGACCAAAAAAATGTACTTCCACAGACGAGAGATCAGTCACCTGACTCCTTACAGACACAGAATCGTAGTCTGAAGCATAAGAAATACTCCCTAACACAGTAAAATATGTCGAATCTGAAAGTGAAATTTCTGTTCCTTTTGAGAAATGCAATTCAGCTTCACTGCCGAATGTTACATTTCCATAGAGATCATATTTTCCGTTGAACACGAACTGATCGTTGATCGTAGTGTCAGAGAGAATGGTTTGAGCATCTGAAAATTGTGCTGTGGCACTCAAAAAAATGAATGCCACAGCACTGATTAAGAATTTAAACATTACTCGTAAACGTATTGCGACTCCATTAAAATACTGTACGTGTTACTACCACTAGCACATGTAAAAATAACATCATCATATACACTATATGCAAAGAACTTTGCATTAGACCCTAGTATAGAACGATCTACAACAACAACTTCATCAGCGTTTGGAAGAAAATACCCTGAAAAATCAGCATTACTAATGCATCGAACATCTTGCTGACTACAATCAGTATTACATTCACTTGCATTGTATGCTAGAAAGTCTTTTGTACAGGTGGTATTATCCGAATTAGGGTCCGGATAATCACCAGAAAATTGTCCTGGGCCTCTACCTATATTATTTAATGGCTCGACATGCTGATAGTATTGACTCGCAGCAATTGGATTACAACTATATGGTGTTCGTATGAATGACCCACCAGGACCAGTAGCGGAAACCGCTACAGCAGCAGTAGCAAACTTCATGGTTTCAGGAAAATTTACAAACGAACAACCAAGGACATTATGCTGATAGTCACCTGTATAAGGAGTACATGTGACAAGTGAAGTATAACCAAAACCTTCAAACTCTTCTCCTTCAGGACAATCACCCTGATTGACACATAACTCAAGGTTGGTGCCACCACCAATAATTATTGTCAAATTAGTAGAATTGGATTCTTGAGTTGCGAAGATACTTGCTATCTCAAACCATTTATCATCATCAGCGAGATCAACACTTGCTAATAAAGTCTGAACCTCAGCCTCGATTGAAGATCGCATAGTAACCATTTGGGATGTAGCATTCGAGACTCCTGCATCTGTAACTGCCAGAGAAATTTCAAGCCTTGACCACACCGTATGGTGGCGATCTTTCGAGATTCCAGTGAAATTATCTTGGTTTGAAAAATATTCCAAGTCCCAAACAAAAGTCTCGACATCTGGATTACTAGGATAATTCTCAGGGGTTAGTTCAGACAAATATGCTATTCTTTGAGCTTTTTTTGAAGCAGAAAGAATTGGGTCAATTACCGCTGATGAGCCATCGACACCACCTCGAGATTGAAGGGGATTGGTGACGTTGTCTTCATACTGCGTGGCAGCACTTGTAGGAACAAATTCCTCCGTTGAGCAGCCCACAAGAAGTGCTATCGCTACAAAAAGGAAGGAAGGAAAAAAGGAAGGAAATCTAAACATGACATAAAATTTATGATGGCGCACCAATATCGATACAGATTAAAAGTACTGCAGAACACCTACACGTCAAAACTATAGAGCGCAAATCAGCTGACTTTAACATTCACACTTTATGCAATAACGTCTACAATCAATGATACAGAAATCTACACCTCTACCTCTTTCTTCTTCTTAAACTTCGACACTACCCATTGCCACGCTTTACTCTGCCCTAAGCGCTCGGCGAGACTGAACTTGATATCATTCATCGCTGAATACGTAAAGATGACACCTATCGGGAAGATTACCAAAGAAGGCATCCATTCATCGCACTGGCAAGCGCACTTACAGCTCCTATCTGCCTCTGTAACTGCTGCCGCGTTGTCGTTGCCTTAAGCCAAAGATTCCTTCCTGACGGCACGCTTGCTGGAGAATTCTGGGTGACTTGGAGTTTCCGTAAGAAGCGGAAGTAGGAAATAACTATTGTTGTCCGACGATTGAATGGTAGACCGAGATATAGAAATCGCAAGTACACTTTGTGCTCAGCTCTAAGCCTACCCTTCAACCTCTTTGCCCTACCAATTATGGGAAATGATAACCTTTCCCGTCCTTGGAGAACCCGTTGCATCAAAAACCTTGACAACGTACGCTCCTGCTCGCAAGCCAGTTGGCAGCAACAAAAGGTTCGTGTACTCATCTATTCTATCGATTTGTAGAGGCCATTGTCTACCTGAGAGATCAGTTAACGTGGCCTTTTTAACTTCCCAAGCCTGAGCAGTCGAAACGTACAAATGCGCTGAGGTAGGATTAGGATAGAGGGTAAAATCTGTCGCCACATCTACCTCTTCAACGGCAACGGTTTGTTGTCGCTCTATAGCACCGATGTCGGGGGCGGAGCCGATGCAACGTGTACCTAAAAGAACGTCGAGCTCTGAGCTAGAACAAGGTTGTGAAGACTCATCTACTAAAAGACCGACGAGTGATGGAAAAACACCTAGAAACGAATATCCATCAATTTGAGAGATGGACAACGTATCAAGAACATCTTCAAAATTATCATAGGGAATAAAACCATCTCCGCATCGAAAACAAATACTGCCCGAATAGAAATACACATTACGGCTTTCAAACCGTGGTACTCCAATAGAATAGTTCATGGCGTATCCATATGGATCTAGGGACCTAGGTTGGAACTTATTTTTTATGATGCAATCTTCTAACACTATGTTCCGGCCTCCAACAACTCCGGCTTCACAATCAATAAAACTACTCGACCGGATAGTTGTCACATTTGAAATACTTGCCTGCGACAGCAGGTCATTTCGAAGATTATCGTAAAAAATGCAGCCATCAACAATAGTATTATTTGCCGAAAAATAAGCTGTGGTAATAGTCTTCCTGTTAAAAGCAAATACACACTTAGAAACTTCGAGATACTTATTTGAGATATCGATTGACGACGAAGCGCCTTGACCTGTATAAATGATCCTCCCTCCTCCTTCTGCAGAATCTATTGCTATGTTTTTGTAGAAACGAGATGAGCCAAGGAAAATGCTATCCGAATTACAAACAGTAAGTGCCCCTCCAGTGCTGCTAGATTGACATTCTGAGAAAATAGAATTCCCGATCGAAATTCTCTCAATATTATCCATCATGACTGCACCAAAAGTATTTGTGATCGCATTGTCATCAACTTGAATAACCCCACTCTTGCTCACTTTAACATTCTTAAATATTAGTTCCCTATAATTTCGAAAATTAAAAACAGCAAGACTATCTGGATATACATCTTGCGCTTCTAGTAAAAGATCAGAGACAGACCAATTCCGAAGCTCAATTGAGTCTTCAGCTTGACCTTCAAAATGAAATTCTACAGACGACAAACCTGACTCCTGACTCCTTACAGATACAGAATCGTAATCTGAAGCGTATGAAATATGGCCTAATACAGAAATATAAGTAGAATCACTAATCAAAAAATTTGTGCCTGATGAAAAATGTAGATCTGAATTTGCATCAAAAACTATATCTCCAGAAAGGATATACTGACCGCTGAAGACATAGCCCCCACTAACTGTAGTATCTGATAAAACTGTCTGTGCTAAAGCAAAGTGCGCTGTGTTGGCAACAAACGTTGCTACCAACACAGCACGAAGAATGATATTTTGCATTAATCAATGACGTATTGCGACTCTAGAAAACTATAGTAAGTCGCTGATTGTCCATTCTGATCGCATAACAAATGAGACTCGCCAGAATACTGACTGAACGCGAAGAATTTTGCACCAGAACCTAAGAGAAGACGATCCATCGATACAACAGAATTAGTATTTGGCAGGAAGTAATCCGAAAAATCGGCTTGACTGATACAAGTAAGATCTTGACCATCACAATTACTATTACACTCACTCGCTAAGTAAACGAGGCTCTCTCTAGTGCAAGTTGTATTATCTGGATTGGGGTTTGGGTAATCACCAGGCCCCGATCCTAGTGTGACAATATTGTTCAAGGGTTCTACTTGTTGGTAATACTGGTTCGCTGCGATAGGATTACAACTATAAGGCGTCCTTGTTGAAGTCCCCAATGGAGTTGTCGTGATTGCAACGGCTCCAGAAGCAAATTTTATTGCCTCTGAAAAAGTGTTGTTTGTACAACCTCCAGAATTGAAATGTCGATAGTCGCCCGTAGGTGCGTTACATAAAATGAACGAAGTATAGAAACTACCTTCTAAATCCACACCCTCTGGGCAATCACCTTGATTAACACATAACTCTAAATTCGTTCCACCGCCTATGATTACAGATAGGTTTACGCCACTACTTTCTACCTTTGCGAAAACGCTTGATATTTCAAACCACTTGTCATTATCTGCTAATCCGACACTAGTTAGTAATGTTTGAACCTCTGCGGAAATCGTAGATCTAATACTCGACATCTGCGAAGTAGCATTCGACACTCCTGCATCTGTAACCGCTAGAGGAATTTCAAGTCTTGACCATACCGTATGGTGGCGATCTTTCGTGATTCCAGTAAAATTATCTTGGTTTGAAAAATATTCCAAGTCCCAAACAAAAGTCTCGACATCTGGATTACTAGGGTAATTTTCAGGGATTAGTTCAGACAAATACGCAATTCTTTGAGCCTTTTTAGAAGCAGAAAGAATTGGGTCAATTACCGCTGATGAGCCATCGGCACCACCTCGAGATTGAAGGGGATTGGTGACATTGTCATCACACTGCGTGGCAGCACTTGTAGGAATTAATTCCTCCGTTGAGCAGCCCACAAGAAGTGCTATCGCTACAAAAAGGAAGGAAGGAAGGAAATCTAATCATGACATGAAATTTATGATGGCGCACCAATATCGATACAGGTTAAAAGTACCGCATAACACCCATACATCAAAACCATAAAGCGCAAATCAACTAACTTTAACATTCACACTTTATGCAATAACGTCTACAATCAATGATACAGAAATCTACACCTCTACTTCTTTCTTCTTCTTAAACTTCGACACTACCCATTGCCACGCTTTACTCTGTCCTAAACGCTCAGCGAGGCTAAACTTAATATCGTTCATCGCTGAATACGTCAGAACGACACCTATCGGGAAGATTACCAAAGAAGGCATCCAAGCAGCAAGACCCGGCTCTAGCGTATAGCTAGCCATCAGTTTCTTGCACATGATGTTGAGGATGATGAAGACCATGAAGAAGATGATCGACACCAGTATTGGATATCCAAATCCACCCTTCCTGATGATTGCTCCCATCGGAGCACCGATAAACAGGAAAATAAAGCACGCGGAAGCAAAGCTCCACTTCGCATGCTGCTCGTAAATATGATTCACCAACGAACTGCGTTGCGCATCTAAACGCCGCTGAGCACCATCGGCATAACTCCTGATACTCCGTATGAATTGAAGACCTCTATCAATATAGACGGTCTTCTTATAGTTTGGTTTATTCTGTAGATAGGAAATAAAATCTCCAGTTTCAGTTTCAAGAGAATCAGGAGGTATAATTTTTTGTGACGATGCTTGTAAGAGATCTTTAGATCTAACGGCATCTTTCCCAGCCCTCGCCTTCGCTCTTAGAATGGTGTTCTTTAGATCCTCTGGCCCGGCCACTTTTTTGGTAGTCTCCTTCGTTTTTTGACTCTCCGCATTGTCGTCTTCAGCCAAGGCGATATCCTTTGCCAGCTGTATAGAATCCAGTCTTATTTGTTCGATTGAATCTTGGGCCGCTTTATCACTATACTTTAGAGGAGAGATGAAACGTCCAACTTCAATGCTAAGACGGTCCCTTCGCTCTTGTCTCACCCTGCGAATGCTGTCAATAGCAACCCCTAGCTGGGATACCGAAAGCATGGTCTGGTGATCTTGAAACGCGGATTCATCCGTCTGCTGAATCTCGAACTCACCTAAGTCAAAGGTCTTTCGATATTGGTCAAATTTGGTCCGGACAAAGGGAAATGTCCGTCCGCCACTTTTCGTTTCCGGCTCAGGCTCTTGATACTGGTAGCCGTCATTGAGCTCAAGTACAAAGTATCGCTCATCAGGAGTCACATCCATCGTACCTGTCCGTGCACTTACAGCTTCGATCCGACCGCGTAGGTTGGTTCCTTGCTTGTACAACATGACATTTTCTAGCCCCTTACCATCTTCGGCTTTTTTGCCTATACGAATGGCAAAACCTTGAAAGTCGTCATTAAACGCACCTTCCTCTAGGCTTAGACTAGGCTTCTGCTTGCGAATGTCGTAGAGTCTTGTACGCGCTTTCAAGTTGGCGACTGGGATCAAGTAATTACTGCAGGTAAAGGAAAATCCGGATATCAGGACGCTTGCCAAGACCAGTGGCATCATAACGCGCAATAAGGGCACCCCTGCACTCTTCATACTTGCTAGCTCATAATGCTCTGCAAGGTTTCCCATCGTCATCACTGATGCAATCAACACTGCCACTGGCAACGCCATCGGCATCAACGATACACTCAAATAAACGATCAACTCAATGATGAGAATGATGCCTGCTCCTTTCCCAATAATCTCGTCGATGTACACCCACAAGTACTGCATCAAAAAGACAAATAGAGCGATGCCAAAGGCCACCAAAAAGGGACCGATGAAGCTCTTCAGAAGTAATCTGTCTATCTGTTTCAAAAAAGGGGGAAGTTAGGAGCGGTCTAAAAGAGGTAAACGAAAAACGTTCATAGGGTTAACGCACAACTTTGCGGAATGTAGATGTAAAGCCTATGATTTTTCTTCGGCCGTCGATGTTGATTCTGGCGAACGTAACCAAACGTCTTGCTGTGGAAATGGTATTTGAATGTTGTGTGCCGCAAACAAGCGATACACGGTGAACCGTAAGTCAGATTTTACGAACTCAATCCGCCAAGGTTCTTCAGAATAAAAAAGAAGCTTGAAATCAAGACTTGAGTCTCCAAAGTTCTTGAACATGATGCGTGGTACAGGCCGATCCAAAACTCCAGGATGCTCTTCTGCTGCTTTAACAAGTACTCGACTCACCAAATCCACGTCGCTTCCATAAGCCACCCCCACATCTATGCTAAATCGTAACGGACTCTGATTCGTCGTCCAATTTATGATGTTGTGATTGACCAAGTGCGAGTTCGGTACAATGATCATGATGTCATCTCGTGAACGGACTTTACTCGTTCTCAAACCGATCTCAATTACGCGACCGATAAAGCCGTCGACTTCAATCACATTACCTACTTCAACAGGGCCTTCTAAAAGCAGTAACAACCCGCTAAAAAAGTCATTGAACGTCTGCTGCAGTCCCAAACCGACACCCACCAACAAGGCAGCGGCACCAGCCCAAAGCACGCTTAACTGTATACCAAGCAAGCTGAATGCAGTGAAGATTCCTGTGACATAGATGATGTAAACAACGATCTGCGAGATCGCATAGCTACGCCCAACATCAACTTCTGTACGGCGGAAAAAGGGCTTCAAAATGAAACGACTAATCGCTATTGAGAAGTACTTCGTCGCCAAAAAGACGATGATTGCCAATACCACAGCACCCACTGTGAGCGGGTAGTTACCGATATTGAAAATCCTAAAACTGAGGACCTCCATGATCCATTGAAATACTTCACCGATCTGCTCCATAATGACGCTTGCTTAGTCATGCGCGCGGCCAAGTTACTCGTCTTTGCAAGAGCGTATGCCATGGAGTCGAAAGCACAAACTCCACATCGGCGCGAGTCGTCAAGCCAGCAAGACTACCTTTGCGGCAATGGCAGATCGACTACAGCGTATTTTAGACATGCTTACGAGCACTCCGACAGATGCTTTCTTACTGTTCGCGCTCGCTCAAGAGCACAAAAATGCTGATCGTCCAGATGAGGCCATTGCAGCTTTCAAAAACCTACGCGATCTCCATCCGGACTACGTTGGCCTCTACTATCACTATGCAGCGGTCCTTGCAGAATCGGAACGTAACACCGATGCAGAAGAGGCATACAAAGCTGGGATTGAGGTAGCCCAAAAAGCTGGTGATCAACACGCCTTAGCAGAGCTCAAAAACGCTTTCCTTAACTGGCAGATCGAGCAGGACTAACAAGCTCTACCGTTGCAGAGAATACAGGCTGTGCGGGTCCGATCAAGATTACATTACTTAATGCGCCAGTAGCAAGTCTATCAAAGGTGACCGTCAAGTCCCCTCCTAGTGCTCTCACAGGAACCTCTACCCTACCTGTCTTCTTTCTCCTTTCGGCAAAACTGATTGCTGCAGCCGTTATTCCTGTACCACAAGCAAGAGTTTCATCTTCAACACCTCTTTCATACGTACGTATGGCCAAGCTGTCATCTTGCTGAACCGCCACGAAGTTGACGTTAACTCCAGTTTTGGCGAAAGCTGGACCATAACGAACCACTCTAGCTGCTGTGTTGATTTCCCCTTTCGGCAAAACCTCCATCCAACGAATGAAATGCGGAGACCCTGTATCCACAAAGTCTTCGACGTCTGACAGCTGTTTCAAATCCGCAGAAACAATCATTGAAACCTCAACACGCTCGGCCGTCTGTAATTTTCCGACATGAACACCGTCGTTCGCCACGAAGGTCAGCTCTGCTCCAATTTCGAGAAGGCCAACGCGATGTACAAAGTGAATGAAGCACCTGGAGCCATTTCCACAGAAACTGCTTGGAGCCCCGTCAGCATTGTAGTACACCATGCGGAGTTGGTGCTCGGCATCATTGCGTAAGAGGATAAGTCCATCAGCACCTACACCCAGGTGTCGACGACATAATTTTCCGATCTGTTCTTGCGTCTCAAATGGAGCGAAAGAGAGGTCTCGATCATCAATGCAGATGAAGTCATTGCCAGCACCGTGGTACTTGACGAATGCAACTTGAGTGTGGTCGTGACTCATTTTGTAGTCTCTTCTGCAGGCGCAGCTTCTTGGACTGGCATCACCTCATTTCCATCAAAAATATTGATGCCACGTTGCTCTGCAACGAAGTAGGCTGCTAGACTCAAAGAGACGATTAGAAAGAGGCCGAAGAGGGAAAATTTCCATCCCCAGACATTTCCGACGTATTCATCATCGGTCTTTGGTTCGTATCTCCACATATGAACGGAACTTGGTGTACTTAACAATCGTTAAACGAGCGGTTACCACTTGAGGAAACCTGTTGAATGCGCAAAGATAATCAAGCGCTAAACGCAATAGTACGGCTACCTTTGTCGCTACAGTAATTCAATATGCTAATCGTTTAATGGCAAGCTTCCTACGAACAGCACTTCTTTGTGTTATCAGCGCCCTACTCGCCGTAGGCGTCTGGCAGTATTTGGAGGGTGAAAAACCCGCTCGAAATGATGGTAACAATGCGCGTTTAACCGCCTTTGAAGGTCCATTCTTCAAGCTTCCGAAGGGTCGAACCGTAGATCCGGCAACTCTCTACCCCAACTTCGTAAACGCCTCTTCGAAGGTGACACCTGCTGTCGTGAATATTAAATCACTAAGCGGAGGTGGTCTCAACGATATCTGGTCGAGAGAAAGAAGCATCGACGCGAGCAGTGGCTCGGGTGTGATTATCAGCTCTGACGGCTACATCGTTACCAATAATCATGTCGTTGAAGGAGGAACAGAAATCGAAGTAACCCTCGACGATCGCCGCGAATACGAAGCAGAACTCATTGGTCGTGACCCAAGCACCGACCTCGCCCTTGTCAAAATCGAGGCACAAGGACTCCCTTTCGTCAGCTTCGGCAACAGCGACAGTCTTTTTGTAGGAGAATGGGTGCTAGCTGTCGGCAATCCATTTGACCTTAGAAGTACCGTAACAGCAGGAATCGTAAGTGCAAAAGGTCGCTCTATTGATATCCTAGATGACCGTTACTCTATCGAGAGCTTCATCCAAACCGATGCTGCCGTTAACCCAGGAAACTCTGGTGGTGCTCTGGTTAATTCAGGCGGCGAACTGATGGGCATCAACACTGCCATTATCACTCGTTCGGGCCGATATGAAGGATACAGTTTTGCTGTGCCTTCTAGTCTTGCCGAGAAAGTGATCGACGACCTTAAGGAGTTTGGTACAGTCCAACGAGCGTTACTTGGAATCGATTTCGAAAACGTTGACGCCAAGGATGTGGCAAGTTTAGGATTACCAACCAACGACGGCGTACTCATTCGTGAGATCAATCCGAATTCAGGTGCAGCGGATGCTGGACTAGAACCGGGTGACGTTATCATTCGAATAGAAGATGCCCCGATCAGGGATATCCCAGCACTCAAAGAAAACATCGGTCGCTTCCGCCCAGGAGCCACTGTTCGGATTACGTATTTCCGTGACAGCCGACTAAGTACGGTTCGTGTTACCCTCAAAAATGCGATCAACGATGTAAGTCTAGTCACGCAAGAGCACCAAAGCTTTATGCGAGAGATTGGATTTGAGCTACGTGATCTGAGCGAAGATGAAATTTCAAGAATGCCATCGCAAGGGGCAAAAGTCATTTCCATCTACCTCGGCTCTAAGGTCGACCGCACGCGCATGGATCCTGACTACATCATTACGAAGGTCAATCGAGAGCGTGTCAAAACCGTCGACGACCTCGTGCGCATTATCACCGCTACACGCAAAGGAGAAGATGTACTACTAGAAGGCTACTACGAGAGCTTCAATGGCGAGTACTACTATGCGTTCAAGCGATAGGAATAGCGGATGAATAGCGTGTTCGAGAACCTATTCAAGTAACGTTGCTGGCGTTCACTCAAGAACCCTACAAAAGCACCGCTGAAGGCATTATATTACCCCCATGCCCAACCTCGATAGTGCCATTCATGAGGACGCGAACAAACTCGCTTACTCAAACATCAAACACCGACTTCTAAAAATCCACCAAGGTGGAGGTGAGAAGAAAATCGCTAAGCAACACGCTAAAGGAAAGTTGACCGCTCGAGAGCGCGTCGCTGCGCTAGTGGACAACGCGGATGACTTTCTCGAGCTCGGCAGTTTTGCAGGATTCGGGATGTACAAAGAACACGGTGGTTGTCCTGCTGGAGGTGTTGTCGTTGGCCTCGGACGTGTTCAAGGCAGACTCTGCGTCATCGTTGCTAACGATGCTACCGTAAAGGCTGGCGCATGGTTTCCGATAACCGGTAAAAAGAACCTTCGCGCTCAAGAGATCGCATTGGAAAACAAGCTTCCAATCATTTATCTCGTTGACTCTGCCGGTGTCTACCTTCCGATGCAGGATGAAATATTCCCTGACAAGGAGCACTTCGGCCGCATTTTCCGCAACAACGCACAGCTTTCAAGCAAAGGCATTCCTCAAATCGCTGCCATCATGGGTAGCTGCGTTGCTGGTGGAGCTTACCTCCCAATCATGAGCGACGAAAGTCTCATCGTTGAAGGAACAGGAAGCATCTTCCTTGCTGGGCCATACCTCGTACGAGCTGCCATTGGCGAAAAGGTAGATCAGGAGACACTTGGGGGAGCAAACACGCAGACCTCAATTAGTGGCGTCGTCGACTACAAGTGTAAAGACGACCAGACATGCTTGGCAACTATTCGAGAATTAGTTGACAAGCTTGGCGACAGACCGAAATCCGGAATCAACCGCAAAGCAGCCGTTGAGCCAATCGTTCCAACGACTGAGGTGTACGCTCGCTTTCCAGACTTACGTACGAAGCCTTACCCTACGCTTAGTGTACTAGAAACGATCATCGACGCCGATACTTGGACAGAATACAAGCCAGACTATGGCCGCACCATCCTTTGTGGATATGCACGAGTCGATGGATGGGCAGTGGGTATCGTTGCTAATAATCGAGAGATCATTAAGACGGCAAGTGGCGAAATGCAATTTGGCGGAGTCATCTATTCCGATAGTGCCGATAAAGCTGCACGATTCGTGATGAACTGCAATCAGAAGCGCATCCCACTCGTGTTCATGCACGATGTAACAGGCTTTATGGTCGGTAGTCGATCAGAGCATGGTGGCATCATTAAAGACGGTGCTAAGCTCGTCAATGCGGTTTCAAACTCTACTGTTCCAAAGATCACCATCGTAATGGGCAACTCCTACGGAGCGGGCAACTATGCGATGTGCGGTAAAGCCTACGATCCTCGATTTATTGCAGCTTGGCCTACAGCACGGATTGCCGTCATGGGCGGATCTCAAGCAGCGAAGGTTTTGCTCCAGATTCAATTATCAGGAAAAGACAAGCCTTCTCAAGAAGAACAAGACGCTTTGCTCAAGAAGATTAGCGAGCGCTACGATGCACAAACCGAGGCAACGTATGCGGCCTCTCGTATGTGGGTTGATGAGATCATTGATCCCGCAACTTCGAGATCATTCATCTCAACATGTCTTGAAGCAGCCGATCACGGAGTAATTGAGCCGTTTAACGTTGGAGTCTTACAAACGTGAGAAATAGAGGTCTAAGCGAGTTTAGACGTTGACCAAACGTCAATCCGGAAGAGTTTATACGGATCAAGCGGGCAATCGACAAACGTAGTTTGTCTAATTGACTGATAATCCCTACCTTATTCCGAACAACTAAACCTCACGCTTATGATGACTGAACGTATACACTCGATAATGACTAAAAATGTGCTCACGCTTACACCTAACCACACGGCTGCAGATGTAAATAAGATCGTGAAAACAAAACGGTATCACCATATCCCTATCGTCGAAGGTTCTAAGATGGCAGGCATCGTTACGAGTTATGACTTGATGCGCATGGATGTCCCAGTGGAGGACTACTCCAACCACCTAATCAAAAACTTCATGACGACCAACGTAGCCTATTTGAACCCTAATGATCAGGTTGGTGCGGCAGCAGAACTGTTCATGAAGCACCTTTTTCATGGACTACCAATCTGTGATCAAGACTTAAACCTTGTAGGGATCATTACCACACACGATGTGCTCAAGTACACCTACTACAAGGAATACCCAAGAGAGCAGCCAACGCACAATGCACAGGCTGTTTAAGCAACACGTAACCTATTGCCGCTGGTCGCCTGTGCGTTGATGAAACGCATAGGCGCTTGCCGCGGCTGACCATGCCGGCGCAAACAGAAAGCCAATCGCAGTGAAAAGCAACAGGACGAATCCAAGTCCTAGGCCGATCGTCAACCATCGATTCTGGTTGAAATATGCAACGGACTCACCATAAGAATATCGCTCCTCTAGCGTGAAGTCTAGCGCGCCTGCGCCTACGAAATAGGATTGCACAACGATAAGTGCGACTGCAGCGCCAATGTTGACACCCGGAATCAGGCCTAGAATCAAGAGGGGTATCGTCAACATCATCTCAAACGAAAACAGGCGCCCATTGAGCCGAATACTTCGCTTGATGAGTGTCCAGCGTTCTGCTTTTGTCTTTCCATGTGGCAAGCCAGGCTCAACACCTTGCAAGGAAGTGACATGGTCACTTACCCGCTCGGCAACTTTGCCCATCCACGGGGCTGTAGCAATAAGGACAAGGTGCTTAAAGAGTAGCAAGCCAATTGCCAATACGCTTACAAAAGCGACAACTGCTGCTGCAATTTCAAAAGCCTTGTACCCTCCAAAGACGGACGTCCAGTCAATCGCCAAAACGACATTGGCCATCGCATAAGCAATGAACCCTATGACGATCATGACGCCCAGGGAGATTGCAGCCGTTAAAAGCAAATAACGCCAAAGGCCCAACTTTGAAAAAAGCGAAATCACTTTAAAGTAGGCGGTAAACCCTCGAAAGAAAGCTTTGAATGCTCCCACGAATTAGGCTTCTTTAGGCTTATTGGAATTCGCAAGCATAGTAAGAAGTTTACGGACCTTGTCTACGTTTTCGACCTGATACTTGGCTTCTGTAGCGCCTTGACCAACCTTGATCGTATATGCTCCTTCGGGCATTGCCTTGAAGGTGTCTTCATCAGTATGATCATCACCGATCGTGATTGCAAAATCGAAGTTATTTTCTTCCACCCATGAAGCGGCTGCCTTGCCTTTGTTGACTCCAGCATTCTTGATCTCAACCACTTTGTGTCCTTCGAGTACCTGCAAGTCTAGGTTTGAAGTCAAATAGCTGAGGACTTCTCTAAATTCTCGAACGCGCTTTGCGCCTAGCTCTTTATCGGCCTTGCGATAGTGCCAAGCGAGGCTGTATTCTTTTTCTTCAATGAAGCTACCTGGAGTTCGCTCCACCATGCCGTCAAGAACTTCCATGACGCGCTCCTTCCACGTATTCGTCATACCTGGAGCTTGGTGCCATTTCCCGTTGCGACGTTGCCATACACCGTGCTCAGCAGCCATGTCTGTTCCAAGATGTCCGAGCCACTTCTCTAAGGTGATGTGATCTCGCCCTGAGTTTATGATCAGTGTATTCCCTTCAGCTTTCGCCAAAACCTCCAACAACTCTAGTAATTCAGGATCTGGGAAAACCGCTTGAGGATCTGTCTGGAAGCCCATGAGGGTTCCGTCATAATCAAGCATGAGAAGCCTGTTCGTCGACTTCCTATAGTCTTCCATCATCGTTGTCATCACCTCAGAATCGATGAGGTTGACTTTATTGGATTCTGCAGGCATGGTTAATTTTTTCAAGTCTTTCATGAACGCTGCAGCCCAATTGCTGACGTCGTATTTTCTTAGTCGCTCTTGCATCTTCGACAAACGCAGCTCTTGCTCTTCGACAGACATACTCAATGCCTGATCAAGTGCTTTGACCATCTCTTCGCTGTCTTGTGGGTTGACAGTAATTGCGTCAGTCAGCTCGTTTGCTGCACCTGCCATTTCTGACAAAATAAGCACGCCACGCATGCTTTTCTCTTTGCTTGCGATGTACTCTTTAGCAACAAGGTTCATTCCATCACGCAATGGCGTGATTAGCGCGACGTCTGACCGCTGGTAAAGTGCGTTGAGGGAACCAAAGCTCAGGCTACGGTAGAAGTACTTGATTGGAGTCCAATCAAACGTTCCATGCATTCCATTGACCTCTCCAACAAGCGTCTCTACCTCGTGCTTCAATTCTTGGTATTGGTCCACCGAATCTCGAGAAGGAACCACCAGCATCACAAAGCTGACTTGACGCGTATACTCCGGGTGAGAGGCTAAAAACCTCCCGATTGCTCGAATACGCTGCGGAATCCCTTTCGTGTAATCCAAACGATCGACACTCAAAACGATCCGTAGACCGCGTGAAATGTTCATTATCGCCTGAACATTATCGTCATCCTTATCCGGTTCGTGGAACGCATACTTTTCGTAATCGATACCCATTGGATAAACATCGACATTCACCTTCCGTCCTTCGATTTCCATTCGTCCAAACTGGTGCTCAAAACCACCAATCCTATATGCCGCACTCAGGAAGTGACGCATGTAACCAAACGTATGGAAGCCAATCAAATCAGACCCTAGCACACCTTTGAGGATTTCTTCCCTCCAAGGCAAGATTCTAAAAATCTCATAGCTCGGAAACGGAATGTGCAAGAAGAATCCAATTGCCACATCAGGGTGTGTCTCTCGGATCATTCCAGGTAAAAGCATGAGTTGATAGTCATGCACCCATACGGTATCACCTTCTTCGATAAGCGGACCGATAGCATCAGCAAATTTCCGATTCACTTTGGTATACGCCTTCCAGTATTCGTCGTGCGTGTAGTCTGTGTACTGCGTGAAATAATGGAAATGGGGCCAGATGACCTTGTTCGAAAATCCTCCGTAGAAGTTTTCGATCTCTTTATTGGTCAGGAAGACCGGCACTAAACCGTCTCCTTTCAGATCCTTACGAATAGCTTCCTGTTCCCACTCTTCCTTGATTGCCTTTCCTGGCCAGCCGACCCACTTACGATCGAGGGAGTCGTCTAAAGAATTGAGCCCGGTAGCGAGTCCCCCCGCACTCGGAAAGTAGATAAGCTCTCCCTTCTTGCGGTCGATCGTTACAGGTAAGCGATTGGAAACAATGATCAATTTAGACATAAGGAGGCATTTTAAGAAACGTAACGCCAACTTACCGAATAATGATCGAGTGTCGAAGCTCTTGCAGATTATTTAATGCAGTCCATTCCCAATTGTCGGCATCTAACTACGAAACCTAGGTTTTGACGGAAGTACCACGCTCCAATCCTAGAGGAGGCAGCTTGCCCCCGAGTACATAAAAGAAAAGCCGCCTATCTGCAGAAGCAAATAAGCGGCTTTCGCCAAAACCCGTATTAGGAGATTCGGCCAACAGTTGTAGTTGAATTATGCAGAAGCAGGTGTACGTGTACGCTTCGTTTTGAAGAAATTAGTCACTTCACGCTCTGTCATAAAGCCAAGGTCAACCCAAGTCCGCTTAACGAACTTCTTGATGTCTTGGTAGTCACGGCCACGCTTGTCAGTGTAGATCTTAAGACAAGACTTCACGTAGCGCGTACTGAGTGTGCGGATCGCCTGCTTGAAACTCTCGTTGTCGAAAATGTCAAAGTGTACAGCGAACAGCTTCGATGCCTCGAAGAACTCTGTGTAGTGATCGGTATCAAGGTTGCCGAGCATTTCAGTGAAGTAACGAAGTACCGTCTGACGCACGCACTCAACAACATCGCTGAGTCCTTTTTGATCACCGATGAATACGCGAATAGCATCCTGCGTCTCAAGGTGATTGATTCCGTTTGCATGAACCTTCTCGACCAATGCATAGTACTGCTGTACTAAACCATCGCCAGAAGTACCAATGCGTTGGGCCATGCGACGATCTACTGCTGCAGTTACCTCTACGCTAGAACCTTGGTGAAGACTTGCGAGAAAGCTGAAGTATGGATCTGAGAAAGATGAATCACCTGCGGCTTCACGAAGAAGATCACGCAACTTATTCTCATTGCTTTCTGGCATCTCTTGGAACATTCCCGTGAGGGTTAGTACACTTTTGTAACCAGGAACTGTTTGGAGGTCTGTATTTTTTAGGAGATCGAAAAGCGGTTCAGCGAGTGAACTGTTGTCGACATCATGCCCAAAGCGGTACTCAAGAAACTTGAGGACATCAGGAAAACTCACAGTAGCTTCCTCTACGCTTGTAGGCATAGATGCTGTCGCATAATTTTCCTTCGCGAATTGGCGTGCATAGCGGGCGTGAACCTGAAGTCGCTGCTCCGCGGTACGAATGCTAGAATTATGATTATTCACGTAAAAGTTACGTGGAATCTTGTTTGGAACGTCCTCTAAAAGACTACTTACCCAAACGTTTGTACTGAGCGCTAGGGCAACAGTAACACCTTGACCGATACGACGCTCAAGCTCAGGAAACGCAGCACTTTGCGCAATCGCAAGCATCACCTTCTTCAGGTGCTCTTGTGGACGGTAGTAAAACCCACGAGAATCAACTCGAGGACGCAATACAGCGTAACCGAGAACGCGTGGTAGATAAAGACCTTCCAACCCTTCGTCCAACAAAGCAAGCTCGAGTGACTCGATTTGCAGTGGAGCTACGTTGGCCACCTCTTGATATAGCGCAGCGATCTCAGATTCGAATGCTTCCTTGAAGGCAGCATAGTCATCTTGTTCTTCGCTGTCGATGTACGTCGAGAGTAATTCGCTTTCTTGAATCGCAGACTTTATGTCTTCAAGACGTTGCAGATAATCGGGGCTAAGAGCTTCCATGTTAGGGGGTAAAAAAGTTAGAAATGAGTGGCTGGATACAAAAAACCTGGTAATCCCCACTTGAGAATTACCAGGTCGATGTCCCAGACTTGTGTGAAATTCCAATGGAATATCACTTTACAAACTTACGAAGATTGCTCCGTTTTGTTTGCAGGGTGAGCGATAAATCAGCTTACGCTGGTTTACCGCCGTCGAGCTTGTCCTGAAGGACCTTAAGCTCATCCCACTTACCATCGGCAGCGAGTTGTGCCTGTGTTGGCCAAGTATCAGGAATGTGAGCACCGAAGTTTCCTTCAGCTTCAGTAAGCATTGTCTTGATAGCAGTAGCCTCAGTCCCAGCGAGCTGAGCGAAAGTCATGATGCCATTCTTGTTAAGTACCTCAGCGATCTTTGGGCCGATGCCTTCGATCTTGTTGAGCTTGTCTGGCTTAGCAGCTGGAGCTTCTTCCTTTGCAGGAGCAGCTTCTACTACTGGTGCCGCCTCAACTACAGGAGCTGGTGCTGGTGCTTCTGCTACTACTGGAGCAGCTTCTTCAACAACTGGTGCAGCTTCTACTACAGGAGCAGGTGCTGGAGCCTCTTCAACTACTGGTGCCGCCGCTTCAGCTGCAGACGCAACTGTAGGAGTAAGCTCTGGTGGAGCTACGTACTCTGGTTCTGGCTCCTTAATGATTGGCTTAACACCTGCGATAATCGCACGTTCAGCAGCTTTCTCATTTGCAGTCTCAGCAAAACGATCAGCGAATTTCGCTTCCTTCTTGCCTACCCACTCAGCTAGCATCTTTGCTGCTTGCTCTTCCGTCAATGCTCCTTTAAGCACTCCACGGTGGAGGTGCTTGCGGTACATTACTCCTTTCACGCGAAGAATCGCACGAACAGTATCGGTAGGTTGAGCACCTTTTAGCAACCACTCGAATGCTTCATTAGCATCGAGATCGATCGTTGCTGGCTTAGTCATTGGGTTGTAAGTACCAACCTTCTCAATGAAACGGCCATCGCGTGGACTACGAGAGTCAGCAATTACGATGTGGTAGAAAGGCTTTTTGCGACGCCCGCGGCGTTGTAGTCGTATCTTGACCATAGTGATTCTGTAATTTTTATGGATGAACCATACCCGGCATATAGGAAAATCCCTAACCAGGCTTACTAGAGCCCGCAAATGTAGAAGATTTTTAAATCTTCTGGAGAAAAATTATCTCCCAAATTTCACTTAGATCAATTCCTCCGTAAATTACTAGCACTGATGACATTAAAGGTCATTCAGCTTCCGCTAAAACTCAACCCTGAATCGAAGGTTCAAACGACGTCCGGTGAGGTAGTTCGGTATCGCATACTGCTGTCGGAACACAGTCTTAATCCATGTCTTTGACGCCTCGTTTTGAATGCCCAACATGTTGAAGACCTCAAAACTCACCCACGCATTATCTGTCCCACGTAAGAAGTGTCTCGGTTTTGTCCCCCTCCACGCTTTACGCCACAACTGAGCCGTGAACCCAATATCAACACGGCGATATGCAGCAAAACGATAGGTGTTACGATAAACCTTGTTGTTTTCTGGAAGCCCATAAGGCAGACCTGTACCAATGGTCGTCGTCAAGTTGACTTGCAGGTTCTCGTTCTTCGGGAAGTAATCCTGGAAGAAGAAACTGAGCGTAGCAAACTGATCTGTTGGACGCGGAACGTCAGAAACCGACCTCACCGAAACGGTGTCATTCAACTCTCTACGTAAGTGGTCTACCCCGTCAAGTGATTCACGAGCTCGAAGAATTGATAGGTTGAACCAGCTCTCTGTTCCTTTTACAAATTCTCCATTGAGACGCATGTCCAATCCAGCAACATATCCTGTAGCATCGTTCTCGCCCGAATAACGAATACGAACATTGTCAACCTCGTAGCTAACTAGATCGGTGAGTCGCTTGTAGTACGCCTCTGCAATGAAGCGAAACGGACGACCAGATTTCTTTGCGTTGTAATCCCACGTCATACCAGCAACTGCGTGCAGACTCTTTTGAGACTGAACGGCCCGGTTGAGTTCTCCAGATTGCATCCGTAACTCTCTGTAGAACGGCGGTTGGTAGTAAAGTCCGCCCGCTAAACGATATGAGATATCACGCTTGCCATTGAGCGGCTTGATCAATAGCTGAGCGCGAGGGGTAACGTACGCCTCTTCGTTTACCGTCCAATAACCACCGCGCACACCAAGATTGAGGCGTGTTTCGTAAGCGCCTTCTTTGCGATACGTCCAGGTGTTTTGCAGGAAACTGCTAAATCGCAAACCATCTAGACGGTTTTGCGACTGAAATACCTGTTCGACTTCAACTGCATCGGGGTTGTACGGCAAGGAGAACCCCGCTGAATCAAGACGTTCCCATTCGTTAATACGATCGGCGATGTCTTCATATTTTGCGGTCAAACCCCACTGAACAAAGTTGGACTTGGTATTCGTCACTTCCTTCTTTGGCTGAAGTTCAAGGCCACCGAGGTGAGTGAAATTGTAGATGTTACTATAGAGGTAGTTGCGGATGTAGCGTTGCTGAATACCACTACCCAACTCTCGCACTGGAGTTCCAAATTGATCGCTACCTAAGCTCGCTTCAATCTCACGCAGAGAGTACGCACTCACGATATCAAAACGCTCAATCTCACTGATATTGAAACCTGATCCGAGAAACTTTAAGTAGAGTGGATTCTTATCGCGTTCAGGAACGTACGTGAGGGAAACACCACCCATTGCGGTCTTGAAATCATCATCCTCTTGGCCATCAAGCGAACTCTGTAATTCGAGCGCGACATTGAGCAAACCGAAACCTGTGCTCCGCTCTTCTGGAGCAAAGCGATACGACGCGCTGTTGTAATTGATCAAGGCTCCTAATTGCCAAGATCGGGTCAAGTCATACGTAAAGTAGCCTTGTAGATCAACGAAATTAGGAACGTACTCACCCGTGATATCAAGTGAACCGAGAAGATAACGAGTGGTCTTGTAGCGGGTGCCAACGAGGTATCGTAGCTTACGATAACTGTCTCCTCCGAGGCTTGTAGATCCTTCAACGTGGGCACTTGCGCCAAGGGCACTTCCACTAACGGAAGCCTTCAACGAATCAGGTCGCTTGTAGCGAACAGAAAGCACACTGGAAAGCTTATCGCCGTAGCGCGCTTCAAATCCACCAGAAGAAAAGGTGAGTGATTGCGCCATGTCAAGGTTGGCGAAGGTTAGTCCTTCTTGTTGCCCTGTACGGATTAGCTGCGGGCGATAGATCTCAAAATCGTTGACGTATACAAGGTTCTCGTCGTAGTTACCTCCACGTACATTGTATTGAGAGCTGAGCTCACCACCCGTTCCTGGACTTATTCCAAGCGCGATTGCAGGAAGCACAGCTTCTAGGTTACCTGTTGTACTAGGAAGTCGACGGAGGTCATTTGCCTCCTCACGGACATTAAACCCTTCATCGAGCTTACTCTCTTTTACGACGATGTCCACGTCCATGTCTGCGGACAGCATTTCGATGCGGACTTCTTGCGTACCACCTGCGGGTATAGCCCTCACATTTATTCGCCTTTCGGCAAAACCTACTCTGGTTACGACAACGATTAACGGTGCATCAATGGGCACGGACAGTTCGAAACGTCCAGCCTGGTTGGTGTTCGTATTCGTTGAAAAATCCGAGAGGTAAACATTGGCCAAGTCAATGACTGACTGATCCAGTTCGTTGACCACAACGCCTGTAACAGTAGCGGTTTGCGCAGCAAGTTTTGGCGAAAGCCCGAGCAATAATGCTAGAACAAAGGCGCTGATGACTCCCCCACCAAAGTTAATACTAGGTAGGTTGAAACAACTGCGTAAACGAAACTGACGAGTAATATTCCTGATAGCGTTGCGAGTGGGAGCTTGAGTAAATATGGAAGATCTTTCAGTGGTAGAAAAGCTAGAATGACGCCAACGAAAGTACCAATGATCGATAAGACCAGACAGAGCCCCAAACCTAGGCCAAAACTACCAACAATGGGCCAAGACTGAAGCTTACTCACGATGAACACGACAGGACCGAAAATATTGTAGCTACAAACTAGGATTATGGCAAGTACCGTGACTTTCCGCCACTTCTTCAACCAGTCAAAAATTAGTCTTGATTCAGTGTCAAAATTGAGGTCGTCATCTAGCGTAATTTCACTTACTCCCTCCATAACTAATGCTTTTCTTATGCAAAAACGGGGGCGCTGATCTAGTAACCACCTACGCCCATTGCGCAATCTCATGTCCAACGTCCTTCAATTGACGAATCGCCGCTGAAGGATCCTTGGCCTTGAATACAGCACTACCTGCCACAAGCACATTGGCACCGGCTTGCAAAATTTTCTGTGCATTCTGCAACCCTACCCCACCATCGACAACGATATGCGGATTGAGGTTGCGGGTATCGAGCTCAGACTTTAACGCTTCAATTTTGTTGATTGCGCGATAGATGAACTTCTGTCCACCGAATCCTGGGTTAACGCTCATGATAAGCACGATGTCGACATCTTCTAGCACATCAATGATACTAGAGATCGGTGTCGCTGGATTGATTGCAACGCCAGCCTTTGCCCCAGATGCTTTGATCTGCTGAATCACACGGTGCAAATGCGTACACGCCTCGGCATGCACTGTTATATGGTCTGCACCTGCTTCACGAAAAGCCTCAATATGGCGCCCAGGGCGCTCGATCATCAAGTGCGCATCAATGGGCTTGGTCGTCATTTGACGCGCCGCTTTCAGCATGCCTAGACCCAATGATATGTTAGGGACAAACTGACCGTCCATCGTATCAAAATGCAGCCAATCAGCTGAAGACGAATTGAACATGTCCATTTCTGCTTGCAGTTTCGTAAAATCTGCAGCGAGAAGAGATGGGGCGACTAGGTGATTTGGCATAGTGTAAAGGTACTGCGAGGATTAAGCTTCGGCTCCAGCTTCGGCGTCAGATTCGTTGTCAGCTTCGGCTGCATCCTCTTTTGGTCGGCTGACCAATAGAACCCTGTCATCAGAGATCTGTTTTCGATTTGTCATTGCCATGAACACATTGGTCGTCGCAACAACATCCTTCTCGCAATAGATCGCAATGCGCTCGAGGTCGTTTTCTTCCCAAAAGACACGTCCCACTTGAGAACCGTCGATATCGTCCTTTGGACTCGGCACACCAAACAGCGCAGCAAGTAGCTTCAGACTGGTGTAATTCTTCCGATCACCGAAACTCCACATGTCCATCGTATCGACCAAGTGCTTGGTCTCCCAAGGTTTTTTACCACGCAAGTCTAGCAGTGGGTGCAAGCGCATTCCGTTGATCAACATCCTTCTACCGATGTACGGCATGTCGAACTCCTTGATGTTGTGACCGCAGAAGTGATTCAGTTTACGACCACTATCCTTTAATAGCTGAGAAAAATCCTCTAGCAGAACTCGTTCGTCTGGATCAGCGAAACTTTTCACTCGTATTGTTTCTTCTCCTTCTGCCCCGGCTAGAATGCCGACACTGATGCAGACGATTTTACCAAACTCGGCATAGATCGCAGCCTTATCCACGTATGATTGAGCGATTTCTTCTTCGCTCAGTTCATCGACTCGCATAATCCGAGGCGCCTTAGCCGCCCACAACGCTTGGAGGGCTGGAGCTACTTCTTCAAACGACGGCTCACCACATACGCACTCAATGTCAAGGAACAGGATGCTAGTCAGCGAAATTTTATCGTACATATTATAAGGTCTGTGGGTTGCCAGTTAGAATTGCAATTGATCTAAAGGAAGCGGATATCCCTGATTTTTCACTAAAATACCGAGAAAGTGTTAAAATTTAAAATTCTTTTTCAAAGATCAATAACACAGTCGCGCCCCTCCAACACCCTGTCTTTAAATAGATTACCGCGTCAAAAAAAGACAAATTACTTTGTCATGGCCTTGTTTATTATGTCGGGGATTTGATAGTTTTGATACGCAATCTAAAACTTACCCGTTCTTAGTGCCGACAACTACATCGTTGACAAAACCCAAGACTTATGTCTAATTCAACTGGCGCATCGCGTCTCCTCCCATTCCTAATCGTTTTGCTAGTCGGTACGCTCGGCGTTACTGCTTGGCTTGCATACGATCGTAATGAAGTCATGACACAGCGCGACGACATGGTCGTGCAGCTTGACGAAACCAACACGCTCAAGCGTGATGTCGAAAAACAGTACTACGAGAGTCTCAATGAGCTCGAAGAGATGCGCGGCAGCAACGAAGAGCTTAACACCCTCATCGACTCGCAAAAAGCTGACCTCACTGATTCAAAGAAGCGCATCGATGCGCTTATGCGCGACAAGCGTAACCTTGGTAAGGTGCGCAATGAACTTGCAGGCTTGAAAGAGCAAACTGCTTCATACGTTGTTGAAATCAACGAACTGCGCGAGGCTAACGGTTTGCTTACTGAGCAGAACCTCAACCTTAACCAGGCAAACGAAGGTCTTCAAGAGACTGTCGCTGAAGCAACCGCTGCAAATGAAGAGCTTACAACTGCTCGTGCAACACTTATGAGTGAGAAAGAAGTGCTCATGGAAGAGCGTTCTGCACTTGCGAGTACTGTAACCATGGCTTCAGTTGTCAAGGTTGGTGGCGTAAACGTTACTGGACTTCGCATGAAAGACAACGGAAAGACTGTACGTAAAAAGTACGCTAAGAATGTTGACCTCCTCAACATTTGCTTTCAAACAACAACGAACGACGTTACTCCAGTAGGAAGTGAAGAGTTCTACGTACGTATCATCAATCCACTAGGCGAGACACTAGCTGTCGAAGAAATGGGATCTGGTGTACTCACCAACTCTCTCACTAAGGAGAAAGTACGTTACACAAAAGTTGCTGAGCACCAGTTCAACAATGACATCAGCGAAATCTGTGTCACTTGGGATACTCCAGTTCAGTTGTCTGAAGGTGACTACGGCGTTGAAGTGTACAACAAAGGCTACCTCAGTGGCCAAGGCACTTTCCGTTTGAAGTAATTCCTTCAAAGCCTCTTAATTGAGTGCATTTGACGGCTTACGCCAACACAAGAAAAGCCCTGTTTGCGAAAGCGAACAGGGCTTTTTCTTGTGTTGACAATCCGAACGAAATGCGATCGATTAGAACTAAATCGCATTTTATACACCGAACTGTAAACCCTTGCCCGCTTCCTTCGTTTTCTGACTATGTCAGACAGCAAACCACGCGAATCAACAACCTACATCGATCCCGACAAGGTGGCCGAGAACCCTGGGTTGCTGCCCTATGCGCATCACGTAGGATCTGCAATCATCAAGCCGTTAGACAAGGGCAAAACCAAAGGTTTGGCCATGTCAGCGATGTACGAGCAGACCGGTGTTCAGCTCAATCAGCTCAAGGATCAGATTGAATTGCTCATTTCTCAAGCGCAAACAATTCACGATCGAATCAGCATCAGTGAAAGCATTTACACCGCTGAAGTTGGCTTTAAGGCTAATATTGGTCAACTTTGCTACCTGTATGAGCGAACAAATGGTGTTCGCGTACTAAGTCTTGTCGCATCTAACGAATGGGGTACCAATCCACCTTACCGCTTCGTTGCTAAAGTGAGTCTCCTTTCTGACCACACCTGGGACGTACTCGAAATGGCTGATGAAGTTGAAATTGACCCAAGTAATTCTGATGAAAAGTAGCACGCTGTTGCTAGCCTTATGCTGCACACTCGTTCCAGCCTTCTTACCCGCTCAAGTCACAGACTCGACTGCGCTTTGGCCAAATGGAACGGAGTTAGACTTTGGATTCTTCGAAGCTCGTGGCGTAGAACGTTTTGATTCACTGGTGTTACAAAACATCACAGATGAGCCTTTCATCATCGAGAACATTCGTTCTAGTTGCGGATGTACAGCTGTGGACTGGCCGAGAGAACCTCTCGAACCGGGCGCCATCATCCGTATTCCTGTCGCGTTTCGCTGCATCAAGAGCGGATATGTAGAAAAGCACCTCGATGTGTACTTAAGCCATCTGGAAAAACGCGAGCGTATTTACGTGATTGCGGACTGTCCGGCCAGATAATTAGACTCTTATCTGCATTTTCTTAAGGTTAGTCGACAAGATCAGCTAGCGATTGGTGAAGTGGGCTACTTTCGCCGCTACGCAATTGATATCTGCTATGGGCCTGTTGATTTTCTTAGTTATAAGCTACCTAGTACTGTGCTACGGTTTGTCTTTGGTTTTCGCGAAAGCTGAATCTAACCTCCCTGAAGGGATGAGCCTCAAGGCTGCCGATGCGTGGATCCCTGGGGTCAACTTCATGAAGTGGGCAGAACTGGTTGGACGAAACGGGACGTTTGCGTTCTGGCTACTCGTCCCTTTAGTGAACGTATTCATCTTCGCTGGTCTTTGCGTTGACCTCGCACGTTCGTTTAATCAGTTCAGTTTCTGGGACAGCTTTATGTCCGTCGTGATCGCACCTATCTACTTCATCCTTTTAGGAAAGAAGGAAGAAGCGAAATACGAAGGACCGATCCTCATCCGAGAAAAGGAATACGCACAGTCTATTGCCACAGCATATACAAGAAGTGAAAAGAGAAAGGCAGAACGCCTTATTGAAGAGAGTCCATACAAGCGATCAGGAGGTCGAGAATGGGCTGAGGCGATCATTTTCGCCGTTTCAGCAGCAGCGCTGATTCGTCTTTTCGTTTTTGAGATGTTCACCATTCCGACCAGTTCAATGGAAGGAAGTATGCTTGTTGGAGACTACCTATTGGTTTCAAAAGCTCACTACGGCGTTCGTACACCAAAGACGATCGCAATGATTCCGTTGCTTCACAACCGTTTGCCGTTTGACATGGGTGAAAGTTATCTTGAAAGCCCATCGCTAGAGATGACACGTTTCCCTGCACTGGAAAACATCGACCGCAACGATCCTATTGTATTCAACTACCCTCTTGGAGACTCTGTGTATGTATTGCCAGGTCGTAGCTGGTCGGCAGAAGATTACCGTTTTGGTAATGTGTGGCCTCAACACGCCAATCAGATCGCGCGTGGCAATGTAGAATTGATCACCCGCCCTCTTGATAAGAAAGATCACTACGTTAAACGAGCGGTGGCTGTGGCTGGTGATGAAATCGAGATTCGCGACAGAGACCTGTACATCAATGGCGAACGCTCTGTTGATGCGCCTAACATCCAGTTCCGTTATCAGGTGACCAACACAAATAATGCGCTGATCTCTTTTGACAAACTCTATGACTGGGGTATCTCAACAGAAGACCTCAGAGCTGGTGATGCGAACATGGCCGCACAGGTGTTATCTCAAAAGACTTTTGGTGTCGTTATGAACCAAGGGCAAATCGACAAGCTCAAGGGAATAGATCCAGGGATCATCGTTGAACCGATCATCGACATCGCTCCTTCAAAGGATACTGCTCGCCGTAGACTAGATCCACAACGACAGGCGCAACTCGCTCAGTTCGATGAGCAGAACAAGTTTAAGCTCTTCCCGCACGATCCTAAGAACTTCCCTGAATGGACCAAAGACAATTTCGGTCCTTTAAAGATCCCTCAAGCGGGAGAAACCATTGCAATTGGGCCGAATAATATCGCGCTATACACTCGAATCATCAGTGTATATGAAGGACATGAGCTGAAGGTAAAAGGTGGAGCTGTTTACATCGACGGTGAACAAGCAAAAGCATACACGTTTAAGCAAGATTACTATTGGGCCATGGGTGACAATCGCCACAGTTCAGAGGATAGTAGATTCTGGGGCTTTGTACCTGCAGATCACATCGTAGGCAAGCCAATGTTCATTTGGTTCTCTACGAAAGACGCTTCTATTGCAAATGGAATTCGCTGGAATCGCATTTTCAAGAATGCTACTCAGATGGATTAAAGGGAAAATTAACAGTTTCAAGCCCCGCAACTATAGTGTTATGAGCCTGTGAGTAACTCTTCTTTAAAATTTTTGTCTGCTTTAACATTGGATCGCAAAATATTGCATCGACTTGCTTTGGCGCAAAAGTATTAGCTCTTATAACCTACGCAAAAAGGGTGTTTGCGACGTTCGTATAGAAGTTATGCTATGCTTTTAGGTGTATAGACAAACAATAGTCGCATATTGCGGACAGTTGCACCATACATATGGCGCAATAAGCAATATGTCTATTCGAAAGACTTGTCTTTCGGCCTTTTTTTTATCGCAAAGAGCAAACCTTTTCAAATGTCCAGATCACAAAAAAAACTTACGCGAGTAGGGGTTTTTTACGATGGGAACTACTTTCTCCACGTTTCAAACTTTTACAATTACAACCACGATAGAAAACGCAGAATCAGCATTGCTGGCCTGCACGATTTTATCAAAGCCAAAGTCGCTGAAGAAGAAAATACGGAGGCACACCTCTGTTCTATTGTAGAAGCTAAGTATTTCAGAGGAAGACTCTCTGCTAAATCGGCCAAAGAAAAAGACAACCGTCTTTATTACGACCGAGTATTCAGCGACATTCTTATGTCTGAGTACGTTCAGAGTCAGCACCTCCCACTCCGCAGTAACCATGGCCGTCTCGAAGAGAAAGGTATCGATGTGTTACTAGCTGTTGAAGCAATGGCTCTCGCGGGACTTGATCAAATCGACGTGCTCGTACTTATCGCTTCTGACGGCGATTACGTTCCACTTGTTCGTAAACTACCTGCACTTGGTGTTCGCACCATGATCCTTTCTTGGAACTTCGAGTTTGAAGAAGACGGTGGACGCATGTCTGTTACACGCGTGTCTCAAGATTTGCTCAACTGGGCAACGTATCCTGTTGACATGACTTCGATCATTGACGATCCACTCGAAGATGAGGAGTCTCTAGTTGACGAGTTATTCGTAAGCCATGACTCACGTCACGAAGAGTACCGTGAAGACTACGAGACGTCACGCGTTGCAGAAGAGGTCCTCTATGAGGATGACGAAGAAGCACAAACGTCTGAGGTAATGAGCCTCAAAAACGGATTTGGTTTCATTAACTGGCCAGACAACAACCTATTCTTCTACCACGGAGACGTGGAAGGAGTAGACTTCAAAGCATTGCGTATTGGTGACATGGTCACTTTCACAATCACAGAGAACGAACGTGGTGAGAATATCGCTAAGCGCGTAAGTCTTACCAACCCTGAGGCACCTGAAGAAGGAGCCTTCGAGGAGGAGTAATTCCTATTCTAACTCAATTCTTTTAAGAGGTGATATGCGTGTTCGCATATCACCTCTTTTTGTTTGGTAGCATGCCCTTTAGCGGGCATACCACCTTCAGTGTCTGGCATTTGTGATTCGGACTATCTTTGAGGCGTGAGACTTACAAACTGCCTGGTGATCATTATGATGATTGCTGGATCGCTGCATGCGCAACATGGTGATGATTATTCAGGAGTGCTGCTAGCGCAGCGTAAGGTTATGATATCGCAGTTGCTAAGCAACCCTCGATCTCCAATCGATACGACCAATATTAGAAATGTCCGGTTTTACCAACCGAATGATTCGTTTCTATTCGAGACCATTTTCCTACCACTTACAGATACCACGGTCCTCAATTTTGCTACCTCGAGTGGTGAGCAAAAGCAGTATCGCCCATACGCGAAGGTCTTCTTTCGTTTTGGCGGAAGCATGCATCAGCTTACGATGTATGAATCCATGAAATACCGGAATCATCCGCTTTTTGGAGACAAGCTTTTCCTTCCGTTCTGGGACGAAACCAACAGCGTCACGAGCTATGGCGGCGGCAGGTATCTTGACATACGTAAGAGCGATCTCGATTCAGGCAACTTTCAGCTAGATTTCAATAGAGCTTACAATCCTTGGTGCGCCTACAGTGACGGTTTCAGTTGCCCTGTACCTCCTCCAGAAAATAGACTTTCTTTTGAAGTTCGCGCTGGAGAGCAAGACTTCCACAAGGCTGTAGACCAATAGTCGGATTCAGGTATTTCTGTCGGACGAGCGTCTGATCACTAATTTGGAGCACCTTCAGTGCATTTTTCACGTTACTCTAGTAACCTGACAGCCTGATCACGTCCAATCTATACCTCCCATATGCTTATTCGCCTTGGTAACCTGCTACTCCTATTAGTTGTCTCACTTTCGCTCTCTGCGCAAGTCGAGGTTATTGTGGAGTTCGCTTCCGCTAAAACCCTCCGTGCGGCTAAAGATGGGTTGACCTCATCGTCTAGTAGAGATGGGAATGCAGTAGCATCTAGTCTTAATTGGTACACCTTACAAAGTGCAGGAGAGCGAAATATAGCGGTGGTAAAATCATCCAAGACGCTGGAAGAATGGGAAGCCATTCCTGGAATAATGAGTGTTAAAATCTCAAAACCGATTACTGCCCGTTCAAGAATACCAAACGACCCTTCATTTCCAGAACAATGGGACATGGAGAAGATTGAAGCACCCGCTGCGTGGGAGTATACCACAGGAGGCACCTCCTTCAATGGAAGAGAGATCGTAATCGGAGTGATAGAGTTTGGTGGATTTCAGTTAGATCACCCAGATCTAATAGATAACATCTACGTCAATGAAGCTGAAATCTTAAATGATGGAATCGACAACGACAACAATGGCTTTGTCGATGATTTTACGGGCTGGGACTTTCAACTAGATACAAACATCTTCACCAGAGATTCACATGGGACCAAGGTCCTGGGTACGCTTGGGGCAAAAGGAGACAATTCGACACAAGCCGTTGGGGTAAACTGGGATACTCGTATGATTCCACTGAGAGTAACACGCATAGGCCAATGGATTACCGCTCTTGATTACCTAACAGATCTTCGACGACGATACAATCTTTCGAACGGAACTGAAGGCGCCTACATAGTAGTTGCGAATATGTCCATTGGAGCAATCGATTCAGGAACATGCGATGAAGGTTTGAATGATGCTTTTGATCGTGCTGGAGAGCAGGGCATTCTTAGCATAGGCGCGACAAGTAATTCACTAGGAGATCTAGATCAAACCCCAGACCTTTCTAGTGACTGTAAGAGTGATTACTTAGTTATCGTAACAGCCAGCACTCAAGAAGACGACATTTTCTTGGCTAGCGGTTATTCCACTACAGATGTAGATATCTGCGCGCCTGGATCCCCCTATACAACTTTGGCCTACGTAAATTCAGGTAACCCGAGCACCCTATTTCAAGGCACCTCTGGAGCAACTCCACATGTAGCTGGCGCAGTAGCCTTGGCTTATGCCATTGACTGCTCTACGCTAGATGAGATTTCTCTCGTTGATCCTGCTGGTGCTGCACTAATCGTAAGAGACGCTATCCTTTCATCAGGAGATGATGCTGTTGGCAATGCGGCTTTATCGACTTCGGGGAAGCGACTGAACATTCGTCGTGCCATCGAGCTGCTCTTGGAAGAGGACTGCCTACTTGGCGATATGATCGTACAGTTGGATGAAGGCCAAGCCGCTCCAGCAACGTTGACTGTTGCCGCTGGCGAACTAAACCTCGTAAGAACCCTAAGCCAAGATTGGAATATGCACCTCTACAATACAGCTGGAGGAGCAATACTGGACCATGTCGCACAACTAGAAGAAATGACTTCCGTTGTGGCTGCAGAACCAAATGTGCGATTGATTCTACGAGGTCGTCAACCAAACGACCCAGGATACCCGATCCAAGACAATTTGGACGACATGGGTGTTGATGATGCATGGGAGACCATTTATGGACCATCGGCCGCTCCCCCACCCTCTAAGGTTGTGACTGCTGTTTTTGATCAGAACTTCAACCTCACCTCTGAAGACCTAGATGGTCGAGTATTCTCTAATGACGCCGAGCTGGCGAGCAACGGAATAGACGACGACGGTAACGGGTATGTTGATGATAACAATGGATTCAACCTGACAGCCAGAAGTACCGCCTTTTCAGCTGGCAACCACGGCTTTGCTGTTTCAGCTCTCATTGCTGCCAATGCCAATGATGGTTTCGGCATCGCTGGAGTCGATTGGTCTGGTAAAGTTCTCCCTCTTCAAGGAAATAGCCTTGACCAGTGGATAGAAGGAGCATCTTATGTAGCTGCCCTTAGAACGGCTTACAATGAAAGTAATGGAGCGGATGGCGCTCTGGTTATAAGCTACGTCTCCCCACAAGGAGGAACCCTTGTCCGACAAGGAGGCATGCTAATTAGTAATGTGCTCGATAGGATGGATAACGTTGGCGTTCTGGCCATTGGAGCTACAGTCAATGATGGGGCTGTAGTTGAATCGGATTTCCCTTCTAGCATCAACCATGTTGGGCTTCTAAATACCGCTTACGGCTTTAAAGGAAACGCTGAAGAAGATGTAAGAGGTTTTAGCGCAAGCAATACGCCACTCTACTTGGCCGCGGACAATTCGCCCTATGGGCTAACGAGATTTGATACACTTCGCTTGAGCGGTAGTTCGGCAGCAGCAGCTTTGGCCGCGGGGAGCTATGCTCTATTGTATCAATTACCATGTTCAGACTTCGAGACCCAAGCGTATTTGAATCCAAGCTCGACCGCAATTAGACTAAAAAGAGCTCTTTATCGATCTGTCGGTTCAAGTGTGGACTACCGAACGGATATCCTTCAACTCGGAGAAGCTGCCCGTCAAGGCAAAGAAACCTGCGCAAAGGAGGAAGGATCCGACTGTACTGTCATCAGCTTATTCCCGAACCCTATCACTACCGAAGGCACGCTAACCTTTGAGATCGTGTCCGGAAAAGATAACTCGACCTGCCCTTTAAGCATATATGACGTGCTTGGAAGGGTCATCTTCCAAGAAAACACCTCTGTGGAAAACGGATATCTTGAGCTAAATGTCGACTTCTCAGAAGGCCTCGCGAACGGCTTATACTACCTAAAGGCTGGGGTAGGCAAGGATTCTGAGACCTTTCCATTTGTCAGTTTGAAATAGCGAAAAGCACCTGCCTAAAAAAAAAGTGAAATTTTGTTGCCTTGGGTGTTTTGCGATTCAATAATGGGGAGTATCTTTGCACCCGCAATAGAGGCCATTTTGGCCACCATTGGTCTTGTAGCTCAATTGGATAGAGCACTGCACTACGGATGCAGAGGTTTCAGGTTCGAATCCTGACAGGATCACCACCCCGTTAAATCCGACATCATGTCTAAAGTATGCCAACTCACTGGGAAACGACCTGCCGTCGGTAATAACGTATCCCACTCTAATCGTAAGACGCGTCGTCGTTTCTTGCCGAACCTGCAGTACAAACGTTTCTTTATTCCTGAGACAGGAGAGACTGTACGGTTGAAGCTTTCAACGAATGCAATCAAGACGATCAATAAGCTAGGTGTTTTCGCTTACCTCAAGAAGCTTGAGCGTAAGGGTGTTCATACTGGTGTAAAGCTCTAGTCGCCTCAGGCAGACTAACAAACTCTACCTATCATGGCAAAAAAGAGCAAAGGCAACCGCCTCCAAATCATCCTTGAGTGTACTGAGCACAAAGCTAGTGGCCAACCAGGCACTAGTCGCTACGTAACACAAAAGAACCGTAAGAATTCTCCAGATCGTCTAGAGCTGAAGAAGTATAACCCAGTTCTCCGCAAGATGACTGTTCACCGCGAAATCAAGTAACGCCTCACGGCCTTAAAACCTTACCGCAATGGCTAAAGTATCTAAGAACGCCCGTGTTGCACAACGTGCTGCTAACGCAAACTCGGGTCGCGACCACGTTAAAGTTGTAAAGTCGATTAAAGACCCAAAAACGGGCAAGATCACTTTCAAAGAACAGATCCTACACAAGGATAAAGTAAAAGCATTTTTTGCGAGCAAGTAATCTTGCCCGCTAATCCCATCTGCAAATTAGGGCTCACCTCAACCAGGTGGGCCCTTTTTACGTCTATACTATATACGTAAGCATCAGAGAGCTCAAGAAGCCCTTTCTTTGCGAAGCTTTTCAGATTTACACCTAGCTGCTCCATTCCCAAGAGGTCGCTTCAACAACCTAACACATGAGCTTTTTCAAGCGGTTTTTCAATAAAGAGAAAAAGGAAGATCTAGACCAAGGTCTGGAAAAAACCAAAACCTCTCTTTTCGGTCAACTCGGAAAAGCCGTTGCTGGTAAGTCACGTGTAGACGAGGAACTTCTCGATGAGATTGAGTCTATCCTCATCGCTTCAGATGTAGGTCTTGAAACAACCATTAAGATTATCAACCGCTTGGAGAAGCGTGTTGCAGAAGACAAGTACCTCGGTACAAGCGACCTCAACTCCCTACTCCATGATGAGGTAGTACGCTTGATGTCAGATGCGAACACCGCCAACTATGACTCCTATGAGCTGCCGACCGATGGTCGTCCAGCCGTGATTCTTGTGGTAGGTGTAAACGGTGTAGGTAAAACCACCACCATTGGTAAGCTCGCTCATCAATTTCAGAAGCAAGGCCATAAGGTCCTTCTCGGTGCTGCTGACACCTTTCGTGCCGCAGCTGTTGATCAGCTCGGTATCTGGGCAGACCGCACCGGCGTAGATTTCTTCAGTAAAGGAATGAACGTCGATCCTGCTGCAGTCGCTTTCGAAGCGACAGACAAAGCAGTGAAAGAAGGTTACGATGTGGTGATCATCGATACTGCAGGTCGCCTTCACAACAAGGTCGGTCTTATGAATGAGCTTTCTAAGATTCATCGCTCGATCGCGAAGAACATGGAAGGTGCACCTCACGAGGTTATTCTTGTGTTAGATGCATCTACAGGTCAGAACGCATACGAACAAGCGAAGCACTTTACAGAGGCGACCAATGTCACTGCAATTGCACTCACTAAACTTGACGGAACCGCCAAAGGTGGAGTCGTCATTGGCATAAGTGACCAGTTTCAAACGCCGATTAAGTACATCGGTGTAGGAGAAGGTGTAGAGCAACTACAGATCTTTAACAAGCAAGCATTCGTAGAAAGTCTCTTTGGAGGTCAACTCGTCGGCGACTCGTAAGTACGCGAACTGAAGTTTTTTACTTTTTTTTCTGTTGAGATTCAATAGATGCCTTGCGTTTTCGTTACGTGCAGGTGTCAAGATATTTTATCCTCCTCCCCTTCCTATTTCTTACCGCGTTCGTAGCAACTGCTCAAAGAGACTTTGAGGTCGGTTTCGGCGTCTTAGGATCAGGTACTGCTGTTGATCCTTTGCCTGCCGCATACCGCAGCGAATTCTCTGGACCAATAACTTACCTCGGTTACTACGTAGAAGGTGCCACGGTGCTCATACAGCATGAGAAGTGGAAACCAAGGGCTATCGTTCGCTTACAGTCTGAAGGAAGCAACGCGAGTACTGATTGGCCCGAAATACGAATACTGAACACAGGTTTTGGAGCAATAGTAGGCTACCAATTAACTCCAGTAGTCACCGTTCTAGCAGGAGGAGTCGCCAGTTATCAAATCTCGTCTCGTATCCAGCAGCCCGCTAACGACCAACCGCTGATGGAGCTCAACGGACCTTGGAGTGGCCGATTCAACGCAGGTATCCGCGGCAACTTTGGTCGCTGGTGTTCCGAGATGCTCATTGAGAAGTCCTTTACGAGTCTAACCGGAGCAGTCCTTCTTTCACGAGAAGGCAGTCCATCTTTCCAGCCCTCGTACTCGTATCTGAATGTGCGCTTAGGCCTCAAGTACAAGCTCTACCAGGCGCCAACTAAATCTTAGTCTATCGCTCAAGCGCTGGCAGAGGATAAAACGATGGATTGAGACGAATTACAAGTTCGACTGTTTTACGCTGCTTAGACTCTGCAGGAGCCCCATCGATGATCACGATTTCTCCTTGTAGCCCTGTTGCGCTGACCTGTTTTGGCGAAAGCCCGAACTCAGAAACGAAAGCGAAAGCAATCGTATTTGCTCTCTCCGATGCGGATTCCCAAGATTTAATCGTTCCAGCAGACAATGACGGGTAAGCAACGACGTCAACAAGTAGATCTGACTGACCAATTAAGGAAGAAGCTAAGCTCTGCGTGAGCGCTTGCCCATAGTCAGAGACTATGCTGCCCTTTTTTACAAAAAATAAGCCCTCTGCGAAGAGAAGTGTAATAGACTCGTCTCCCTGACGTGCAGTACTTACCTGATTACTCGGCAAACCTGAAATTACAGAACTCAAGCGTCTCTCCACTTCGGCTAGGCGCTGCCCTCTTTTCGAATGGTAACTTTTCAGCGCAGAAAGCTGTCTTTGCGCATCAGCTAGCTTGGCTTGCGTTTCATCTAGGTGGTTCTGCGTCTTGTTTAACGATGCTCCTATTTGAACCTGCGCACTTGCGCTTTGAGTAGATAGATCGGTGACCGAATCATCAAGGCGTCCAATTTCAGTACGAAGTCCAGCGATCAATGCTTCCTTCCTGTCGATTTCGGCACGAGCATCGCCAAGGTCCATCTCGACTATCCCCAGCTCACTTTTTGCGGAAGCCTGCTCTTGAAGCGTACTGTAGTATTTCGCCTTTCCGACGCACCCAGCAAATATTCTAGTGCCGACGACGAGAACGAATACCAACCTGATAATCGAAGAAGAAAACATAAAGGAGATGTGAATGCTTACAAAATGCTAGAACAAAACAAGTTACGTCAAGCGTTATTGAAGTAGCTAACGCTACCACCATGACAAAGGAACGAAAACGATTCAGTGCATCCGAGCTTTCGAAAAGTTTACTTTTCAAAACACTCAGCTATCGAGCAGCAGGCTTTTTAGGAAAACCGACGCTGCTTTTCAAGGTGGCCCAAAAAGCAATGAATAAGGCCGATAAGGAAGATAGCTTTAAATCCATAGCAACAGGCGCATTCGCGAGTTTAATAACCTTGGTTGCTCTCGTCAAAGCCTACGCAAATGGCAGCTATAGAGGTGTGAGCACGCAAAACATGGTTTTGGTCGTAGCAGCTATCCTTTACTTCATTTTACCGATTGACCTCGTACCGGACTTCATTCCAATGCTCGGTTGGCTCGATGACATCACGATTATGGGTTGGGTCATCAAAACCCTTGGTGATGAGCTCTCTAAGTTCGAAGAACTCAAAGAAACGCAAGGATTGACGTTCCTCGAGCGCACGTATGTAGACCTATATGAAGAGGCGAAAACGGTCGATATCCCCGGTCGCTCTGGAATGACGAAGTCTGAATTGGCCACAGCCTTGCGCAACTACTACAAGGCAGGACTTAACTAGACAACCTCTTGCAGACTCAGACTCAAAACAGAAAAGCCCAGCGTGATCACTCACGCTGGGCTTTTTCAATATTGACTTAACAACTCAGAGCAACTTGCTCTTAGTTCTGCGTTTGATACTTTTCAATCGCTGCGGTAAGCTTCGGTACGACATCAAATAAGTCACCTACTACTCCGTAGTCAGCAGCCTTGAAGAAAGGTGCTTCGGGATCTTTGTTGATGACGACGATAACCTTCGAGCTGTTGACACCTGCGAGGTGCTGAATCGCTCCAGAAATACCGATCGCGATGTAGAGATTCGGAAGAATAGCAACACCTGTCTGTCCGACGTGCTCGTGGTGAGGGCGCCAGCCTGCGTCTGCAACCGGACGGCTACAAGCTGTTGTTGCATGAAGTACATCAGCAAGTTGCTCGATGATTCCCCAGTTGCCTGGATCTTTCACACCGCGACCTGCACTTACTACGAGTTCAGCTTCTGGTAGAGGAGTGATTCCTTCTACACGCTCAACTGACTTCACGCGAACCTTAGCCGCAGGAAGAGTGTATGAAACAGCCTCAACTGTCGCATCACCACCATTATTCTCTGGTGGAAGCGAGTTGCCCATTAGGCTAATAACTGCTACCGGAGACGAAACAGCTACTTGAGCGAAGGCTTTACCAGAGAATACTGGCTTACCAAACGTCATGCTTCCTGCAGATCCTGAAGGCAAAGCATTGACACCAGGAACAGTGCCCGCATCAAGCTTAACGCCTACGCGTCCAAGGATAGACTTACCTGTGCTGGTGTGACTCATCACAACCAATGAAGCACCGGTTTGCTTTGCTGCTTCAGCAACAGCTGTCGCATACACTTGAGAATCGAACGCATCAACGCCTGCGACCTGAAGTACTTTACTTGCACCGTAGTTGCCAAGTTGAGCTGCATTATCAGCATCTCCAATCACAAGTGCGATACACTCAGTGCCTAAAGAAGCTGCGGCTTTTGCGCCGTAGGTAACCGCTTCGAATGCGGCTTTTTTAAACGAATTTTTCGCGGTTTCCGCGAATACTAAAACTGCCATGAGGCCCTATTTTTTTATTGATAGAAAGGATTGACTCAGTGAATTCAAGGGATTAACCTAGATCACTTTTGCCTCCTCGTGGAGCAGACGAACGAGTTCGTCCATGTTATCAGGATCGACCAAGGTCACTGATCCTTTGGCAGCAGGAAGCATGTAGCTCTGAACAGCAACGTGTCCTGAACCAGCACTAGCTGCAACTACTTCTAGCGGCTTACGCTTGGCCATCATGATGCCACGCATGTTTGGAATACGCTGCTCGGCCATTCCTTTTGCTGCACTTACGACTGCAGGTAGATCTACGTCAAGCAGCTCTACTCCACCCTCGATGTCACGCTTGATGCTTGCTGTCGTTCCAGCAACCTCCATGTGACTTGCATAGGAAACGTAAGGCTGATTAAGCATCTCTGCGATCATCGCTCCTAATTCAGAACCGTTGTAATCGATCGTTTCCTTACCTGTTAGGATAAGATCGTAGCCTTTGTCCTTCGCGTAATTCGCGATCTCTTGAGCTACGACGTGAGCGCTTGTTGCCTCAGCATCAACACGTACGGCCTTGTCTGCTCCGATCGCGAGTCCCTTACGGATAATCGCGTCGTTTGTAGCTGGACCGACGTTGATCACTGTCGTCTCGCCTTTGCCGCCCTCAGTAAGTTCTACTGCGCGTACAAGTGCGTACCACTCATCGTAAGGGTTCATAATGAACTGCACGCCGTTAGTATCGAAGGCAGTATTGTTATCAGTGAAGCTGATCTTCGCTGTAGTATCTGGCACCTTTGAGATGCAAACCAGTATTTTCATGCTTGGCTTTAAATGATTAGGAGTTGCAAAAACGTTTAAGCTTTCGCGCTGCAAATATAGTCGCAGAAGTACCCGATTGCTGACACATTAGCGAATTTTCGCTAGACGAGCTTCCATTGTATAAATGCGCGAACACTGAACTTGGTTTTCAAGTAAGTACAGATAGTATTTATGGACATTTATCACTCCACTTTCGTCAAAACCTATCCTGTTCTTGATAAAAACTTGGTAGTGTGATGATTCAATGACCGATTGCTACGCTTAGTTAGACTATTTCTAGATAGCTTTGTAGCATGGAGACAGAACTCCCAAAACCACAAGGACCTTGTGCTGCCGTTGAGATAAACGCCCTTGAACTCGATCGTCGGGAAAAGGGAGTTGTTTGCGGCTTCGCAGATGATTGCTTCGCACGCAAATACCTCAGCATGGGCATCCTTCCAGGAAGCCGTGTTGAGCTTGTACGTAAAGCCCCTGTTGGTCAAACCTGTTATTTCAAAATTGACGGTCGCTCACTAGCCGTTAGAAAAAAAGAAGCCGCTTGCCTGCTGCTCCATCGAGTGGACTAACGTCGTCAGCGACTAGTTCTACCAAAAAGTCTACAAAATTGACCACTAATCTCGCATTGGTTGGCAACCCGAACTGTGGCAAGTCCACACTCTTCAACGTGCTCACCGGCCTGCGACAACGTACAGGCAACTTCCCCGGCGTTACGGTAGAACAAAAAACAGGAACAGCCACTTTCGGCGATCACCTCGTTGAACTTGTTGACCTGCCCGGTACCTACTCCCTACACCCATCATCTCTAGATGAACGGGTCGTATTGGATTCACTCCTTGGATTCTATCCAGCCGGAACACCTGATGCAGTCCTATATGTAGCAGATGCTAATAAGCTCGACAAACACCTTCTTCTATTGACGCAAGTCATGGACTTGGGCATCCCCGTGGTTTTAGCACTTAACCTCATTGACGAACTCCATAAAAGTGAAACGACGCTAGATTTTGATGATCTCAGTAAATCACTCGGAGTCCCTGTTGTCGGTATCTCTGCCCGAACCGGTGAAGGCATAGAGCATCTCAAACAGGCTGTGGCAGAGCTACTTGAAACGAGAGCTCTACCTACCCAAAATTTCTACTCCTTCTCTTCAGATGAGAAGCTATTGTCGGACAATCTCGCTGTGAGTATGCCCGATCATCTTCCTTATGCAAGGTTGCTCGTCGCACACCACGGTGAAGACGCACGTGTACCTGCCGGTATTCGAATTGCTCGTGCTGCTGCTGTTGATGTTCCTGAGTTTGACACCATGCGCTGGCAAGTGCGTGAAACGATGCAACGTTTCGATCGCTTTTTGCCTACGCTTCGCGCTGCTCGCAAAACAGATGAAGAAGAAACGATGTCGGATAAAATCGACAGAGTTGTTACTCATCCTGTTGCTGGACCGATAATTTTCTTCGCGGTTCTCTTCCTAGTCTTTCAAGCAATCTTCACCTGGTCGAGTTGGCCAACAGAGATGATTGAGACCTCTTTCGCATTCCTAGGGGATACGGTAAGGGATGTTTTGCCGAAAGGCTACTTGGCTGATTTCATTGTCGATGGAATCCTAGCCG
>JBGCGF010000026.1:0-45433 GCA_045110575.1 Saprospiraceae bacterium
GAGTTGGGAAGCTGGTGAATAGCGAAGCACGGCTGCAAGGGTTTAGGCCAATAAAATACGAAATCCATACATAATACCTTAGTCGAATAAAGCTTAACACGCTGATTGTTAGTGCTTTTATTATAAATCAGTAGACCCTAACTAGAATGCAGCTCTTGAGCGCAATACAGACCGCAACAAACACAATATAGTGGACTTCAAATGCAAGTACTGTAAAAACGAAATGAAGGTTACACTACTGGAGTTTAAACAGAACAACACATGTAATGTTTGTTTTAACGAAAGAGCAGATAAATTCGTGGAAAAGCACGAAATCAATACGACTGAGTTCAGTTTTCACGGTATCTCCATAGCAATCGAAGACGAAAGCAACTTTTTGAAGTCTTCGAGATCGATTCAACCTAAACATTTTTAATTGCTAAATAGCGTGCTGGCCTAAAACCCATAAAGCTAGATTATAACATTGCACGTTATGGTCAACAGAACCAACGGTCATCTCGCCAACCGTTGGTTTAGAAGGAACGTATGACTTCGCAGACTTCTTCTGGCTAACCTTACAAAGCTCAGAGACACCCTTCTGCTTGAAGGGCGCATCGATGCTTCTCGTAATAAGCGCCTTTCCTTTGATGTACTGGCAATCGTCGTATGCGTGATACTTATAACCGGCCTTAGACCAATACATCATGTCACTATTGACACCTACGCTTTTAGCAGTTTCGTTTTGTTGTGCGTCTTCCTCGGCGTAATCCTCTATCGTTCATCAAAGAGAGTCCTAACCTCGCATATTATTCAACTTCAGTATCACATCTATTCCTACCAGTTAAACGCCTTGCAGATATGAACATCAAAGCTCGCCCAAGGGTACACCAAAGCAAATAAGACATTTGGGGTCGACGGAATAAACTTTTGGATATAGTGCAAATCCTGAAGTGATTTCACTATATTTTCGATACATAGAGACTAACATCATCAAAGATCGATCTTTACACTTCAAATCTCCAGTCTCACTAATCCAAAATACATGAACGATTCAAACGAACCAATGGTATCCAATGACAAAAAATTCGACGTACTCTACAGTAGCCTTGTCAAACATCATGCTACATTTATTGATAGTGCATTCAGAGTTGCAGGATTTTTATTCTTAGTCATGGGATGGTTATTAACCTCTAAAAATGCACAGTCCTCAATAAGTAAGTCGATTTCACTATCGATAATTACAATAGTATTGTTACTAATTTCAGGCTTAATTTATAGCACAATTTGCAACCGGATCAAACACTTTTCAAATAAGCTCTATGAAGAATTAGAGACCCTAGATTATTTGCCAAAAAACTACTACTCTGACCGCTTAATTAGCACAAGAACATTGGCAGTATTTCTCATAGCAATTTGGCTGCTAATTTTCTTTGCAATCTCTTTAATTTACTCTATTAGTATTTCCCCCTAGCTTAAAGAGTATGCTTGGCTAGGCCACCACCCCACCAAAAAAGGGAACACCTCTTGGCATTCCCTTTCTCGATGTAGTCCTGTTTCTCGGTAGACCGTAAAACGGTAGACCACAACTTCCCTAGTCAACCTTAATCAACTCCCCAACCGTTGGTGTAGCTGGAATCAAAGCATTCTTAGCAGCTTTCTTTTGGCAGACCTTACAAAGCTCAGAAATACCCTTCTGCTCGAAAGACTCCTGGATGCTTCCCGTAGTAAGCGCCTTGCCTCTGATGTATTGGCAATCATCGTACGCGTGGTACTTGTTACCAGCTTTTGACCAGTGAACTTGATCACTGTTGATGCCGTAACTCGCAGCAGCTTCATTCTGCTGCGCAATCTCCTCGGTGTACTTCTCTACTGAAGGAGGATTAAAGTCTGCGCCTGTAATACCTGCAGCAACCATGGCGATTGCAGCGATACTTCCAGCAATACCTTTCGTCTTACCGCTGATGTTCTTGTTCGTGAAAATCAAGATGACCAACGGGAGAAAGGCAAGCACGCCCATAATTGCTCCAAGTTGATTCTGGATGAAGAAACGCGTAGGCTCTTTCTCAGATGCTGGATCAAGCTTATTCGCCTTCTTCCAAAGTGTAGAGCCGGTAATCGCACAGATCAGGATACCTACAATTGCTACGATCAACCAAATCATGGTCTCGTCGCTAATCAATTTCAAGATGGCAAAGACTTGCCCTGCCATGGCTACAAGCCAAGCGATTACTGCAAAAATCCGTAATTGCTTTGCTTTTCCTTTTGCTTCAGGACTTGCCTCAAAAATCTGTGTGTCGCTCATCGTCTCGTTTTCTTTAGGACGTAAAAATGGCTAAAAAGTCACGTAACGTATTAATTGTCAATTGATAATTGTTAGTTGATAATGTCGTGACGGCTAACGCAATTGCCAATTGATAGCTTTTAGTTGATAATGTCGTGACGGCCAACAGGACGTGAGCGAGATGGTTACTAACCTTCGGCTAAGATTAAAGACTAAGAAATCTTGTGTACCCTGCAGCACACGCAGAGTGTGTCAACCGCTGCTGGAAAAGTCATAGGCCTAGCATCCAGTCCCACAGTACTGCAGGACGAACTCCGCTACCTTGCGAGGCCGAAGGCCGTCTTTGCGGTTTAAATCAAGGTCGTTGAGCAGCAGCACGAACAACACCCTGCTCGCGTTACGAACATTAAAAATTATCAACTAACAATTACCAATTGGCCAAAGGCCTTTATTGCCTAAAAGCTTTCCGATACCCATACTGCATCACGATCAACACCACCAAAAAGATGATGCCTACATAGCTCGCAGGCATGTAGCTAAACATCACCAAACGCATACGATCGGCAATCCACATGATGAAGATGAGGCCTGCAATCATCCCCATGAGACCGCTCACGCGGCCAAAGCCTGGAACGTAGGATAGATCCACGTTGCGCTGAATAAGCCAAAATAATAAAGGCTATCCTTCAGATGATTACCCCATTTCCACATAGGTTAGAAACCCTGGTAGAGACTATCGACAAAAACAACTTCTCATCAATGATGAACTTATACTCTCAAGTGGTATTGGTGAATGATCAAACTCTCAAGTCCCGCTCTTTCGCTTTGTCGTTTGCCACTTTAGTCGAAAAGCAAAAATTTGGCAGCACACCTCGACGAACCCAAACAACTACAAAAATCACCCCAATAGCTTAATCAACCCAGTCCCACATCGTATATTCGCTTTAGACTTTCATGTCCACTTCATATGCGATCTCAAACCACAATTATGTCAAAGCTTCAAAATAGCACTATTCAACTTTTAAGCATGAATAACATTCTTCTAATTTCACTACTTCTTCTGTCTCAAATAGTGCAAGCCCAGGATGTGGCCTACTCTGATAGAAGTATTTATCTGGAAGACAACTCTATCGGAAAGCTAAGCGACATGCTAGGTGATGACAGATGCCTGCTCATAACATGCTCAACTCAGGCACCTGCATGCAAAGAGTACATTATGTACCTAAATGAATTTAAAGAAAAGAATAATGCTGATTTCAGGGCAATTTTATTGGTAGAGACAAGCAATAGAAGACTTACTGATGGCACTAGAGAGTATTATGCAGAGCAAAATTTAAACGTAGAATTAGCCTTCGCCACTGGACAAAGACAGGTAACGCCTAACCTTGGCAACTTTAAACCTTACAATAAAATCCTAGAGGCTGGCATCCAAATAGACCAATATCTTATTACTGAGGACATCACTAAAACCGAAGCCCTACTCAGCAGGTTCTTTATTAACAAAGAATATGTTGACATTCCAAACATCAGAAAAGGAATCCATTTTCAAGATTCGATTAGGAACGCAAAAATTCTCGCGCGGAAACAAAATGACGAAAGAGCGAGGAAAAAGCCTACGCCAAAGCCTACTTACGTTAGAGAATCAGACATAAAACTCATCCCTCCTTCTAGCAAATTCACTACAAAAAACGGAGAGACTACTACACTTGAACCATATTTAACCTCAGAATATACGTTAATAGTCATGTGGCAAGGTGGTATAGGAGGTAAGCAGATAAATGATGTTGACAAATTCTCAAAGCTTCACTCATTCAATTACGTATCAGTATTCATCGGAAATGAAAGTGGATACAATAATTTTCTACCTAAAAATACAGCTAAAAATAACTGGGATTTCATATCTCTACACGACCTTAGTGGCCAGGTCTTCAAGGAATTACCCCCGAACAAAAATGCCCTTTCTTGGCCTCAAATGTTTATTATTGATAGAGAAGGAACGGTTATTAAAAGTACCCTCGGATACCACAAACCAGATTGGGCAGCAGAAATAATCGCTAAGTTTCCTCCTAAAAAAATCTAATTTCTAGTTCCACTTATTGCCTAAAAGCCTTCCTCCAACCCACTTGCATCACAATGAGCACGCCGATGAAAATCACAGCAACATAGCTCGCAGGCATGTAGCTGAACATCACCAAACGCATACGATCGGCAATCCACATGATGAAGATGAGGCCGGCAATCATCCCCATGAGACCGCTCACGCGACCGAAGCCTGGAACGTAGGATAGATCCACGTTGCGCTGAATAAGCCAAAGCGTGGCCATCATAGAAAGAATGGGGACGCCTTGGGTAAGTAGGTTGATGTTCCATACACTCATTCGCTCAAAGAGGAATAAGTAGGTCAGCAACGAAAGGGCGAGAATGCCCGGAATACAAACGAGGTACACCAATACAGAATAGACCGAACGCCACGGCTGTTCGTAGCCTTTCCCCTTTCCGAAGTAGGCAACAAACATGGCAACAAGCGGCGGAAACACGAAGAACGCAAGCGTTAAGATCGGGTTGGCCGAGAGGTAGTCAAAAAACTGGGATAGTGTCATAATGAACTAGAATTAGAAAGGGCAGGAGTACTCTATGAGTACTCCTGCCCAAGGAGCGTGTTTATGAATTCAGATTCTGGCGAAATCGAGCATTTTCAACGAAGACCAGGTTGAAATTATCCAATTTTTAGTCGAATTAGGATTTCTTAAACAGGCTCTAGGTTCTATCGAGCGAAGGTCACCGCGCGCTTTTCACGAATCACCATCACCTTGATCTGACCAGGATACTGCATCTCGTCCTGGATCTTCTGTGAGATCTGGAAAGAGATATCGTCTGCCTGCTCGTCAGTTACTTTTTCGGCTTCAACAATGACGCGAAGCTCGCGACCTGCTTGCATCGCATATGCCTTCTCGACACCCTTGTGCTTCATTGCCAACTGCTCTAGGTCGCCCAAGCGCTCTAGGTAGCTGTCCAAGATTTCACGACGGGCACCCGGGCGAGCACCAGAAATCGCATCACATGCTTGAATGATCGGCGAGAGGATGTTCGTCATCTGCATCTCATCGTGGTGCGCACCAACTGCGTTGCATACCACCTCGTTCTCACCGTGCTTCTTACAAAGCTCAGCACCGATAAGGGCGTGAGTGAGATCCGTTTCGTTCTCGACAACCTTACCAATATCATGGAGGAGTCCAGCACGCTTAGCAAGCTGTGCCTGCTTACGGTCAAGACCAAGCTCTGCTGCCATAGTAGCACAGAGGTTAGCGGTTTCAATTGAGTGACGAAGCAAGTTCTGTCCGTAACTAGAACGGAAACGCATGCGACCTACCATCTTCACGAGGTACGGATCGAGTCCGTTGATACCAAGCTTGATGATCGTACGCTCACCGATCTCGGCGATACGTGCTTCAAGTTCTTTACGGGTCTTCTTAACGACCTCCTCGATACGCTGTGGCTGGATGCGACGATCGGCAACCAGTTGTTTTAGCGAAAGCCTACAAAGCTCACGACGGACTGGATCAAAACTAGAAATCATGATTACACCCGGCGTGTCATCAACCACAAGCTCTGCGCCTGTTGCAGACTCGAGCGTCTTGATGTTACGTCCTTCACGACCGATGATCTGACCTTTGATGTCATCAGACTCAATCTTGAAAACACTCACCGTGTTCTCGATCGTTGTCTCTGCGCACTGACGCTGGATCGTCTGGATAACGATCTTCTTCGCTTCTGCTTTGGCCGTAACCTTAGCATTCTCAATAGCTTCTTTCTGATATGCTAATGCATCAACATCCGCTTTCTCACGAACAGCCATCATCAACTCCTTCTTCGCATCATCTGCGCTAAGGTTGGCTACTTTCTCTAGTGCTTGGACGTGAGCCTCACTCTTTTGAGACAATTCAACCTCAAGCTCAGTAAGAATTCCTTTTTGACGCTCGATGGTCTTGCGCTCTTCGGCAACAACACGTTGCTCACTCTTGAATTCCTCGCGGCCTTTCTCAAGTTCCTTTTTCTCAGAACGAATCTTGTCTTGTTGTCCTTTGAAGCTGTTTTCCAACTTACGAACCTCGTTCTCTTTCTGCTTGGCCTCTGTAAGTGCTTCGCGACGAATGTGCTCAGCTTCTTTACGAGCCTTTGCGACGCGCTCCTTGTTCTCTTTGATCTTGCGTTGCTTGATCTCTTCGTTCTTCTTTTCGAACTTCTCGACCAAGGTTTCTGCTTTCAGTTCAGCTGCCGCCAAAACCTGCTTTGCAGATTTCGATGCTTCTGCTTCTATTTCAGCAGCGCGATTTGTCGCGGAGGACTTGCCTCCAAAAAATCCAGCAACAGCACCTACGAAGAGGGCTATGATGGGGAGTATAAAAGTTTCCATGTGTTCGTAGCATTTAGCTACGCTGCTAAGAGGTCAAGCGGTAACCACCATTGTGGCCATGCTTTGTCGGATCGTGAAGAATCAGCTCGTCGACTCGAGGGCCGCTTTCAGAGTTGATTCTAGTTGAGTGAGCGATCGGCCAATTTTTGGATCTACGGTTTCTCTGCCATCCTTGACCTTGTATAGGTCGACGGCGTATATGAGTAACAGCATGGCAAGACAATCCTGTTTGTCTCTGCCTGGATAAGTTCCTTGAAAATCGGTGAGTTTGGCGTTGAGTTCCTTGGCGATACGCCGAATAGGTTCCTCATCCTCGGGCACGACACGAAGCGGATACGGTCTCCCTCCCAACGTTACCGTTAGGCTAAGGAAATCTCCGTCAGTTTTGCTCGTGGCCATGACTTAGGGGGGCTAGTCGGGTGTGTACTTCGCTTAGGTATTCTTCTAAAAGCGCACGCATGCGCTCCAATCGTTCTGTATCACGGTCCGCCGCATCGGCCAACAAATGTTGGATCGGCTCGGCTTCTTGGTTCAGCGTAAAGGTTTCTGCCCTACGGGCAGTGAGTTTAGTATTTAGTCCTTCAATGTGGTCTCGCAGGTCATCTACTTCGGCCTGCAACTCGGTATTTCGAGCAACAAGCGACTCAGCCAACACCGTAATGCGGGCGAGTTTTTCGTGTAAATCGGTTTCTGCAGTGTTCATCGTAGGTATAGCGTTTAACGACGTACTTCCATCTCAGGTTGCGCGTCGATTGCTTTGGTTACGGCGGCCATTGCTTTATCCACCTCCTTGTCCTTCAACGTTCTGTCCAAACGCTCAAAAACAAACCTGATGGCATAGGAACGTTTTCCCGCGCCGAGTCGCTCTGCATCTTCATAGACATCGAACAACTCTACTGACTTGGCAAGTGGTCCAGCTGGACGGTCTGCCAATTCTGCAATCGTCCCAAAAGTAACCGATTTGTCGACTACTACGGCCAAGTCTCTTCGGACTTGCGGGAAACGACTTATTTCCTTGACTATCAATTTCTGAGCAGCTGCAGCTTTCGCCAAAACAGGCCAGTGAATCAAGGCCAAATACACCTCGTCACTCTTGGTGTCGAAGTACTGGATATAAGACTCAGAAACACGACCAAACGTTGCTGCAACATCGTCTCCAATGAGCAGATCTTGCGCGTAAGCGAAGGCATTGTGTGCCTCACTAGAAGCCTCAGATGTAGCATTCAAACCAACACTTCCTAGTACACCTTCCGCTAGTCCGCGAACGTGCGAAAAGGAGGTTTTGGCGGAAGCAGAACCTGACCAGTGCTCACCGTGACGTGCACCTGTGACCCAGATGGCCAACTGCTCGTACTCTGTCGGATCACCCGCTTCATTGCGGAGGTAACCTTTACCAGATTCGAAAAAGCGCAGGTCTAATTGCTGACGGTTCTGGTTGTATGCAATCGCTTGAAGCCCCGTTGGGATCAAGTTGACACGCATCGCATCCAGCTCTACCGTTGAAGTATTGTGAATTCGCACGAGCTTCTCAACCAATTGAGGTTCAAGTGCTTCGTACACTTTCGAAGGAACGAGCGAAAGCCCCATTCCTTCATTAAAGCCACGACCGATAAGGTATTCAGCCGTGCGGCGACGCAACTGGTGCGCACTTGGGTATGGACTAACGGCTGGCGTTAATCGAATCTGCTTCGGGAGTGGCACGTTGTCGTATCCGTATACCCGGAGCACTTCCTCGACCACGTCTGCTTCGCGAAGTACATCGGCGCGGTCAGTAGGTACCTGCAAAAGCATGTAGCTCTCGTTCTCCTCCTTAACGGTGAAGTTGAGGGCAAGTAGTATTTTTTTCACTTCGCCTTTCGGCAAAACCAAACCTGTAAGCTTGGCTAGGTTCTCGAAACTGAGGTTCACCTCTGCAGGCTTGATCGGCTCAGCGAGAATATCTGTAATTTCTGAAGCAACGGTTCCGCCAGCTACTTCTGCAATTAGGTTGGCTGCGCGCTTGAGAGAATCAACTGTACGGCTGATGTCAACTCCTTTCTCGAACGTTTTCGCTGCATCAGTACGCAGATCGTGACGTGTTGCCGAACGACGTAGGCCGCGAGGCTCGAAACAAGCCGACTCAAGGAAAATCTTCGCCGTTGTTTCGGTAACACCAGTCCCAAGTCCGCCGAAGACACCACCGATACAAAGCGGTTGATCTTTGCTGTCGCAGATCATGAGGTCGTCCGCATCAAGCTTACGTTCCGCCTCATCGAGGGTCACGAAAGGCGTATTTTGCGGAAGTCTACCAACACGAATGCCTTTGTTGTCCATCTTATCGAGGTCAAAGGCATGCAATGGCTGACCGAGGTCGTGCAAAATATAGTTAGTAGCATCGACCACGTTGTTGACCGAACGAACGCCAATAGCCTCCAATCGATTCTTCAACCAGGCTGGCGACTCTCCAACTGCAAGGCCTTCGATCACAACGCCTGCGTAGCGTGGGCAACGCTCGGCATCAAGTACTTCTACTGAAATACCCTTCGCCGTGCTAGGTGCGTAGTCTTGTGATGATCCGTCACGAAGAGGCTTGTCGTAGCCTTCATGAATGTTGAGGTATGCCCACAGGTCAGCTGCACAGCCGCGGTGACTGGTTGCATCTGAACGGTTAGGTGTAAGTCCGATTTCGAAAACGATGTCCTCTTCTACCTTAAACACTTGGCTCGCAGGTGTTCCTGCTGGATAAGGTTGATCTAACACCAAGATGCCGTCTTTACCGGGGCCGACGCCAATCTCGTCCTCTCCGCAGATCATGCCTAAAGACAGCTGTCCACGAATTTTTCCTTTCTTGATTTTGAACGGCTCGCCTTCCGTTGGATAGAGCATCGCTCCGACAGTCGCTACCACTACGTGCTGGTCTGCGGCTACGTTGGGGGCGCCACAAACGATCTGTAGCGGCTCTTCACTGCCTACATCGACGGTAGTTACGTTGAGGCGATCTGCATCTGGATGCTTCTCACAAGTGAGCACTTTTCCGACGACAATACCTTCGAGTTTGCCTTGGATGGATACCCAATCTTCTTGACCTTCGACTTCAAGTCCGAGAGCGGTGAGCATCTCGCCAATGCGCTCGGGTGAGTAGGGAAGGTCGAGGTAAGATTTGAGCCAGTTGAGTGATACCTGCACGGATTCTAGATTTTAGGCTGCAAAGGTAGGGATTTGGAAGATGGGATTTGAGACGTGAGATGAGGGATTTGAGGCCTGCAAAAAATGCAGGCTTCCGTGTCATGACCCTCGCACGAGTGCGGGGCTCTGCGCGGGGCATTTTTGGCGTGTAACCAGGCGCGACTGCAGTAAGGTGTAGCACAACGCTTTTATCGCTATGCGTCCTTCGGACTGCGCAAAGGATGCAAAGGGCGCTAAGACTAGACGCTCATTCAGCGCGCGGAGGCCTTTATAGCCGCAACGCCGGGTAAACCCTGGGCTAAGATTAGACGCCGCTATGCGGCTACGATGCACAAGACGTCACGCCCACACATTGAAGCTGCGTAGCTGCGCCTAAATTGGAGCACTGGGTTTACCCGTGCAGAGTTATGAGAGTCAGCATTAGGTGATTCGGTCGACCGTGCAACGGTCGGACCACAAAGACAACTAGACGCCCTACCCTACTCTCCCAACTTCTTGCTCACTGCTTGAAGTATCTCTTTGCCACCAGCATCGGCATCAGCGTAGTGGACAAAAACGACGATCTCGACGTTGTCGGTATTGATATCGCTCGGAACAGTGAAAGTGTATGCTTCTTCCATGCTCGCACCGGCAGCAATCGCGCCGAGTGGCTCACCAGTAGGAGACGTAATCGCAGATCTCAGTACGTGCTCGTGTGAGTAATCAAGATCTTTCCCTTCAGGAGTGAGTTGAACGTTGATCACTTTATTTTCGAGGAGTAGCACCGTAATGGAAGCGTTTCTGCCATCAGTACCAGTACGCCCCAATAATTCCACATCGACGGTTAGGCCTCTGTCACTCTCTTCGTAAGCTAGTTCGACCCCGATCGCAACGGCTGGATCTGCTTGCAACTGCAAATCAATGTAGCCAGCCCATGAGTTCTGAGAAAGCTGAAGACTTGACTCTCCTTGAAACTGCTTTCGGTCGATGACAGAAGAAGGATAACCTTGAGGTCCTCCAATAAACGTTTCAACAGCATCAGCAGCGGCTGTTCGGAAATCGATAGTGCTTTCAGGATACGGAGATGAAAAGAAGCCAGCATGTAGACTGATAGGAACAAGTCTTTCTTTGTGAGTTCCTTTTAACAATGCGATTGCTTCAGCTCCTGCTGGACAGTTGACGCATTTTACGCCGGTAAACTCTTCAACAAGTACACCGCTTAGTTGATCGTTGAGCTCATTTGAAACAGGGCCGGTCGATTCACCATTAATGTTCAACGTTGGTGGAATCTCCTCACAAGCAGACATCGTGAGCAAGATAGCTGCAAAGACGAAAGCAAGAATGGGTACGATGCGGGTTTTGGCGAAAGCTGAAAAAGACGTCATAGTAGTAAAGGTAAGGGCGAGAAACTAGACTTAGAACTGAGCAAAAAGACTAAAACGGTAACCACTGAAGGCTGGCTCAAGGCGGCAGATACCTCCTGAACAAACGACACCTTCGACCTGCTTAATATACGAAGCAGAAATTCGATTGGCCTTCCACGCATAGAAAACATCAAATCGAGGATAGTGTGTCTTTTGACCGCCAGACTTTGCCGGATCGAACAAGTACATGTCGCTCGCGGTGAAGGTCCAGTGAGGAGCCATGGTAAACTCGGTAAGACCAAAAATCCAAGAGCCGAAGTCTTGCTTCGTGTTTAGGACCTGAAGCTCTGTGCGTAGAGCACGCTTTCGCGAAAACTTGTAGAGTACTTCCGCAAATGGCGTAAACGTCTTCACCGTCGGTGCACCTGGCTTGGTTTCATACAATTCTTGATCATACTGAACCGCCTGCAGACCAGTAACGACTTGTAATTTCCTGCTGTGCTTGTACTCAACCTGTCCGATCTCCTCTCTCCAAAGATTCTCTCCATTGAGGCGATCAATTTGAGAAAAGTTACCTGACACACGCCACTTTTTATTGATCTTATACGCTGCGTCAAACTGGAATGCTTGCTCGGCAAGTTCCTGCGTAGCCGCATTGTAGCGTGCAGTGAGGCGATACGTATTGATACGTGTCATCGGTGGCAAGAAGCCAATAAAACCTTGATTAAGGTTGGCTTGTGGACGTGCACGCCAGAAGAAGTTTTCGGTGCGCTTGTACTCTGCACTCAGTCCGAGACCTTTCGCAGCGTAGCCAATCGAGGTGTAAAGGACAGTTCCTGCGTCTTGGTAGATTTTCTCTCCTACAGTGGTTACTTGTTCGCCGTCGATAATGCGCTCAAAGACTCCTTCCGGGTCAGTTTGTGCTTCCGCTGTTTTGTAGGCAGCTTCGAGATACCAAGAGATTGGTCCGTAGGTCAATGTGTTGTAAGCACTGACTGCGTAGGTGTTGTAGTTCGGTGAAAACGTGTCTTGCGCTGGGTAGGTATTGAGCGTTGACACGAGCAGGTTCATCGAGTTGTCATCGAGTGTTCGGGCGACGACACCAACTCCAGGTGCGAGACTGAAGTTTCCGGTAGAGTCTCCGAGCGTCGTGTATCCGTCGATGTGTGCTCCGCGGATGTTACTCTCGTAAATCTCGAATTGTTGCTTCTGCTTTCCAGCAAAACCAGTGACACTGAGGTCTTCAGAGAAGTTGTACGTCGCTCGAACTCCAAAGAGTGAGTTGTCAATTGCCAGTGCACGCTGCTCGTAACTACGGAAGATGATACCTGATCCTACTTGGTGGTATAGGTTACCTACTTCGATGTCTAGGGGACCGAACGTCTTCTGGATAAACCAGCGACCGATGCCTTGACCGTTGTACGAACCGGTTGGGTTGAGCAGGTTCGAGTTAAGGAACATGTCAAAGCGCAAGCCTGCGCGCAGACCTTTTTGATCTTGGTAGCGCAGGTCAAACCAGGCGTCTGCTCCAAAGAGTTGACGGTCGTACTGCGGTGTGTTTGCTGCACCAATCGCCGTGTCGCGCACGAAAAACTGGTTGTTGCTAACGAGGTTACCAGAGATGTTGCTGCCTTGTGCATTTGCCTCAACTACGAAGCAAATTGAGAGGAACAGCGAGAGAATCGTGGTGAGCGTGTAGAGTTTCTTCATTTGGACTTGTCTGCTGCCAAGGTCGTGGTTTCTATGAAACCACGAAATTGCATGTTCCACATGTCGGGGAGATTGCAAAATCTAGTATCTGAGCAAAGCTCAGATACTAGATTTTGTGTACTGCGAACCACTGGTTCGCAGTAACGCTTGCGGTGTAGATGGCAGGCACGGCGCTAGGGTGACTGCGAGGCTTTAAGCGTAGCGCAAAACAGCGACGCGATCATTACTGCGAACCAGTGGTTCTCAGTACGACGCGAGCAAGGCTGCGGGACTCCACTCAAGTGCAACGCGAGCTGGCTGCGAACCAGTGGTTCTCAGTACGACGCGAGCGTGCCTGCACACCTCCACTCAACTACGACGCGAGCGTGCCTGCGAACCAGTGGTTCGCAGGACTTTAACCTCAGCCAGCTGCGCTGGCAGTGGTTAAAGACGCGTTAAGCCTCTGCGGGGCAACGATCTATTCCCCATATTTACAGCAATGAAGAAGTTAACTATCCTTTTTGCCGCCGCTATTCTCGCATTCTCAACTGCATTTGCACAAGATGCTATGCCCGATGTGGTGATTAAAACACTGAATGGTGAGGCCGTTCATGCCAATACACTTGGTAATGGCGAAGGTCCTTCTGTTGTTGCTTTCTGGGCAACTTGGTGTAGCCCGTGCAAAAAAGAGCTCGACGCATACGCAGAGTACTACGACGAGTGGCAAGAAGACATGGGCGTTGAAGTCTATGCGGTAACCATCGACACCCGTCGTGCTTTAAGCAAGGTTTCTCCAATGGTAGAAAGTAAAGGATGGGAATTTCCTGTGCTAAGTGATGCAAACTCTGCCTTGATGCAGGCCCTTAATTTCCAGACTGTTCCTCAGGTATTCATCCTGAACAAGGAAGGTCAAATCGTTTACAGTCACTCAGGCTATGTTCCTGGTGATGAGATGGAGATCGAAGAGAAGTTGAAGGAACTATCTAAAGGATAGACCTAACGCTTTTTCAAGCTCATAAAAGCCCCTTGACCGTGCTACGGACAAGGGGCTTTTTACGTTTGGCAGTAGCGCTCAAGGCCACTTCTTCTCGATCTCGGCAACAGTAATTCCATTGGGATTATACTCTCAGAAGAAAGCAATAAGACCAAATTTTAGATTAGACACACGACAAAAGCAGCGATCAAAATAGCCGAAACGTTAAAATGAACGTAAGAGCCAATTTGACTTGGTTTAGATCTCACATTCGACGTAAATTTATATTGCAAATATATTTAGCGCTCCAACGACATAAATAATATCAGAACATGAAACAAGCAAAACTTACATTTTATTTAATATTTGTTATTCTTTTCTCAGTGCTTACAATTACGAGTAGCTGCAAAGATGACGATCCCCTTACACCGGAAGAACTCATTGCGCAAAACCCCCAAGCGGCATGGCGAAATTGCGGGCTTGGCTCTAGATTCCAACGAGATGTACCCGATGGACCTTGTTTGAGGTGCAACACCGAGGCAGGATATATCGCTTCAGGCCGAAACGGTGGCTTTTGCCATGACCCCAATGATTTGGGAGCTAAATTTGCTCGGATGGTGCTTTTTGATTCGTTGCCTAATAATTGGTGGCCTTCAGACACACTTTATTTTGCCAATTCTTCTGCCTCTGCACAAGAAGCTGATATGAATAGTTTCGGAACAGGCATATTTTCAACCTTAGGCGTTCCTTTAGATGAAACGTCATGGATTCCAGAAGACTGCCCATTTGATGGGGCAGATGATCCTTCTCGATACTCAAGAGGAGGCATGAGCTTCATTGGCTTCAAAACAAATTCGCAACGGTACGGTCTTTTTAATGGAGACAACTTCGAATTCACAGTTACTGAGGCCAACATCAATGATGATTGCTGGGCAGACTGGGGTTATGTCTCTGGCTACACCATCCGGGATACTAGCTTTGCTACTGTAACTTGGAGGATAAATAGACCATTTGAAATGTGGGGAGACACGCTGTTGACTTCAACCTTCATAATGGTAGAACCTCCAGAGTGGATTTCTACTTGGTAAGTAAGATTTGACTTAGCGTCTCAGCTCGTCATACCATAGAAATAACTGGGTGGCTTTTTCTGTAAAAAGCCACCCAGTCCTAGTAAAGCATAGTAGTTCAAAAATACCCTATCCACTTTCGAAAGACATCTGTTAGCTTGGTGGCACTATGCAGATTAAGGAGAACGCCAAAGAATACGACGTCATAATTGTCGGATCTGGTGCTGGAGGAGGAATGGCAACGAAGGTTTTGGCGGAAGCTGGACTAAAAGTCGCAGTCGTTGAAGCCGGCCCATACTTCGATCCGAAAGATCCTGAAACGATGACGCAGATGAAGTGGGCGTACGAGTCTCCTCGAAGAGGTGCTGGCGTTACACGTGCGTTCGGAGAGTGGGATCAAGCTTACGGCGGATGGGAAATCGAAGGCGAGCCTTATACACGTGAAGAAGGAACCGAGTTCGACTGGTTTAGAAGTCACATGCTAGGTGGCCGTACCAATCACTGGGGACGAATCTCCTTGCGTTTTGGTCCACGTGACTTCAAAAAGAAGGACATGGACGGCCTTGGCGAGAACTGGCCAATCGGCTACGACGACGTCAAGCCATACTACGACCGCGTCGATAAATTGATCGGTGTGTTCGGCACGAACGAAGGCTTACCGAATGATCCAGACGGTTTTTTTCTTCCTCCTCCTAAGCCTCGTTTGCACGAGCTATTCTATATCGACGGAGCGAAAAAATCGGGCGTCCCTGTAATTCCAGGACGTCTTTCGATGCTGACCAAACGCATCAACAATGATCGTGGCGTTTGCTTTTACTGCGGACAGTGTTCACGCTCGTGTGCGGTGTATGCGGACTTCTCTTCGGGAAGTTGCTTGATCTTCCCTGCCATGAAAGGCGGCGGTCAGGTTGACCTCTACGTTGACTCTGTAGTACGCGAAGTGACGACCAACGATGAAGGCAAGGCTACCGGCGTTTCCTACATCAGCAAGGACGATCGTAAGGAGTACAAGTTGAAAGGAAAGGTGGTCGTACTTGCTGCTTCGGCATGTAGTTCGGCGCGAATCCTTCTCAACTCTAAAAGCGAACAGCACCCGAACGGACTCGGTAATTCGAGCAACATGGTGGGCAAGTACCTGCATGACTCGACAGGTGCGAGTCGCGCAGGATTCATTCCAGGCTTGATGAACCGCGACCTTTCTTACAATGAAGACGGGGTCGGTGGTTTGCACGTTTATTCCCCTTGGTGGCTAGACAATTCTAAGCTCAATTTCCCACGCGGATACCACATTGAGGTTTGGGGTGGCGCAGGTCAGCCGGGCTACGGTTTCTCTTGGAACCCGAATGACTTCAACCAGTTCTTTGGCCTACCAACAGGTGGATACGGAAACGACTTACGTACGGACGTCAAGAAGTATTACGGCTCTGTAATTGGATTCGGTGGACGTGGTGAAGGCATTGCACGTGAGGACAATTACTGCGAAATCGACCCGAACACGGTTGATGAGTTTGGCGTACCGGTACTCAAGTTCAACTACAAGTGGTCGGAGTATGAAGTGAAGCAGGCGAGTCACATGCAAGACACGTTCGAAGAGCTGATTGAGAACATGGGCGGTACACCGCTCGGTGACAAGCCAGGTGCAGACAAGGACTTCGGTTTGGAAGCTCCTGGGCGCATCATTCACGAGGTGGGCACGACGCGCATGGGCAACGATCCGAAGCGTTCGGTGACCAACGCTATGCAGCAACTTCACGATGTAGACAATGTGTTCATCGTTGATGGTGGACCGATTGTGCAGCAGGGAGATAAGAACTGTACGTGGACGATTCTAGCGTTAAGCTGGAGGACTTCAGATTACATCGTAGAAGAATTAAAAAAGCAGAATATCGGATAGTGAAAAAAATGACTTAGGAAGACTGTAGTATCAGTTTTTTTCTTTTTCTTTTTTCGCTTTCCCCGCAATCCTACGGGACTTACGCGCTAAAACACATTGATCATGAACAGACGCGATTCTTTAAAGACTTTTGTACTTGGAACGATAGGTAGCGGACTCGCACTGGCGGGTTGCAAGCCGGTGACCTCTGAGGACACTTCCGATATTGCTGCTGCTGGCGATCACTTTTACGGGCGTACGCCTAAAGAAGTGAAACGTGACACAGCCTTGCATGCTGAGCAGTGCCTCAATGAGCATGAGCTTGCAACCGTGACGGTACTCGCAAACCTGATCATGCCGCCTTGTGAGCACGGCGGAATAATTGAAGCAGAAGTGCCGGAATTCATTGAATTTATAATCAAGGACATTCCAAGGTTCGAGCGCCCAATGCGTGGCGGACTGGCATGGATTGACCACGAGTCCAATACGCGATTCGGGAAAGAGTTCCGAGTTTTGGCGGAAGCTGAACAGAAGCAAATTCTAGATGAGATTGCATTCTACGACCACAAGCAGCCTACCGCCGAGCGCCCTATGGCAGTGAACTGGTTCAGCTTGATTCGCGGATTGACGATGACGGGATATTGGACCTCTAAGGTTGGGATCAAAGACCTAGGCTATACAGGTAACGCTGCCAATGTTTGGGACGGCGTACCTCAGCATGTACTCGATAAGCATGGCGTGGCATACGACCCAGCTTGGATCGCGAAATGCGTAGATCAGAGTAAGCGCAATGAAATTGCAGAGTGGGATGAAGAGGGGAATTTACTTACGTAAATTCTAATTTTGAATTTTGAATGCCTTTAAGGCGCGAGCTAGATGTCTTTCAAGCTTCGCTTGGAGGACAGATCTCAATTCTAATTGGTACTTGGGATACTGGAGGCTAGACCGCTCACTTCGTTCGCTGTCGGATTGCTTTAGTAACGCAAGCTAGATGTTGCTCGCCTACGACTCGTGAATTCAGTTCTTCACGCACGCACAACACCTTACTTTTGAACCATAAACGGCAGAGAATAAACGCCGTCTTCATCTCGAATAATAGCGACATAATAACCCAATGGTAATTCATTCGTACTGAACGGTTGCAAAGGAATTTCTTGTCGGACGGCCTGTCCGGATGTATTGATTACGGTTACTGTTGCTGGACCTGAAAAAGGCTTGACTGATCGAATCTCAAGTAGTTTCTCATTTGGAGAATGATACTCAATGTAGTATAGGGATTGCGCGCTGTCAGAAGCACTACAATCATCGGTTCTGATCCCCGACAACGGATAGCGTTGCTCAGGGATACCATTGTAAGCACCAATGACTACTTCCCCGTTTAGAATCGGGAAAAACGAATCTTCGGGCTGACAGGCTGAAGGCACTACTCTACCCTCGCTGTTTATTTTTCCTACGAGCAAGCCTCGGTGGGCATTGGTCGCAAGAAATGTACCGCACAGGCTTCCTTGAAAACCTTCGAATAGCGTACCAGATGGAATTGAAATTCCTCCAAGGACATCCACTACATCAATTCGAAAAGTGCGGGAATAATCCAGTTCTTCGACGAAGATCAAGTCTACGATGGCGACGAAATCTTGCGCTGCAGAAGTATCGACTGCAGCAATCAATTCGCAAGGTGTAGGAATCACAAAAGGGCCGCAGCTACATGCTATTGCTTCGTCAAGAGTCGAAAACATTGCGAGCAAGCTGACTAGTAGCACTTTAACACCAGCGAATTTCATAGTAGACTCCTTTCTGAGGTAACGAGGATAAGCGTAGAATCGCTGCCTGTAAGTTAAACAGCTAGTCTTTATCCGCTTGGCGAGCAGCCTTGCGCTTTTGTCTCCACTTTTTCTTGTCGGCCTTCCATTGGGCAAGCTGTTGACGTTGCTTGTAATACTTGCGACGCGACCAACGGAGCTTCGTTTTAAGCGCTTCTTCTGCTCCCGGCTTGGCGAACTCTACGTGCAGGTTAAGTTGTTTGGCAGCATATCCTACAGAACGCAAAGCGCTTAAAGAATCTGGAGCTTTGAGGTTGGCTAGGGGCACGGTCACCCAAACATTAGCTTCTTTACCAAGCTCCATATCTCCAGCTACAAATACTCGGAAAGCACTCGTCGGAACTTCCATTAGTGGAAGATGGACCGTATTGGTATCGAGCGTTATGACGTTGGTGAGTGTCGCAAACTTCAGGTCATCAAGGCGATTGGTCATCCGGAACTTCTTCGCGAGGTCATCAATTTGCTGAAGTCCGTCAACTTCGAGATCTGAGAAAGAGAAGCTCATAATGCCCTTCGCGGTCTCTGATCGAAGCATGCCTGATTCCCCGAGAATTTCGGCGTCGAGATCCAACTCTAAGCTCATTTTTCCTTCAAGGATTTTCGTCTCTTTCAAGGAGGTGATTCCAAAGTGATCGAAGCCTTCGAGGATCGAAGCGATGTTCAATTCTTCGGTGTGGAGGTAAAGGTCAAATGGAGTCAAGCTTAGGTCTGCGAGATCAACAGAACCGGCAAGTTGCATTGAGCCATCTCCGTAAATGAAGCCAGTCGTATCTACATACAAACGCTGCTGATCATCCATGCGCAGGCCGCTCTCAACCTCTTGAATGGCGAGGCTATTATTCAACTGAAGTTCTCCGATTCGAAGGTGAACATCTGGACGAAATTTCGTCATGATCGCTCGTGTGGTCTTCCTCAGGTTGAGCTCAGCAGAAGTGTCTCGCTCGCCTGCAAATGACCCTATCAAAGCATTGAGATCCTTCCAGACGATCCGCTCAGATTCAACTCTTACTTGTGTGCTAAACTGCTTACCTGTCTCGCCTAGAACAACCTCGCTTAGGTTGTTGGCGATTCCATCGACCCGGAGCTCCTGCCCCAACTCATCGCTCTTGAGAAAGAGCCTAATTTCAGCCGTGTCTCTTAGCATGTCTAGCGTTAGGCTTTTGATCGGAATTTCCAAATCGGCACTCTTAAACATCACGCGACCGTTTCGAAAATCGAGTGACATTTCCTCCTTCTGAACGAGACTCTTAATATCGGGAACTAGCCCAGTATATGCCATAGAGAAATCAAAATCTCCATCTTGGAATAAGAACTCTTCTGTATCAAAAAAGTCATTGAAAAGAACGGCGTTGCCTTCTAACTTAACGATGGTTGAATGAAAATTTGGATCATCCGGTCGGTCGGGTTCAAAATCAACACGGGCGCGGAATGCCTTCTGCTTATTACTCACGAGGTTTATAAAACCCGTTGAAGCGTTCGGAATAATTCCGTCGCGGTCATGGATAAAACCTAGCTGATCAACTTCTATATCGACGTCGTTCGGTAAAGTTTTAAGTTCTGCAAGCAGTTTTGAGCCAACGTAATTAATCTTCGGGAGTAGTTTTTCGACGTCTACATGCTTTGCCTTAAGCGAAAATTTATAGGATGTTTGATCCACTTCTCCAAAGCATATGCTTCCGCCAAAACCCACCTTGGCCGTATCAAGCAAGAACGTCGTGCGTTCCAAGACCAACGTATCCTTTCCTTGAAAATGCATACCCGTATGGAATGCAGTAAGTGAAACATCGAGGTAGCTAAGTGTGTCAACGACGACATCTAGCTTAGGCTGGAAGGATGATTCAATTGATGAGACTACGACCTTAAGTGAAGCGGGATCGAAAGCGCTCGTAGTGGTCGTGTCTTCGGGATTCTTCGCTTCATGTTCATCTCCGGACTTCGTGCCGAGATAGTCAGCGAGATCTGCCCAGCTGAGGTGAGGCGATTCTACCTTCACGGTACTGCTGACAGGCTCGGGGTTTGCGCCGCCGATAATCCGAGAGACTCCAGCTACCTCACCTGAAACATGGAAGGAATGCTTCTCTAAGAGCGTAAATCCTGCTAGGTCGACATTGGCAACATTGCCTTGCTTATCGAGCGTAAGGTGTTTTAGCGGAAGCTGAACCCCTGCCTCAACGAAGCGGATTTGAGGATTGGTAAAGTGTAGTAGACCGTTACTTTGATCTAATAGTTGAGTTACGTCTGTGAGCGGGCCTACCAATGCAGCTTTGATTTCTACCTCACCTCTGGTAAAGAGAAATTGATCGCTTTTAAGCAGTCTACTTAGTGATTTCGCTGGTCCGTTTGCGATCAGATTGGCCTCGATAAAAGAGCCTCGCTTTCTTGGAGAAACGACCTGTGCACGCGCTGTTGTAAAGTCAAACCCAAACCCCGTTGCAGAAACGGTATCGATTTCAAAAGTGCTACCAATTGACGTTGGTTTAAAATCATCTAACCGGCCTGGTAGGCGATTATAAAACGTCCCGTTCAAATAACTATCCTCAAAAACAAAGTCATCTACTTTTGCGCGATTGCCTCTTAACCGAAGGTCGATGCGCACTTGTGCTTGATCACCTGGTATAGGTGCAGGCAATAGTTTTACGTCGGCATAGAAAGGGCCATCCACGTTGAATTCTGTAATCTTCGACTGCAAGTTGGGAGAGAGCATAGGTCGCACCTCCGCCATGTCGATTGAAGGAACATGAAAATTCAGGACGCTAAGGCTATCCTCGTCGGGAAAGATCGACGCCTCAAAATCAATCAGAGTCGTTCCAGCCAATAAGCTTGGAATCTTTGCTGAAATCCGACGCCCGTCATCTTGAAAATCAAGAATTCCCTGCAAGCGCGTCCCCGACACAAATGCTCCGTTTTCCGCCTTGAACGTGAGTCCCTTCATGTCGATATCAAAATCAACTTGAGCTCGCTTTACAGCTGATAGCACTAGGTCAGAAACGACAAGTCGATTAATGAATCCCGCATAGTCTTTACCGCGATTGGGATTGGCAAGACGCACATCAACCCGTTGGATACCAGCAACCAGATCGGGGGCACCCACAATCTTAAATCGGGACGGCGCCTTAGGCCTAGGTCTGCGGCCTCGCATCCGTTCGCTTGCATCACGATTTTGATCATCCTTGACCAAGTGGACTCGTCCTCCGTTGTAAGTGACTTGGCGAAGCAGGATGGTATCCTTGTTGAGCAGATCGGCTCGCAATCGAATACGTCCTTCATCCATCACGAAAAACGCAGAATCCTTACTCTTTCGCTCTTCTTCCCAAACGTGTAGATCGCAGACGATGAGGTCAATTTCAGGATACGCCCAAACGTCAGAAATCGAAATTGCCCCAACCGAGAGTGATCCACCGCCAAAAAATGCGAGATTATCAAAGGTTTTAACCTTGTCAGACCCAACATACCACACGCCATAAACGCAGAGCCCAACCGCTACAAAAAGCAGTAGGAGTAGGCCTATCAGCCCAATTTTAAGCAACTTTCGAAACAAGCTCTTCGGCCGCTTTTGTGGTGGCGCATTCACGTCTTTAGTTGAACGTTGGATTGGGGTCTGAAGTTGGCTCCCGCCTAGAAGGACATTCTAGCTCGGCAGACCTCCCCAAACTACGACAAGCGATTTCCATTCGGCAAGCAAGCAATGGAGTCTGGTCTAGGAAATGTCGGCTGATACACGTTTCAGGAAGAACCAGCAGAAAATACAACTGAAAATCGATCGGCAGGCAACCATTCAGAATTATTTGCCGTGTAGGAAAAGTGCCGATGAATTGAACAAGTTTTTTTGTCCAAAATCGGCGCTAAACCCCTTTAGCGAATCGTAAATGCGATCGCGAAAACAGCCTTTCAAACCTCACTAAACAAGGAAACCTGATGAAATTTTTTCTCCCACTCGTAATGTTCCTCGCCGTATTCACCTTCAGTAACTGTGATGACGACGACACTACACTCATGACCATTGATAGCTCATTGCCATCAAACTTCACTGCTGATCGCACGGGTTCGCTCACAGCCGAGAATAGCACACCTACTACTGGCTCTGTTGAGCTAGGAATGGATGAAGACAACCGCACGTTCTTGCGCCTAGGCAGTGACTTCACTACCGAGCAAGCAACTGGCACCGTAACGGTATACCTCTCTACTTCTGAGGTATTCACGCCTAGCCCAATGACGGGAAACCCTGATCTAATTCTTGTCGGTGCCTTGAACACAAACGGCGCACAAGATTTTGAGATCAGCCAAACCGTTCCTGCAACTTTCACGCACGTCATCCTATGGTGTGCTACAGCTAACATTCCTTTCGGAAATGCGCTCCTTCAATAACGAATGCTAGACTGAGTTGAGTCTGACAATTTTAGAGCGACGGTCATTGCAGAATTAAAGATGCAGGCCGTCGCTTCTTTTTACCGCTATGTCAATTACCATTATGACTGCCAAAGGAAGCATCCCACTTACCGCCCTTCTTCTTCTATGCGTTTCAATGTCGGCCCAAAGTGGCTGGCTTAAACCCAAAGGTGAAGGATACGCGCAGCTATCAGCAGTTGTATTTTCTTCAGACAACTACTACAACCTCAACGGTGATCAACTAACCACCACGAAGTATCAATCGTATGGAATAACAGGATACGCGGAGTACGGTCTTTCCGACAAGTTCAACCTCCTATTCAACGGCCCATTGCTACGACAGCAAGCGTTCTCGACCTCAGAGGCGACCTACGGAGTTGGCGATGTTCGCATCGGTGGCAAGTATGCCCTTCACGCAAACGATTGGCCTATATCCATTGCTGTAGAAGCAGAATTGCCACTCTCTCCCGAGACGCAATTTGCGCGCAACGACGTTCAAAATATACCTGGGTTCATTGACCAAATCAACCTGCCTGCCAGTGACGGCGAATTTAATGTGTGGACCACATTAGCAGCCTCGCGCTCACTCTCCGAGAAATCCTTTGTGTCGGCCTTCGGTGCATTTAACCTAAGAACAGAAGGTCTCAGTCATCAATTTTTAACCGCCGTAGAAGTTGGCTATAAGTTTTTCGACAAGCTATATGTGATGGGAAAACTCAGCGCTCAACGTTCTATTGGCGAACCTACAGCAGGCCTATCCTTTGTAAGAGGAGAAAGTGTTGCTTATACCGCAGCTGGCTTGACGCTCTTCTATGAGATCAACGAACATTTCAACCTAGTCGCATCAGGAACAACCTACAGCGACCTAATTTTTTCTCGCAAAAACATCTACAGTGGAACTCCACTAAGTGTTGGCGTCGCCTATAAATGGTAAGATTTAAAATTCATTATTAAACCGGATACACAATGATGGTTTTACCAGCTATCGACGCACAAGTCTTTGTCTATTTATAAACTAGATCTACGCCTTAGTCAATCAAGACCTCATCAATAAATAGCCAACAAGTAGCTCCTGGAGCCGAGTGACTTTTTGGATTCACCTGTTGGTTTCCAACTTCGATTTTAATGAATCGAGCCATGGTCGGAGCAGCTTTCAAATAGTGGTTCTGCACATTAGCTTCCGCCAAAACAGGAGTTGATAATTCCGAAAGTTCGGCAAAGTCTGAATAGGTTTTTCCATCCTCGGAAGAATGAACGGCAATAGATTTTGGATGGTGTATGTAGGACCAAGGTTGAATACGCACACTCACAGATTGAAGTGCCAGCTAAGTTTCTTCAGAGCCTGTCTAAGATTTCCTACCTTCCAAGCGAAGACAACACCTCGATGAATGACCTGTAAAAACTGCGGCCAAGAAGCGGAAGCGCATTTCTGTTCCAACTGTGGTCAGCGAACGACGGTTGGAAAACTAACGGCTTCAAGCCTAGCGACTCAACTTTCCGAGGGCGTCTTTCAGGTCAACATGGGCTTCTTCTTCACGCTGAAGGAACTGTTCACTAGACCAGGGCATAGCATTAGAGAATTCCTAGCAGGCAAACGTAAGAATCACTTCAAGCCGATTGGCTATGCGTTCCTGATCTCGACGATTTATTTTCTTCTTTCGCAAGCCTTGGGAACGGATACGGTACTCAATGACTTGGTGACGGGCTTCGCCAGTGGAGGCCACGGAGAAGAAAGCTCAGCATCGCAAATAGAAACGCTTAATTGGCTTGCGAATCGCTACTCCTACACGATACTAGTATTTCTACCTGTGTACGCAGTTGCTTCTTTCCTAGCTTTCAAAGGCACTGGATACAACATTGTCGAGCACATCGTTCTCAATGCCTACATCATTGGTCAACAGTCCTTGATTTACATCGTGTACGCCGTAGCTAGCTATTTAACTGGAGATACAGAAAGACTTGCCTTCCTTATGATTGTAGCAAGTATTGCTTATCAATTTTTCGTTTTTTGGCAATTCTTTTCTGATCGCGGGCGTCTTCAAGTTTTGCTACGGTCGATCTTAACGTATATCCTGTGCGTTCTTTTTCTGACGCCTTTTATTGTTGGGATTTTATGGATGTTTTCTGTGATTGAGTGAGTGGTGGATTTACCGAACGCGCACCCCAGTAGCCCTCACCGGCCGCCTCTTCCGCTTCACCACTTTCCGCGCACGCGCAGCCCGTCGCTTACGACGCACCACCTTGCGCGGCTGCGCAACAGCAGCATCTACCTCACTGGTCTCGGTAGAAGCATCAGCATAGGCGTCAACCTCTCGCAGGAGCTGTGACAGACGCGCATCTCGACGACGGCGCGCTTGCTGGTTTTCATCGTCAGCATCTACCTCGGCGAGCGTGTTGTCTAAACGAGCATCCAAACGCTTATCCGCCTTTCGTTTTTCTCTGTAATTTCTCGCTTTCTTGTACAGCTCGATTAAGTCAGGCGCATGCGGATCGGTATATCCTGAAAGACTTCCATCCGCAACAAGTTCAGGGGCTTCTGAATTTAAAACCTCCGTATCAACATCATCCGTATCCTCAGCCCACGGACCGCTATATCGGAAAAACTGACGCCCTTCCACCCGCTGCTGTGAAGTCAACGCTCCGAAGTCAGTTGTCACACCCGCGATGCTTAGCTCTACCCCATCACGCGGAGAGAGATACCCCTGACCGGAAGCATACAAATCTGACTCCTCATCGAACTCAAGTGCGCCAAAACGGTAGTCGGTTCCTTCGCGTGAAAACTGCTCTTCTAACCATGTCTCACCCTGCGGGAAATAGTGCGCGTACTCGCGCAGCCCGCCCGACCAATCGGTGACCAAGCGTACATTGTCAGCTTGGTCATAGTGGTAGTAGAATTGCTCTAACTCGGTAAACTGCGCTTGACCTAAAAAGCCGTAACCCGCCCGAACATCACCACGTGTATCTGGTCGAAACCAGACAGGTGCGCCTGGAGGTCCCAAGCTATCCGGCTCACCGGTTGCCGTTGGCCAACCTGTCGGAATAGCGGTGTACGGATTCTCAGCGGTTGCATTGGGCAATCCTGTACTCGTATTTTCCGGCTGCGCATAATATCCTGGGATGGTCGGAATTCCAGGTGGGATATTCAATGATGCATAGAATCCTAACTGCGAAGCTTCATACTGCTGAATACGCGATTTGTAATCAATGTCTCCCGCAGCCAACTCACTTCCGCCAACCAGATTCGTTGCGAAACTACCTACACCCAGGCGCGAACTCACCCGCTCACGACCAATGAAATAGTGCTTGCGAAACAGGTCTCCAGTAAACGTAAAGTACGGGCTCACGTAAGCGGTAAAATCATCCGTATGGTTGATGAATCCAGCTGCAGCCCCATTCACAAATACACCCGCCGTAGCACCGTGGCTCTTAACTGCGCGCTCGCCATACGCATCGTAGGTGTGCATGCTCACATAGCCATTATCTGAAGTAGCGAGGAGACGGTTTTCTTCATCCCAGAGGTTTTGACGAAAGTCAAATACACCTGTCGTAGGCGTGTTCCCTTGACTATTGATCAGGTCGACATTACCATTGGCGTCATAGGTATAATTTCTCCCTCCTGCTTCCGATACCCGACTCGGAACATCCACATTATCGTAGGCGTAATCAAAATCGATCGTACTGGCCGCAATCGCATTTCCATCGGTAAATACTTCGCGCAACTTGCTCGACATGCCACTGCGCAACGCATACCCTTGTTGGCTTTGAAAGCTCTCTGCACTGGTGCCATCCGTCCAGTTTCCTTCTGCCAAGACAAGGCGATTAAGCCCATCATGCGCATAGTCGAATGCATAGCTCGCTAGCTCGCCCGTAGGTTTAAAAAGACTCTCACCACGCTGACTGGTCAGGTTATCTACTAAGTCATACCCGTACGCATCTGAAAGGACTTCCATGCCGTTTGAAGTCTTGACGGAAGTCGATAACAAGCGCCCCTTTTCTGCTTCGAACACATCGGTTGCAGCAAGTCCATTACCCATGGAAGCAAAGACGCGCTCACCAAATTTATCGTAGCCCAATTGCTTCACAACAGGATAGGTCGTCCCTAATTTTTCGCCAATCATACTATGGAGATTACCTCCTTGATCGTACGTATAATCCAAGGCCTCGGCATCCGGATAGACCATGGTTTGCAGCCGGCCCCAACTATCATATTTCGCCTCACTCACAAAAGTGAATACGTTGCTCCGGTTGATCATGAGTGTGCGAATAGTGCGCGTCACATTCCCATCGATGTCAAAGCTGTATTCATGACCGCCACTACCGTCTTCAACCAACCAAACACGACCCGCACGACCGAGAGAATCTCCGACTTCGCCATAGTGCAACTGCACCTTATTTTGAAAGTACTTCGGGTAATCAATCTGCTGCAAACGCTCCCAGTCATAAGTATATCGGATTGTGCCTTGCGTCCGTATACCATTGCGCAAGTTGGCCGTCGTACGTCCTCGCAAGTTGCCTGCAGGGTCATATTCAATCTCCGTCAAGCCAGCATCTGGATGGTCGATACTTATCCGTCTTCCTAGGCCATCGTAGTCATAGGAAATGACATTATCGCGTTCATCACGGAGGCTCAACAACTGCCCTAAACCATCGCGCTCAGCGACGAGATGATAGGTTCCACTGCTGACGTTTTCACGATTGGCGAGCATGCGGCCGCGTTCATCAAAATAGGTTTCTGTCACGTGCCCAGTTGCATCTGTACTCGTGCGCAGGCTCGCCATTCGACCTACTGGATCAGTTGCGATATTGTAGCGTATTTCAGTCTCTCCACCGTCTCGCTCTACCATCGATAATGGACGATCTAACACATCATATGTTCGGCGCAACGGACGTACACCATCTGTTCCTGTATTGAATATTTCTCCGCTACTAATACTTTCTGTTAGTGGATGATATTCTTCAACGACTCGACCAAAAGCGTCAAATATTTCTGAACCACTTACGACAAGTTCTACGCGTGGCGCTTGATCTGGTGCGGCATGCAGTGCTTGCTGATTCTTAGTTTGCACGATCCGGCCAAAGCCATCCGTAAACGCATAAGACAAGACCACACCATCGTACTCAGGGTCGTATCGTTTTACAGATAGGCCATTCGGCAAAACCTGATCCAAGTAAGTATACTCCATACTACTTGTGCGGCCTTCTGCAGCGTCCATTGCGTTCAATTCCCAAGCGACTCGGCCACGGTGATCGTAGCCTTTACTGCGAGTATTTCCTCGGATATCAACTCTACTAGTTTCACCTCCAGTGCGTGCATCAAACGTGTATGAGGTAGTAAAGCCATAGCTGTCTGATTCTTCAAAAAGATACTGGTTCAACTCATCTTCATAGGTGTATGAATAGCGCAAACGTTGTCCGGCATGATTAGCTGGACGGACCACTTCGGTCACGTTTCCAAACCCATCATAACTCATGTCGAACACGGCCGCTTGACCGCTGCCGATCTCATGCACAAGTTGCGTGAGGTTACCCCGATCATCATAGGTATGTGTCGTCTTACGTTTTACTCCTCCAGCGGTTTGCTTAGTACTTGTTTTGGCGAAAGCTTTGATATAGCGAACGTTATCATCGTGGTAAACTAAGCTTGTGGTCAAGTCGGCATCCACTTCGTTTATTTCGAGCACATTGCCAAGCAGGTCATAATCGTACTCGGTCCTCGCACTTAACTGATCACTACCCGTCGGATCGAAGAATGTCGTTGTGGTTGCCGTGCGAGCGACGAAGGCTGTACCGTCATCGCTGCGTTGCTCAGCTTGCGCCAAAACCTGACCTGTTTGCGTGTCAAGCAATTCGATCTGATGACGTGTCTCTCGGAGTAATTGATTGTCTGCATCGTAAATCGCCTGACGCAAAAGCTTACCATCTTGATACAGGTTATCGACGGCATACTCTTGTACTAGCGTCCGGTAAGTAGCATCATTATTCTCGGTGTCATGATGAATGATCTCGACCGTACCAAAGCCAAGAAAACTACGCTCATGACGATCATAATTCGGCGCGTTATACGCATAGGTTGTAAGCTGCTCATCTGCACCATCTCCTCGCAGCCCATCATCGCTTCGGATACTTTTCAATGCCCAAACAGAATACGGCAAGCCATAACTATTACCTTCGAATGCGTAGTCTAACGCCGTACTTCCTCCTAATGGATTACGGACACTTTTGAGCAAATTGGTCCTGCCGATTTGAGACTCGCTCACCTGCATGGTCCCATCCGAATCAGAGACTACAAAGTCAGCAAATCCATCACCGTTCATGTCTTCAAAACTGGTCGTCTGCTTACCAATACCACGAGCAGGCCCACCACTCGGATTAAAGCAAATCCGTACCAATAGAATTGGAATACAAAACGTAACCGCTCCCCCAACGGACTCTCCGCCAGATAGCCCTGCATCAAGTTGTGTCGTATGCATAAGTGCTTGCTCAGGCCCAAACCCCGCACCGGTATTGTACCGAACACGCAGCGGATTCTCACTGGTGATCCAGTCGATAAGTGCATCGTCATTAAGATCTGCAAATCCGACCAAGGAGTGATTCCCCGTAACGGCACCACTGACGCCAGCGGTAATACTTCCATTGAGGAAATTAATGCCCGCTCCAAGACTAACGTCACTACTGTAACCCGTTCGGATATGGTCGAAGCCCCAGTTTTCTCGAGCCCCAAATGTGTAGCCATAACTCAACCGTGCATCTCCGTTAGCGTATAGTTTGTCCTCCAAACCATCACCATTGATGTCGAGCCACGTATGAAGCGTCGTATCTCGATCATCCCCTATCGAACCACTAAATCCGATGCCTGCATTTGCGGCTTCACTCGAACTGCTGGAGTTGTTGCTTCGCTTGGAACTTTTCGAACGCGTACGGCTATTTCGCTTGTTGCTACCGGCACCAGAAGTCGGGCCTGAATTACTTGCCCCCGAACTTATTAGGCTTCCGCCAACGGCAAGTCCTTTTGCAAAACTGCTAGCCGTATGCGCACCAAGGCTGTGAGGACGTGCGGCTTCTTCTAATCCTCCTCGCGTTGTCGTGTATTGAATCACCTCTTCACCAACGACATCAGGAAATCGATCACCGTTCATATCGATGACTTCGCGCTTGGTAACGACATCGTTCCAGGAAGCACCGCCGCTCAATACTGCACCTCCTCCTACACTTTTCTGGATAGATTCAGAAATGATCGTTGGAGCAGCTATTCCTGTTCCACTACTAGAATTGGAAGGTGGCAGAATATCATCTAGGCCCATCCGCGAGCTACTTATGGTAGTTGCTGTTACATACGTATTCGCGTCCAAGCCTACCCAACGATCAGTCTTTATATCCGGCAAAAGATTGGCAAAAAGTGCGTTGTTGACAGGTGGCGCCATCAAGTCGTCTGGATCAATGTCAGGATCAATCTGATCATCTCCTGGATCTACTGCATCGAGGTCAAGGTTTGCCTCGATGATGGGTACATTCTGTCGGGAGCGATTACCATTATAAATGAACTGCCCCCACTGGCGATAGAGTGAACCGAAAATTAAATCTTCTTCGTCAATAGAACTTCTTACTTCAACATCAATCGTATAGTCATCTCCATCTTCGCTAAAGCTGACGTTACTCCCTACAAAGCGATCGCCGAGAAATGTTCCAGCAAAATTTTCGCACGCGAAAGCAACATACAGGGTATCACCTGCCGACACCCGAACAACCAAGTCTTGGTTGCCGACGGTGACACCTGCTGTGAATGAGAATGTTTTCTTTCCAAGCAACCGGCCAGGCGTTTTCGCAGACATGGTAAGCTCCCCTCCGTAAAAATTTGCAAAGACAAAATCTGGATTTATGGTAATGTCTGCATCCCTTGGAGCAATCCAATACTGAGATTCTTGAACGAAATAATTATACATACTAAAGTCAACCACGGGACAAAAAGAAATCAAAGGATCTCCATTTGAATCGGTTGCTTGACTGCCATCATCAAACGCCGTGTAATAGACGCGCGGGCGCCATGAGATTGCTTGCCAGTCAAGCTGCGTATCGGAATAAACTTCAAACCGAAGTTCATCGCCCACCTCCACGCGGAAATTATTTAACACCACACCGAAAGCGCTATTTTGATCCCAATCGGCAGTCTGCTCAAAAATAGGAAGACTGATGTCGTTCCGCGTTTGAATGATCCGAACAACTGCATCATCAGTCGTTCGCAATTTCGAGAACGCGCCTTCGATATTGATCGTACCGGCATACGAAAAATTTACAGTCTGAATAATATTCATGAGGTAATCTTCCTCAGCATTGTACATATGGATCTGCTTACGATTTGGATCAATCGCTGAGCTAGACAAGTTGTTATAAGAAACTGTTGGCACCCAATTCACCTGATCATACGCGCCATCTAAAATGGATTGCACTCGGAAGTAGATTTGATCACCTGCGTTAACGGTCAAATTATTCACTCCTGTCGGTATGTACGTGGTGAAGTCATCCCCTCGAATGCGGCGAGTCCAGCGCGTTTGCTCATCTAGCTCTATAGATACTTGAACACCGTCAGCTTTGGTGTACAGTTGCGCTGCATTAGAAGTATCCTCCAATAGTTGCACAGATCCTCCAACGTTTACTTGCCCATCAAAAGGAGCTCTCCACATACGTACCACATCGTGCAGCGGATACTGATCTTGGAGTGCTGCCTGTGCCATTGGATCACTGGCTATTGTCTCTGGATCAATGTCTCCTTCTGCTTGAATTGGACTAGGCGTATCGTCACTTGAAGGCGTAAACGTAGGGTCTCCGTCTGCGTTAATGTGGTTAAACTGAACCGTTCCGTTGGTAGCAATATCCATTAACTCATCCCCATTAAAATCGGCGAAATACGTCGAAGTGGTTGTTGTCAATGTTTCATATTCAGCAGCTACATAGGCAAATGCAGGATTTGCTTCTGCGCCAAATGCATGGGCAGTAAAATTGGCTTCACTAAACGTCGTTGCATTGAGTACTGGTCGTTTCCCACCAAAACTTCGATTGCCACTTCCTGGTGTATTGAGGTTGGGGCGGTAGAAGAGTTCGTCGTTTTCTTGAAAGACTTTATCTGCCAAACCATCACCATTGATGTCAAGTAAGGCGAGTAATCCTTCTGCATTTCCACTGGTGTAGTTGTACGTTCCTCCAGCTGTATTTTCTTTGCTGAGAAGACTACCCAGCGGGCCAAAGGTCACTGCACCACCTACAGAAAGGCTGGTAGTTTTAGTTGCTCCAAGAAGACTGGCTTGATTAGCTGAACTTAGTCCAGGCAATACCAAATCTCCGCGAATGCCATCTGGCGGAGAGGTCCAAGAAACTGGTGAAGCAAGTAAACTCCCCGCTAAAGCGAGGTCGTCGAAATAGTCAAACTCGTGGCGATAAAACTCTTCTCCTTCCGAATCAAATTCTGCGATACTGGTGAGGAGAGTTTTGGCGAAAGCTCCACTTGTGTAATCCAATTCATAGTGACGTATGAGGGTATCAACATAGAACACCTCGACGTGCCTTAGCAGGTCAGCTTCTACTTGCTTAAATCCAAGTCGAGCATTAATGCGCTTGTCTGTACGGGGCGTTTCGTTGAGTTCACGATCACGGACAAATCGCACGGAAAAAGCACCACGTTCGTTATTATGACCAGTATAAAATATACGACTCGGGTATATGTTTCGACCTAGGTTACTACTTCCAACGACCCCTGCGTCGTTTGCTTGATCATGTTCAAAATGAATCGCATTTCCATTGGCGTCGATTTCAAGGGTGATCGCCCAATGTGCAATATTCCCGTTGTCATCAAGCAACGCAGCACTTGCATCAAATCCGGTACTCGGGCTTCCGCCAAAACACCTCGTTGTTCCTTCTTTATTGGTGACCTCCCACCAGTAGTTACTCGGTGCACTTCCATGGCGGATGATGCGGTAGAATTCCTCTTCTGCTCTGAAGCGAAATACCTTGTCTGTTTCGCGCGTAACCGGATCGCCGCGATGCGCTACGGGATACAACATCTTCCCTTCGAAGAGGTATGTTTCGCTCTCATTGTCCCCATCATAACGCGGCACACCCCAGCGGGTATCAACTTCAAAATGATCCAACTCGATGTTCCATCCTGTACCGCACCACGTGTGCCCTCCTTCACTGCTGTAACTGATACTCAGTGCCGGTTCCATTCCTTGACGTCCAGGCGGCAGGCGCAAGGTGAAGGCTGTAGATGCCGCTCCGGTTTTGGTGGCCGTAATTGGTGTAAGCAGCTCAATACCAGCGTCTGGGACAGTGTCCAACGTGGCGGCTTTTGCGCTAAGCATGCAGCATACAAAAAATAGGCAGAGGAGAAAACGTTGAGACACGAGAGGTAAGACTTGGTTGTTGTCTTATACCGTGGGGGAGGGAAAGGTTACCTGGACATTCGTAGGGTCGTTAGACTTAAGTCAAAGCTTACGTCTGGTTCGTTCGACTCTACTTGAAGACAGTTCGACTGCGTTGCAATCATGGGTCGGTGTCAGAGCCAATCACTCCACCACCAACTTTCTCACCGCACTACTCTCTCTCGACTTTAGCTGGATGAAATACATCCCACCTTTGAGTAGCCGACCTTTAAAATTATGGCGCATGGTATGGATAGGTAGCTCTTGCTGAAAGAGAATGCGACCCGCCAAATCTGAAATGACGACCTCTGCTGCTGCTGCTTGGTGCAAGTTTGCTGTGAGCTGAAAATGGCCGTCAGCGCTCGGATTCGGCCAGAGGTTCACATTAACAATGTTGTCGCTTTCTCTGAGTCGCGCGACGGTGAATGAGTGACGCGCTTCGCACCCTGCTCGACTTACGCGTAATTCATAATCACCTGGTTTATGAATAGTAAAATTGACCGCAGTGCTCAAGACTTCTCCTACTTCGTTTCGCCATTCGAAATGGCCGGCGTCAGCTAAGACTGGGTCGAGAAATAAGTTTTCACCTTCTGATAAATAGTAGGTGCTTTCTAGATTTATCGTAGGAGCATCGCTTGCCTGAAAGAACCAGCTTTCGCTAAAACGGGTCCCAACAGCGTCCTCCATCGTTAGACGGTATTCGCCAGCTTCTAAGGCAAGAAAATAGGCATCTTCAGCATCGATAAGTTCGCCGTTTACGATCTGCGTATTCAACTCATCGAAGACGGAGTACTGAACGGGGAAATGAAGAGCAGCTGCCGCAATTCGTAGTTCACCCTGGGAATTGGAAGCACATGTTGGAGCATACTGCTCGACATTTGGAATCAGCGCCGGGCCATACACCATCTGAAAAGTTGAGGCACCTGTCGACTTCGGTACACGTAGTTCAAAAATGGGGTGCGCTCCACTACCCTCTTGCAAGGGAACATAGTGTGCTGGCATCTCCTCAAAATTTTGGCGAATCCACCAATGATAATTGGGATGCTGCGTTTTGGCGACGTCAGTCCCGTAGGACAGCGGAAAAGCTGAAGTATCAATCTTTATAACGAGGCTATTGTCAAGAGACCACTGCGTAGCCGTCAATTGCCAACTGCGTTGCGAAGTCAACGGCTGAAACGGGCCGGGCTTGACAAGAGTAATAGGAGCATCATCATCAGCCACTACGAGAAAAGATCCCGGAGCTATGTCACCCTCTGTTCTTAAGCTTAGTAAAGAGGGAGCGAAAATGCTGTGCGACTGGTTTTGGCGAAAGCTGAAAAATGGATCATGACCAAGTCCTGCTACTCGCCAAACATGCTCGCCTTCCAGAATATGCTGCACGGTATTTCCCGCGCGGTCGACGTAATCTGTCGCTAGGGTGAGTCCATACTTCAAAGCCAGATACGTCTCAACACGTTGCCGCTCTAGCGGAGAAAGTACAGCATCAAAAACGATGACTTCAGCAAGGCTTCCGCCAAAACCCCGTACCGGTAACTGAGCAGGTGGCACAGATAAAACAGACAGTATGAGCCCTTCTTCGGGCAAACGTGCATAGTAGCTATGCAAGCGCGCAGGTACATACGCTGTATCGAGAAAATTGCGGAATTCACCTCGCTGAACTTGTGCCAAACGTTGAGTTGTCAGGACAGTATGCAATTCGTCTGTAGCGTTAAGCGACCAAAGCATTTGCTCCTCCCCCTGGTCGTCTGGAACATAGACCGTGAATACACTTAAAGCAGAACCATGAACGATATGGTTTGGCAAATTGAGCTCTTTAGCTGATGCGGTCGGGTAACCGTTGATGATCGGCCCACTTTCGAGGCTATCCGCCTGCCACCAGAAAGCTGCACGTTCAGATAACGTGCCGGCGTCTACAGCTTGTGCAAGGCTGCTTCCCGAAAGGGATAGCAAGAAGAATATGGAGGCGAAGTACTTCATCGGAAGAATGGGAATGCATAGGAAAGTGTTGCCTCGATCGTGGTATTCGCATTCTTACTTTCGATGAAATAGAAGCCATTCGCCTGTGTCTCTATAACATCTGCAAAGCCGTAGATGTACCGCACGTCTAGTCCTAAACCCATCGGTAGCTCGTAACCTGCACCTAACACAAGTCCAACATTTCCTCGTCCTTTCAAGGCTTGGCGTAAGCTCTGTTGAATTTGAAGATCGGGGCCTAGTTCAGGTTTGTTACTCGTGTAATCGAGCCGCTCCGCGTTGAGAATAAAACCCACTGAAGACCCAACGGTGATGTTCAACCCAGCAGCTGGATAAAATTTAATAGCGGGCACCAAGCGCAAATAATTATAGCGAAAATCAATGTTGTATTCAAAGTCATTGATGTCCGAGTAGAGGAACCTGCCGCCCATATCTGCGTAGCCGATTTCAGGTTGAATCGCAAACTTTGACTTGTTAAAACGCATGTATACGAATGCTCCTGCGGTAAAACCTACGGTTGATTCAAGCGCCGTCGTGTAGGTCTCTTCTGGATATATCGGACGGATAAGTGAAGTCGATATTCCGTCAATTTGAGAATAGGTGGCGCCGGCGCGAAGTCCATAAAACCACTCGTCATCAGCGAGCTGCGCGAAGGACAAAAGAGGGAGAGAAACGAGGAAGAGAAAGCCGAATTTCCCTAAGATTTTGGCAGGCAGCAACATGGTTGAAAGACTTGGTTACCTTCCTATACCATGACGATGGCAAAGGTTACCCATTGCGCCTGAAGAGAAAGATTCCCAAAACCAACACACCAAGTCCTCCCCAGAGAAACCACCCATTGAAAGAAGTCTGACCAATAGCACCTACATCTCCTCGTAGCGTCAGGCCCGCCCAAAAGAACGGGTGCGCACTCAACGCATCGGCAGTTTCGAGGTATTGAAGTTTCGCCGCGCGAAGGGCTTCATTTTTAGGTTTTCCATCAGCGAGTTGCGCGTAGAACACTGAAGTGATATCGGCGGTACTTTGATCGTTGGCGAGCCAAGAGCTGGCGACAACGCTTTTACAACCTGCATATCGAAAGGCATGCGCCAAACTCAAGATGCCTTCACCTGACTGGAGACGTCCAGCCCCAGTATTACAGGCACTTAGCACAGCTAGATCAGCTGAAAGCTTGAGTCCATAAATCTCGGCTGCACTCAAAAAGTCATTAAATTGAGAATCTTCCGTGGGTGTAAAATAAATACCCGAAGAAAGCGGTTCGCCATTGTCCAAGCGACCGTGACTAGCCAAGTGAAGCATGGGATAATTCACGGATTCGCGGGTAAAGCTCGCCTCTGTTGCGCGATCCCCCTGTAAGAGAATAGACTTAAAGTACTTCGAGATGTTTGCAAGCTCGATGGATGTAAACCGCAGTGAAGCCAACTGATTTTGTCGTGTGCCATCGGCAATTGAAGTACCTGTCGTCCGTCCAAATTCAGGAGCGACACCAAGCAATTGTTCTTTCGAAACTACTCGCTGCTCATTTGATTCAGCATCCTGAATGAGCGAACTGACATTGGTGCGGTAAGAGATTGCAAAATCGTTGATCAAGTAATCAAGTTTGCGATAGTCTTGTTCTTCGTTTCCTTTCTGGACGAGAGTCGCAAATGGCAATTGATGCAAAACACCCCAAGGCGAAATAAGCAACGCCTCTTTCCCGTCGAGTTCGGGCAGTAGTTCCCCAATCAAAATATCGTGCAAACTCCTCAGCCGGTAGATCGTCATTTGCTGCGCTTCTACTAAGTTGAGTTCGGGGTCTTGTAGCGCCCTTTTCACAAAAGAAATGCCCCCATAAAAAGATGCCGGCAACTCGACTTCAAACCCTGCAACTCCTCCCTTTTCAATTATCGTAATAAAGCAAAAGGAATCTATAAGTGCGTAATCTATAAAAGCATCTTTAGGGCCAAGTTCATTTTGAATATTCTGCAAATCAAGGGGACCATCTGAACCTTTCAAAAACGCATACTTAGGATAGGTACGCCGCAATTCTGTTTCGGCATTTTGATACGCTATTGCAGCACTTGACAGACGCTCTGTTGTTTCAGGGCTTGCTTTCCCCCCAAACGCTACTCGGCAATCTCTCAAGTCATTTGCAAGTTGCTCTACATGCATAGACTCCTCTTCTGGAATCCCTGCCAACTTCCTCGCTTGCTCTTCTCTAAAGTTATCCTTAAGCATGCCTGACTTGGCAGCGTCGGAAAGCTCGAGCGCACGTTTGAGAAAGTCTACCTCACCGCTCGATTGATAAAGTCGATGAGCGAGCTGAATTCCCAATTCATAAAGATCACCAGCATCATCTCGCAAGTAATGTCTCGCCTCCTCTGTAGGGAAAGATGCTCGTAACGTCTTCACTATTTCGACGGCAAGCTCAATGGTATTCAAGGATTGCAACGTATCTCCTTCTAGCGCACGTTGCGCATAGGCTTGCGCACGGATTCGAAGTAATTTTAAAACATTCGACTCCGCTTGTAAGACCAAAAGCTTAGTCGTAGCGGCTCCTTCCGTACTCACGAGCTCCGGAGCTAATCGCAAGAGGGCCGTATCTACGTAAGCCAAGCTATAGCTTGGTTCACCTACCTTCAAATAGGCCTGAGCAATTTGCCGCTCGGCATCTGCAAGCAAAATCATCGGGGGCTCAGGAGCAGAAAACAAGTCTTCTCTGGCTTTTTGATATGCTGATATCGCCGTTGCATAGTCGCCTTGATCTTCGTGTACCATGCCGACATTGAATGTATACGAGACCCTATAAGGATGCGAGGAAGGGTGTGCTTTTTCAAGCATTCTACCCGTCCTATCGTAAATTTCCATGGCCTGCTTAAAATCGCCTAATTCAGCGTATGCATCGGCCAATTCTCCAAGTGCGCCAATAGTACCTGGATGCTCTGGCCCCAATCGCACACTCGCTATTCGATAAGACTCCTGAAAGTAAGGAATCGCTTCCTCTTCACGCTCCAGCGCTAATAGTGCCTTCCCAATATTCCTATGATATTTGGACACACTTGGATGGTCTTTATCATAATGAAGAAGCTTAATTTCAAGCGCTTTTTTGCCATATGTAAGAGATCGATTAAAATCACCTCTTTTTCGGTACAGGTAACCAAGGTTAGAGTAAATTCTATTAAAATCTTGACTCGTCGAATCACTTACAACCTTAAAAATATCAAACGCTTTTAACAAACGTTTTTCAGCATCATAATACATGCCTGTCTTCATGAGGTCCAACGCAGAGTTCATTATCACGTTTGCTACAACTTCATGCTGTTCTCCATAATGTTCACGATAAACAACGAGGCTACTGTCATATGCCCGCATAGCACGTTGCGGCTCATACATTTGGCTATACACACGTGCTTTATTCATTTGAATATCAGCAAGAAGTAACTCACGCTTATCATATCTAGGAAGCTTACGATACTGTTGCTCTGCTTTCGAATAGAAGGATAGAGACTTCTCATGCGTCCTCAATCGTCGATAGACATCTGCGAGCTTCCAAGTGGTTTTGGCGTAAGCTGCGGAAGTATCAAGTTGAGCTGCTTTTAGAAACGAGCGCAGGTGCAAAAATCCGCGCTCGGCATCCAGATAGTCACCATCGTAGTAATCATCATTTGCGACATCGTACAGTGTATCTGCTTTCGCCAAAACCTCCTCTACATCCAAAGCTTGGCCAAAGCCCTGACCAATGCAGAGTAGTGAAGTAAGAAAGAGTAAAGCAGGTTTCAAAATGAGGAGACTGTTAGCGCGCCAGTCTGCGGAATCAGATCCCTAGACTGGCGCTAAGTGAAACTACAAAGAAAAAGGCACCGAAAAAGTATTCGAACTAATTGACGATTGAGATTCATATACCGACATTTCATCACCCTCTGTATCAAAATGAAGAACGACCCAACTTGAGCCAACATCCATCCCAGCTCCGGCCGAAACGGTAGAAAATGGACAAGAATCATCTGTTCCCCATTGGCGTAGCGCAAACCTTGAACGGAAATTTGACGGGCTGTTCAAGTAGAAAGTGTAGTTCGCACCAGCTGCATCAAACATGTATCGACTGCTAGGTCCTTGGCTGTCTTTCGCTCGCCAGATGATGGCTCCACAACCTGAGTTCCCCAAAGGATTATTCGCACCATTTGCACGTCCCAAATCCGCAATTGGTTTAGGACTCGTCCACCGACTTCCAAGCCAGTATGCGAAGTTTTCACCACTCATGTCCACGGCCATTATCGTTGCACTCGGCCAATCCCCACCTTCAATATTACACGCTGCACCAATTCCTCCAGCAAACGGGATGGAGCCTCCGAAAAGCTGTTCGACTGGAAATGGACCTTCAAGATTATCAGGCGTTGAGCGCACCGCTTGCTGACCATCTTTACTGATTAATACAATCGTTGTTCCTGCTTCAACATATGCTGCTCCAACCGGCCCAAGCACCTCTTCTAACTGATTCGCCCAGTGACGGATAAAAGGAGTTTTTGTACTCGCTGCAGGGAAGGTCTCCGATTCTTGAAACGTATGAGTGAGTTGGCGCTCTACGATAGACCGATCATCGAGAGAACGAGTAATAAATTTGATCGGCGCAGCGCTCGGCAGTACGATTGGCGCTTCCAGAAGCGACTCCAACGCTTCCAGCGTGCTGTTTGTGAGGTTAAGTTGAACATCACCAGTAATACCGCTGATTCCTGCGACTTTCAATTGAAGGTTGCTTAAGCTTTGGAGCGGTGCTAGATCGATTGCGCCTGTGTTATTGCGTGCCACCTGATTACTCGTTGCTTCGACTGCGAAACGCGTATGATTTGGGTCGTCATCTGTCTCGATGAGCAGAAAAAGTGCGCGACCATAGGTGACTTCAGAGAGATATGCCGGAGGATTCCCTGGCGATACTTCTTCAGCAAGACCAGCTGGTGTTACTTCCGAAGCGAAGAAATCGGCAAGCGCACTCGGTGCGTTGTAGCTCGTCGTAAAGTATGACTGCTCTAATTTCATCACGTAGCGTGTGATTCCCGTTGCCGTGCTGGGCACGAGAAAAGAACCTAGATCAGCGGTATATGCCTGAGTACTTACCCCTATAAAAGATGCAATTCCGCCCGCGTCATTGATACGCTTATAGCTGGTATTAAAATTCTGAGGCGTCACGTTTGTCGCCGAAAGCAATGTTGTGGTTTGTGCTAATGCAAAAGGCCCAGGTTCAACTTCATCTACTTGGAAAGAAGAACTTCCAGCGTCTGTTTGTAAGGAGTAACTCCCCGCAGCTCTCGCTACGCCAAGACCAATAGGAGTTGCATTTGTCAATGTGCTAGCATTAATCAATCGACCTGGAAAAATCTCTTGCGGCCTGGTGCGAAGTAGCGGATACGCGCCGATGGCCATGCTACTTGATTCCGTCACTATGGTCCTGTCCTGAGTACAATAAATCAACTTTTGACTATTCTCGGTCCTGTAAGCTCGCGAAGAACTTTGGACATCAAAAGAAGACGACATAAAATCGCTTGCTGTGCCAGCGTCTTCGATTACTGACTGAAATGTGCGCGAATCACTTTCACTTTTCTGGCAGCCGACTGAGAAAAGGAGGAAGAATAGCAAGCTACAGAATGTAAATATTCTGTTAGAGGACGATTGAGGTTTTTTCATCTGAGTACAATTTTGGCTGGGTCGGTTTTGACCACACACCACCCTATACTGCTGGTCGGCAATAGGTTACCCCATCTTCCTAAAAATTGACCATCTTGTACTTAGAACCTGTTTGAGTATCTAAATTTGTTGGGCAGGTAACTTTTCTCCAGTCTCCGGTATATGTACTCGATAATCACTTCCGAACCTGACGACCGTTTATTGCTAGAGGGCCTTTTTCGCTCAGAGGCAAAACCGATCCAGACGATATACGACGCCGTGCTTCCTTCAATTATTTACTACATCCGTCAAAACGGTGGTTCGGAAACGGATGCCCGCGATCTGTTTCAAGACGCCTTGATGGCGCTCTACAACCGATTGCGAGAAGGTGATTTTGAGTTAACGTGCAAGCTCAAGAGTTACTTGCGCGTCGTATGCCGGAACCTCTGGTTGAAACGTTTGCGAAAGACGGACCGTGAGTCGGGGGTTTTGCCGGAAGGCTGGGAAGCTGTCGATTTAGATGCGCGTATGGACGAACGCCTGGAAGAAAGTGAACGCGAAGGGATACTCTGGAAACACTTGGATGCCCTCGGCGAAGGATGTCAGCAAATCTTACGTTGGTTTTTCACTGGAACTTCTATGCGAGAAATTGCTTCTAGACTCGACACTAGTGAAGGCTACATAAAGAAGCGAAAGCATACGTGTAAGGAGCGTCTCGTCACTGCGATAAAGCAGGATGCACGCTACCAAGAGTTAAGCTTGCGGTAAGCCAAGGCAAATAGAAACACTTGATTTGAGACTTGAAAGAAAACGATGAGTTTAGATAAAAAAATAGAAGCGGACTTAAAGAACACCTTTGGAGACGAGGGTGCGGCTCAGCTGCGTGATACGCTAAAAAACGTAGATGCAAAGTGGACTGCTCCTGCTTCTGAAGAGACTGTTGTGGCTCCTCGCCAAGCGAAAGTCAGGCGCTTGTCGATTGGCCGAATGATGAGTATCGCAGCGACCCTATTATTGCTAGCGGTTGCGGGTTGGTGGGTTTTAGATGATGGATCATCGAGCGATCCTAACGACCTCTACGCTGAATATGCCAGTCCATATCGCGTGACCATGGTAACGCGCGATGCGAGCGAAGGTATACTCATACAGTTGGCTCAAACCGCCTATCAAGAGGAAGATTATGGAACTGCTTACGCGAGTTTCAGTAAACTTTCCGAGCAAGAACCAACGGCTACGCAATTTCAATTTTATGCTGGTGTTTCTGCTTTACTTGATGGAAACGCGGCTGAAGCCATTCCAATTTTCGAGGGTCTTCTTGCGCAAGAAGATCACCTTTTCGTAGAGCAATCGCGCTGGTATTTGGCCTTGGCGAATTTACAGGAGGGTGATTCAGCTTCCGCCAAAACCTACCTCCAAGATATTGAGGAAGGTGCTTATAAATCAGAAGAAGCAAAAGCTCTACTTAGTCAACTTAAAAAGTAAAATTTATTACTTTTCACGAAAGAAATAATAGGCAACTGCTCCAAACGCGTAAGCGACATAATCGTAGATATCACGCGTTTGCCCAACCGGATCTAACCATGGAAACCCTTCTTCGAAAAGAACCGCAAGCGCAACAGTCATCGCAATAATTTCCACTCCTTTGAATCCCGCCCAGTGCGCTTCTCCAAATAACCAATTCCGCTCTGCTGCAGCCAAGCCAAGAAGGAGTGGAATAGAGAGAAAGGGATCCAAATAGCTATCTACAAATGGGATAGACCAGCCGAGTATTTTCTGAATGAACTGGTGCCCAACAAACGTGGACAGTGCTAATAGATATACTGGCGAAGGTCGAAAAGCCTGTTTAAAGTTGGCGAAGGAGGTCATACTTTTTCCTTCGATTAAGCTGCCGCAGCCAAGCCAACAATGAGTCCTAGTAAAATCAGTGGGGAGATGGCCAACAAGAAGATTGCGACAGCGGCCATTCCAAGCATTTTCAGTCCGCCGACGAGTAAAGAGTCTTCTTCTTGCACCGTTAGATACTGGCGCACTTTACTGATTTGCGCCGAGGTCTCCTTAAGGACTGCGTTGCCCTCACTTTCCTTCTCTTCCTTTTTGGGTGGAGGTTCTGGAGGCGGAAGTGGGTTACGTGGATCGCGAGTGTCCATGGGGGTGAAGATAGGAATGGAGCGAGGACCGGAGTTAAGGGTTTAACGTAGTCCGGCTGAACGTGACGCTCGTAGGGTCGATAGGTTGCCGTCATTTGAGCTCTCCTGCAGCGATAAGCTTTTGGACTCGGTTCAGATCCTTGTGTTCGACCCTACGTCAGGTTGTTCGACTACTTCGCAGTCGGGAGGCGGCTGAGTTTGCTGTCTCGGCGTGACGCTCGTAGGGTCGATAGGTTGCCGTTATTCTAGATTTTCTGTAGCCATAGGCTTTTGGACTCAGTTCAGATCTTGGTGTTCGACCCTACGTCAGGTTGTTCGACTACTTCGCAGTCGGGAGGCGACTGAGTTTGCTGTCTCGGCGTGACGCTCGTAGGGTCGACAGGTTGCCGTTATTTGAGCTTTCCTGCAGCGATGAGCTTTTGTAGTCAGTTCAGATCTTGGCGTTCGACCCTACGTCAGGTTGTTCGACTACTTCGCAGTCGAGGGGTGGTTGAGTTTAATTTATCAAACATTTTGTTTTACATTTGCGCAATGTCTACTTATACTCAGATTACTTATCAGGTGGTTTTTTCGGCGAAAAATCGAAGTCCTGTATTCCAAAACAGAGAGCACCGCCTCTGCATGTACGCATACATAGCGGGCATAATTCGCAAAAAACAATGTCGCGTCTATGCTATAAACGGTGTAGAAGACCACTTACACTTGCTCTTTGACCTTCACCCGTCTTTATCCCTTGCGAGTATGATCAAAGACATCAAGGTTGCGACTAACCTTTGGATTAAGGAGAACCAATTTTTTTCCGGCTTCACAAATTGGAAAAGAGGATATAGTGCCTTTACGTACTCAGCAAATGCAATCCCCAACCTTACACGCTACGTCGAAAACCAAGAAGCTCATCACAAAAACAAATCATCTCTTGAGGAACTAAAAAGGCTACTGAATGAACACAACATCGATTTTGATGACCGCTATCTAGAATGATCCACCACGAACGACTGCAACGCAGTCGAACAAGAATGACGTGGGGTCGAACACAAAAGGCCAAGAATAAAGCTTCTATATAAAACTACAGTAATCATTTGGTAGAGGGTTCAATTTTACGACCCCACAGACGCAACATAAAGGCCTCACACCCCTCTGAAATAACATCCCATTACAAATTCAGTCCCTGTAAAAAAGGTCCGCCTACCGTTTCTTGAGAGCACCCCAGTCTCAAACGATTTCCAGATGAATAGCCCAACTTTCTTTCTCCTAGGTTTCCTGCTTTGCTTCAGCCAATTCACCCTCGCTCAAACCGAAGTACCAACCGTCCTCATCTCAGACACCATCCCGTTTGAGCTGACCGAACACAACAATATCTCGATACAAGCAGTCGTAAACGGCAGCGACACGGTCAATTTGATGTTTCATACCGCAGCCAATGACGTAAGCCTGATTACGAGTTCGGCAGAAAAAACAACATCCATCGTATGGGACAAAAGTAGTGACATTCAAAGCTGGGGAGGAGAAAGTCCTTCTCGCGTTAGCACAAACAACTCACTGCAAATTGGTAAGTCTAAATGGGATAGTCTCAACATCTGGGAAGGCCAAAATTCAGGTCCAACGACCGATGGCAAGTTTGGACCCAACCTGTTTGAAAATCATGCCATCGAATTAGATTTTGACAAACGTATTCTCATCGTCCATCCAACGCTTCCAACTAAAGTTGATGGCTTTGAAAAAGTCGCCCTTCAGAATCAAGACGGCTTAATGTTTATCGAAGGAACAAGTAAGATCGGGGAAAAAGACTATCCGCAGAAGTTCCTCATACACTCTGGCTTCAGTGGTTTAATCTTATACGATGACGAATTCGCAAAAACAAGCAGGATCGGATCCCAAATCGAAATCACGTCGGAACAAGAACTGAAAGACTCCTACAACAATGTCCTGAAAACCAAGAAAGGAACCCTACCTGAATTCTCCATTGGAGCTACCACCTTCGATAGCATAACGGTTGGCTTTTTTGAAGGATCTATCGGTCGACAGAAGATGAGCGTGATGGGTGGCGGAATGCTAAAGCGCTTTCATGTGGTGATCGATGCGTCACGTGAGAACATTTATCTCAAGGCGAGCTGAGCTCGCCGTACTTATGACTTGAGATCACTCATATGTTTGCATCGGAGTCATAGATATACCTATTCTCCAATCACTTGGCGACAACCGATGCTAGCCGAAAGATCACAAGGTGCGACCTGATGCGATGCTTAATTTGCAGTCATTTCTTGTTCGACACAGTA
>JBGCGF010000027.1:0-8277 GCA_045110575.1 Saprospiraceae bacterium
ACAAGTCTCCATGCAAATCAAGCAAAAGAAGCTGCAAACTTCAATTTTTGAAGGCGCAAAGAGCACGGTTAGTTGAATAGTAATCCTGATTACATGCATTCTTCAAAACCATCTCGTACTTGGGCCCGTTACCCTGTGTATCTACATCTAAACCTGACTTTACTTGGCTATCTACTCTATCGGCGACCTCGCCAAGCTTTCTGGTGTCAAAGCGCATACGCTGCGTGTTTGGGAACAGCGTTATGAGGTACTCAAGCCAAAGCGTAATGATGCCAACGTGCGATACTATGACGACGATGACGTTCGCCATTTGCTGAACGTTGCTTTACTCAACCGGAACGGCTTGCGTATTAGTCAAATCGCCAAGCTAAGTGTGAAAGAGCTCACTAGTCGTGTTGCCGAAATTTCAGAAGTAAGTGGCGAATACTCCACGCAGCTCGATGCGTTGACGCTTTCGATGCTTGAGATGGATGAAGCACGGTTTGATCGAATCCTTACGCTCAACATTGAGCAGCTGGGTTTTGAGCAGACGATGCTCACTGTTATTTTCCCATTCTTGGAAAAACTTAGCGTTCTCTGGATGACTGGTTCTGTAAAACCCGTCCAAGAGAGCTTTACTTCAGGGTTGATTCGCCGTAAGCTGATGGTAGCGATTGAAGAGTTACCGCACCCCAACTTGGACAGTGGATCAAGTTTGATCTTGTTTTTGCCAGAAGGCGAAGTACAAGAAATGTCACTGCTCTTGCTGCACTACTTGTCTCGTAAGCGTGGGTATCAGACCTACTATCTCGGCAGAGATATCTCTCTGACGGATTTAGAAGACGCTTATCAAATCGTGAAACCGCGCTTTGTCTTCACGATGATTACGGAGACCTTTTCAGCCGGCAGTGTGGCTGACTATGCGCAGAAGCTATTGCAGGTTTGTCCGGAGAGCACGTTACTCTTAAGTGGCTACCAAGCGGTCGTGCAGCCTTTGCCTGTCAATCCTCGCCTCAATGTGTTGCGAAGTATGCAGGACACATTGAATTACTTGAGCGAAAATCTAGAAGCTGTCAGCCCTGCGAAAGCCCTTCGAAAGTCTGCTTAACGTATAGTGGTATTAGTACTACTGGTGAGGCAGTTAAATATTTTGCTTCGTTTAAATCCGATGTAGCTACATTTGATCTTTCATTTGGAAAACCAACGCGTATGGTAACGCGTTTTCTGCAAGCTTTTACCAACCTGTTTAACTCAGGTTTTGGCGAAAGCTGAATTTTAAACTTTCCAGCTAAAACAAGGACTATGAAGCTTTTCCTCCCCCTATTTGCAGTTGCCCTAATGGCAATCTCTTGCAACAGTAAAAAATCAGAAGTTACCGCAGAAGTTGGTGACGCGATTGAGTCTGCCGCTACTGCACCACAGGTGATGCAGGGTGTTACTTACAACGTTAACGCTGCTGAGTCACAGGTAATGTGGACTGGACGTAAGGTTGTAGGTGATTCTCACACCGGTACACTAACTGTCAGCGAAGGTCGCTTGATGATGGGTGGTGACAAGCTCGTTGGTGGTGAGTTTACTATCGACATGAACTCTCTTACAAACACAGATATCGCTGATGCGAAGTCTAAAGGAAACCTTGAAGGTCACCTTAAGAACGAAGACTTCTTCGAGGTAAGCAAGTTCCCTACAGCGGAATTCAAGTTATTGCAGGTGCAGCCAGTTACTGGTGACGCTACTGTAACGCACAACCTTACAGGTAACCTTACTTTGAAAGGTGTGACTAAGAGCATCACTGTACCAGCGAACATCATCATCACTGATGCAATGATTTCTGCAGTAACTCCAGCGTTCGACATCAATCGTACAGATTGGGGCGTGAAGTACGGCTCAGGTCTTACAGGAGCTGTTGGTGACAAAGTGATCAGTGATCAAGTTGCACTTGTCATCAGCCTTAAGGCGACTCGCGGATAAGCATTGGTATTCAGTTTTTTACTGAGTAATCAATCTAAAATGCCTCGAACTCTTAATTGAGTTCGGGGCATTTTTCGTTGGTGCGTACTTTGAGGCCATGCACCTACCTCGTCAGCTTCTCTTTTCGATCTTACCCATGCTGCTATTGGCTTGCGGCTCCCCTTCTGTCTCTCAGACAGAAAGTGCTGATATTCAGTCTGCTGCTAAAGGCATGGTTGATGATGCTGCGAAGGCTATGAATGATGTAGGTCCCACCATTCCTGACTGGTTGCCACAAGACGCTGCAGCGCGCAAGCGAGAATTGACCGGACGAATCGATCCTGAAACGCACCCTGACTTCGTAAAGTTGGTTGATCGTTATACCGATGGCGATGGTGTCTATCTCTTAAGAAGACGAACGGCGAATGCCGTTGAGCAGATGATTGACAGTGCGAAAAGAGACGGTGTTAAGCTACGGGTGCGATCATCCACTCGGAATTTTGATCGTCAAGCGCAGATCTGGGGCGCAAAATGGAGAGGCGAGCGTACGCTTTCAAACGGGGTCAATTTGGGAAAGACAAACATGTCGGACAGCGCCAAGGCACGCATGATTTTGCTATACAGCTCTATGCCAGGAACAAGCCGTCATCACTGGGGGACGGACATTGATTTCAATGCGTTTGAGAACGATTATTTCAAAACAGGGAAAGGTCTAGCTGAATACGAATGGTTGAAGAGCCACGCTGCACACTTTGGCTTCTACCAGCCATATATCAGCAAGGAGAACGGTCGCACGGGGTATGAAGAAGAGCGCTGGCACTGGAGTTACCGCCCGCTTTCGCTAAAACTCACTGAGCTATACAAGGCTGAAGTGACGTACGCAGATATTTCTGGTTTCGACGGCGCGGAAGTAGCGCCAAGCGTCGGTGCAATTGAAGAGTACGTGTTGGGTCTGAATGAGGGTTTAATTCCTGATTAAGGGTTGGTAATTTCAAGCAATGGGTAAAGCCGATTGAAGAAACAAAGCGAAGGAATTTTAGGATTATTTTAATAATGCAACGATGTTGCATTTGTAGCTTTGTTGTACCTTTGCGCCGGTTTTCAGCCAAAGAACTTGCACTACTGTGCGCTATTAGAGTACGTGCATCAACAACATCCATTTCGTTTTAGTGTATTGGGTTTTGCCGAAAGGCGAAGTGTTTTGCTATGGCTTTTTTTCACCTTTCTAATCGGAGCTGTTCAAAGCCAAGATTGTACCTATTCACTTTCAGGAACAGTGACTGATGAGCACGACAGTTCGAGTTTGGATGGTGCGACGATATATCTCATTGGTCAAGAAAAAGGTGTCTATGCCGACATAGATGGTCGCTTCGCTTTAGATGGATTGTGTTTGGGATTAGATTCTTTGCGGGTAACCCACATCGGCTGTGAGCCTGTGAAGGTGTACGTTACGATTAGAGAAAAGAATCCGCAGATTCAAGTTTTTCTCGAGCACCATGCAGAGTTGCTTGATGGAATAGAGGTCCATGCACATCGCAATCAGACATCAAGTTCAGACATTGGGGCTACCCTTTCAGGAGAGCAATTAGACCGTACGGCTGGGGAAAATTTTGCAACAGTTGTCCAGCAACTACCAGGGGTGCGACAAATAGGAACAGGCGCAAATGTTGGAAGGCCTTTGGTCGACGGACTTGGTGGGTCAAGGTTGCAAATTGTGCAAGGCGGAATTGCATTGGCAAGCCAAGACTGGGGTGACGAGCATGCCTTAGAAATCGATCCGTTTGCAGTGGCAAATGTACAGTTGGCGCGATCGGGCGGCACGGTCAAATATGGAACCTCCACTACAGGAGCGAGCCTTGTGCTTGATGATGCACAAATGCCAACGTCAGAATCGATGACGGGAAAAGGGTTGTTGCACGGGGCAAGTAATACAGAAGCTTTTGGAGGGGGTGTACATCTTGAACAGCGTTTATCGCCTTCGATTGGTTTTCGAGTCCAAGCTGCCGGAAGTGCGCAAGGAGACGCTAGAGCTCCCGACTATGTGCTGTCCAATACCGGTGCACGAAAAGGGAGCGGGATGGCGCAGGTTTTCTATACAGATACGATGCTGCAGCTTGATGCAAGTTATCGAGGTTTTGGCCAAGGAACAGGCATTTTGAGGGCGGCGCATATAGGAAACCTCACAGATTTAGAACGAGCACTTGATAGTGATCGCCCACTCACTATTAATCCATGGACACGAAATATTGATGCCCCACGGCAAGCGGTAGCTCACCATTGGTTTGCAGCAAATGCGAGGTATGCATTGGAGAACGATGCTGCTCTTCGAATGAGTTATAGTTATCAATACAACGTCCGACAAGAGTATGATATCAGAAGGGGAGGGAGATCGGCAATTCCTTCCTTGGACATGACATTAAGTACGACAGATATTCGACTGGCCTATCAGCAGCCTGCTTGGAAGCAATGGCATGGCGAGCTTGGTATATCTGGACGCACATCAGAAAACAGAAATGATCAAGGCACGGGTACCGCTCCCTTTATTCCGTTTTATGATGCATCGTCTTTTGGGCTGTATGCCGACGAGCGATACATAGGAGATAAAACTACTTGGGAGTTGTCTGGAAGAACTGACGTTAGGTCAACCTCGGCCGTTTGGTTCGTCAAAGACGAGACGGGCGAATCGGTGCGCTATAGATGGAGCAAAACCAATTGGACGGGTGCCTTGGCAGTCGGTATGGCTCACTACACTGAAGATGGTTCTAGTCTGCGTGCAAGGTTGGCCTACAGTAGTCGAGTCCCGAATCCTGCAGAACGGTTTGCTGATGGGGTGCACCACGCGTTGGCCGTCATAGAATTGGGAGATACAAGCCTAACGGTAGAGCACGGACTGAAGGCCGTGCTTGGTTATGGATTGGAGAGAGAAAATGGCTTAGAGCTTCACGCCTCTGTGTTTGCTCAGGGGTTTAGAGGTTTCATTTATCAGCAAAACCTTCCAGATCCGGTATTGACGATCAGAGGTGCGTTTCCGGTAGTTGCCTATGAGCAATCGGATGCATTTTTAGCAGGATTTGATTTAGACGTTCATTTTCCAATAGGCCCACTGCAACTGGCTGCGGAGGCCAGTTACTTGTATGGACAGCTACCAGGAGGATTGGCGCTCCCCGATGTGGCGCCCTTACAACTTGGGTCCACGCTGAGTTATAGTCAGACGACCAACGGCCGACTAAAAGATTGGCGGATAGCCGCAAGCTTGCAGCATCTGGGAGAGCAAGGGAGAGCGCCAGAAGTGTTACCCGCTCGTCCACCAGGTGCTTACACGTTAGCTGGTTTTGAAGCAAGCAGCCATATGGTGTTGGGCGAGAATGTGATGGGTGTTCACCTACGTGTTTTGAATTTGTTTAATACTGAATATCGAGATTATTTAGATCGCTTACGCTACTACGCTGCACGGCCTGGCAGAGATATCCAATTGAGGTTCTTGTATGATTTTTAGATAAATTCAAATGCAACTGTGTTGCATTTGCAACATTGTTGTATGTTTGTATCACTTTGAAAGATGATACACAAATACAGAGCGAGATAAAAAGCATGCTTCAAACGCACGAGCTGCGCAGTACACCTGTTCGCAGAGGTGTGCTTGAATTGATTTCTAAGCGTGGTGAAGCATTGGCTTCGAGTGAGTTTGAAGAGGCTACTCAAGCAGATCGGATAACGGTCTATAGAACCCTTCGCACGTTTGAATCTTCCGGACTTATCCATCGCGTTCAAGACGCTACAGGAGTAGATAAATATGCCCTTTGTGGAGGTTCATGTTCGGCAGCAGGACATCATCATACGCATGCGCACTTTCATTGTGTCTCTTGCGAGAAAACCTCTTGCTTGAAAGAGGTGAGTATCATTTCTCAAGTTTTGCCGAAAGGCTACCTCATTAACGAATCACACCTTACGTATACGGGCATCTGTCCGTCATGTAACTAACCCCTTCAGTTATGAATAAATCACTTTTTTACTTTTTGTTATTTGCCTTTGCATCTGTCACATGGACGGCTTGTGGTGATGACGACTTGCCAATGGAAGAAGAGAACGAAGAAGAGTTGATCACCACAATTAATGTGGCGCTTTCGAGTCCAACCGATGCAGTAACGTTAACTTTCGTAGATATCGACGGAGATGGAGGAGATGATCCAGTAATAACAGGTGGTAGCCTGGATGCTAATTCTACCTATAGCTTTTCGACAACGTTTCTCAACGAGTCTGTGACGCCAACAGAGGACATCACAGAGGAAGTAGAAGAGGAAGGTGTTGACCACTATGTCAGTTACGGATCAGGATCCCTCAACTTTGATGTTATGCTTTCAGATATGGATGACAATGGAGATCCAATCGGACTTACGGGTACGCTTACAACCGGCGATGCTGGTACAGGTGAGCTTCAAGTAATACTACTTCATGAATCAACCAAGACAGCTACTGGTGCTACGGGTGGTTCGACGGATGCAGATGTGAGCTTTCCGATAACTGTAGAGTAGGAGTCTCTGGTCCGACCGAAGCACGGTCGATCGTAAAACGGTCGGACCACATTTATACTATAGATATACAACCTACTGACATGAATAAATCAACGATAAACTTTTTATTTTTCTCTCTCGCTGCAACAACGTGGACGGCTTGTTCTGTTGATGATGATATCATTGTTTGTTGTTTCCCTCCCGAGTTAATCACAACAGTGAATGTAGATTTATTAAGTAGTTCAAGCGCCGCTACGCTAACCTTTCAAGATATTGATGGACCAGGAGGTAACGATGGCGTTACTACAGGTGCAACGCTGAGTGCAAATACGAGCTACAGCTTTACAACTACCTTCTTGAACGAGTCTGTGACTCCAACAGAGGACGTTACCGTAGAAGTGCGTGAAGAAGGAACAGAGCACTTTGTGCTTTATACCTCAGGCGCTTTAAACTTCACTTTCGCACTTAGCGATCTTGATACAGATGGCAATCCGATTGGGCTGACAGGTACCTTGACCACAGGAGATGCGGGCGCGGGAGACATGCAATTGATTTTGCGTCATGAGCCGACTAAGACCTCAACTGGAGCAACAGGTGGCGAGACCGATATCGATGTGACCTTTCCTATAACTGTAGAGTAGACTATTTAGTCGCGCAGGTTAAGGTTTCGCTCAATTGTGTGCTAGTGATTTCGTATCCCTGCGAACCGGTGGTTCGGTAGGATAGAGCCAATTTCCACTTTATTTCATACCTTCCTGATGCATAGATACATGTAGTGTCGGCGTATGTATTATCGATAGATATGGAATGGTCCCCAGAGGATAGTCTCGTTAGTTTTTCAAAGGTTGAACGGACGGCTATTGGGCTCATTTTGCTCATCATTTTACTTGGAGCGACCTCTGGATATTGGATGCCTTCCATATGGCCTCACGAAGAAGAGAGCGTAGACGCAGGAGTTGCTTTTCAAGCAGAGATTGATGCGTGGGAAATTAGGAATCAGTACCTAGTTGATAGTCTTTCACGCATTAAGGCTGAGCGAGATAAACGGTATGCTGAGAACCGTGCCAAATGGAATAAACCTAGAAGCAACAGCTTTCCGAGCAAGCGAAAATGGCCTAAGTATAAATCAGAGACAGTGGCCATTGACTATTCGATACCGTTACCGGAATTAGGTTCAGTTGATGCTAATTCAGTTGAATTAGATCAACTCTTACGCATAGGGATTTCGCCAAAAATTGCAAGGAACTGGGTGAAATTTAGAGAGCGAGGAGGATCCTTTGTCCGTAAGGAAGACATTGGTAAGCTGTACGGTATGTCTGACACGACTTTGACCAGAGTCTTGCCCTACCTGAAATCGCCAGACCTCAAAGCCCGTAAAGAACGAGTCTTCAAAGAGCCGGTGATGGTAAACGTTAACCTAGCCAGTAGTGAAGAGCTACAGCAAGTGAGAGGAATCGGTGCGTATTACGCTGACCGTATTGTGGAATATCGGCAACAGTTGGGAGGGTTTTTAACGCTGAGCCAAGTTGAAGAAACACCAGGTCTGCGCGAAGGAGCTTTTGTTGAGCTTCGCGAAAAGCTTACGATGACTCGAGAAGATCCACGCTTTATTCTGATCAATGAACTAAGCGATTGGCAATTGGCTAAGCATCCGTACATCACAAAAAAGCAAGCTGAAATAATCGTATTAAATCGCAGAAACCACGGGAGGTTTGTTTCAAGAGAAGACTTGCTAGAGACGATCGTTCTCGATACTGCAACTGTAGATAGGATTATGCCTTACATCGATTTTGGAGAATAGCAGCGGCCGCTATCTTGCCCGCATGAAAATTAATAC
>JBGCGF010000028.1:0-19803 GCA_045110575.1 Saprospiraceae bacterium
CGCATCAAGTGACGCGAACGCCAGCTCATTGATTTGTGCTGCGATCTCACCACCAATACCACCGAAGAGCGTGTCCTCGTGGAGGATCAGTGCACGACCGGTTTTGCGAACAGATGCCAATACGGTATCCATATCAAGCGGTGCGAGCGTACGAAGGTCGATGATCTCGATATCGTGATCGGTTTTGGCGCAAGCTGACTCAGCCCACTTTACACCTTGACCGTACGTAATGATCGAAGCAGCAGCACCTTCACGCACTACCCTAGCCTTTCCAAATGGAATACGGTACGCTTCTTCAGGAACAGGCCCTGATACGCTACGGTACAAGCCTTTGTGTTCAAAGAACATCACCGGATTCGGATCAGAGAACGCTTCAAGTAGTAAGCCTTTCGCATCATACGGCGTACTAGGATACACCACGCGCAAGCCAGGAACGTGCGTAAACCACGCCTCGTTGCTCTGCGAGTGGAACGGACCGGCGCCCATACCACCGCCCGTAGGCATGCGGATGACGACATTGGCCGATTGCCCCCAGCGATAGTGGAGCTTAGCAAGGTAATTCACGATCTGATTGAAGCCACAGGTTGCAAAATCAGCAAACTGCATCTCCATCATTGCAGGCTCTCCAGAAGAGATGTGATAGCCTAAAGCAGCCCCCACAACGGCACTTTCACAAAGCGGTGTGTTTCGTACTCTGCTTTCGCCAAAACGTGCCACAAAGCCATCCGTCACCTTGAAAACGCCACCGTACGCACCAATGTCTTGGCCCATCAAAACGAGACCAGGATGGTTTTCCATCGCCTGACCTAAACCCTGGTGAATTGCATCGACCAGACGTATTTCAGGTCCAGCAACAGCTACTTCGGCACCACCATCATACTCGTAAGGCGCATACACGTCTTCGAGCTCAGGAGATAAATCTGCCGTTGGAAGATCAGCGGCATCTGCAGCTTCAAGTCCCGCCATAATCGTCTCCTTGTGTCCTTTGCGCAGCTCGGCATCTTCTGCCTCTGTGAGCATTCCTTCTGCGAAGAGCCAGTCACGGAAATTGTCAACCGGGTCACGCTTGCCCCACATGTCAAACAGCTCCTTCGGAACATACTTGACACCTGAAGCTTCCTCGTGGCCACGCATACGGAACGTGCGACACTCTACGAGCACTGGACGTGGGTTTTGACGTAAGTCCTTAGCCAGCTTAGAGATCGTATTGTAGACCTCCAAAATGTTGTTGCCATCGATACTGATGCCTTCCATCCCGTAGCCCTTCGCACGATCTGCAAGCGCATCACATGCGTACTGCTCCTCCACCGGTGTACTCAAGCCGTAGCCGTTGTTCTCGATGATGAAGATTGTCGGCAATTGCCACACTGCTGCAAGGTTGAGCGCTTCGTGGAATTCACCTTGACTCGTACCTCCATCACCAGTAAAAGCGAGAGAGACCTTTTGTTCTTTTTTGAGTTTGTGCGCCAGTCCTACACCTGCAGCCAAGCTTAACTGTGGACCTAAGTGACTGATCATACCCACGATATGATGCTCGGTAGCACCAAAGTGAAAGCTGCGATCACGACCTTTGGTGTAGCCCGTCATCTTGCCTTGCCACTGACCGAAAAGACGGTCGAAAGGCACTTCACGCGTAGTGAATACACCCAAGTTGCGGTGCATAGTAAACATGTACTCGTCTTGCTCTAGCGCAAGTGCACAGCCTACAGAAATGGCTTCTTGGCCGATACCTGCAAACCACTTAGAGATCCGTCCTTGACGCAATAGACTAAGCATCTTCTCCTCGATGAGACGAGGCAGCACGAGGCGGTCGTAAAAGTGAAGGAGTTTTTTCTTCGAAAGCTTACCACGACTATACGTCATGGTGGATGAAGGGCTAAGGGTTTCTGACATGGGATGTGGTCTATTTCGAAAGGGCTCAACAAAAATGCAATGCTAGATTCAATTTTTCTTAAAAACCTTGTCTAACACCTTACGCACTTTCTTCTGGCGTGCGTCCTTCTTACGTAAACGCTCGCGCTGACGTTGCTCTGCAGCACGTTCTTGTCGCTTACGTTGTTTCTCTTCGTTGGATCGACGTTGAGCATCTTGACGTCGCTGCTGTTCTGAAGTCCTGTTACTTCTTGGATTCTCAACCTTTCGTTCAGCTTGCTCTTTAAAGAGCTTCTTGAAGATCGCGTCAAAATCAATTTCGGTGTCTCCTTCGTCATCAAAAAGACTGTCGTCGTAAGAGATGAAGTCTTGACAATCAACCTCCATCAATAGGTCTTCACGGAGATCTGGAAGCTGAGAAACGCCGTACTTCTTCTCGTAACTGCGCAAAAACTTACCTACGATCGGCAATGCCGTGCGGGCTCCTTGACCGTCGGTGAGGTTGCGCCATCGAATGGTCGGATATGCTCCTCCAACCCAAGCTCCAACGACGAGATCATCGGTGTAGCCCATGAACCAACCATCGGCCTGGTTCTGTGTAGTACCTGTCTTTCCTGCTACTTCCGATTGCACTCCGTAGCGAGAAGTTAGCCCTCGGCCAGTACCACGTGTTGCTACTTGACGCAACATGTAGTCCATAAACTCGGCTGTCCGAGAGTTGAAGACTCGATTGGGATCTTCTTTCGCTTCGCGTTCATAAAGCACCTTGCCCGAACGGGTTTCGATGCGCGTAATGAAATCAAAATCGGGTACTCTACCAGCGCGGGCGAACGTGCCATAGACACGGATCATTTCCTCCAACGTGAGGCTAGGCGTACCGAGCGCGATACTTGGCTCTGCAGGTACATCTGTGACGCCCATTGCAGCCGCAAGCGCCTTCACCTTTTCAGGCCCAACAGCGAAAATGAGCTGAACGGCGATGGTATTCACCGAACCAACGATACCACCTGTGAGGCTGTACTCGCCTCCATATTCTCCGCCTGAATTCTCGGGCGTCCAATCGTCGTAATCGGTGTAAGTCCGCAGTTCATTGGGCAGGTAATCACAAGGCGACATACCTCTTTCGATTGCCGTCGCATAGACCAGCGGTTTGAAGGTGCTACCCACTTGGCGATTGGCTATGGCGCTATTAAACGGCACAGCGAAGTAGTCGGTTCCTCCCACATAGGCGAGGATATCTTGTGTTTTGGGATCAGCAACCATGAAACTCGCCCGCAATCTCAAGAGCTCTGAACGGACGCTGTCTTTCCAAGAAGATTGAATTTTCCGGGCACCAAGTGCAGAATGATCCGCGTAAGTTATTTCTCTGCTTTCGCCAAAACTAGCCAGCGCTTCATTGACCGTCAATCCGGTAGAACGGAGATGCTTAAAGCGGTGACTCGCGCGAATATTAGCTTGTAACGGTTCGTCGAAATTGAGCGGATCTCGCCCTTTCCAATGTTTGAAAAAGCGAGGCTGCATCTCGGCGAGGTGATCTTGCAGCGACTTTTCAGCCATGCGTTGGACCTTCTCATCGATAGAAGTGTAGATGCGCAGTCCGCCAGATGAAAGCTGTTCGCGAGGATCAATGTCACTATCGTTTAGGTCCAACATCTTTAAGATGTCTGCCTTCACGCGATCGGATAGATAGGAGGTTCGGGCTCTGGCTCGGTCGCGTTTCTCGTTGAGTTTCAGCGGTAAGCTGGAAAGGCTGTCGTATTCTACTTGTGTAAGTAACTCTTGGCCCATCATTCTTCGCAGTACCAAGTTTCGGCGCTTCTTCGATTTTTCAGGGTGCCAAACGGGGTGATAGCCACTGTTCGCCTTGAGCATACCTACCAGTACGGCGGCCTCTTCCACTTTCAGATCGATGGGATCGACGCCGAAAAAACGATTGGAAGCGACTTTGACACCGTACATGTTCTCTCCAAAAGGGACAGTGTTGAGGTAAAGTGCGAGTAATTCTTCCTTGGAGTACTCTTCTTCAAAGCGAGAAGCAGTAAAAGCTTCTTTGATCTTGGTGACCAGCATTCCCATCTTGCCCGAAGTTGTTCGAGGGAAGTGGTTTTTAGCAAGTTGCTGAGATAGGGTTGAACCGCCGCCTTGTTCTGTTTTGCCGAGAAGGCCTGTAAACACGATTGCACGTGCGGTGGCTTTCCAATCGACGCCTTCGTGCTCGAAAAATCGCTCATCCTCAGTCGCTAGCAGTGCTGCGAGAAGGTCGGGAGAGAGCTCGTTGATGTCAACGTTGTCTCGATTTTGCTCGTAATAGCGGCTTAGCACTTCACCGTTTCGATCGAGAAGCCAACTAGCCTCAGGCGTTTCGACGCTGGCTATAGAGTCCCTTGACGGAAGTTGACCGAACAGTCCTACGTAGACTGAGCCGATTAGGAGTGCAACAAGAAAAGCCCCAAGTAGGGCTAGAATTCCAGGTAGGATGAGTAACCAGAGTCTCTTTGGGGATGCCTTGTGCTGGTTGGTGAACCAGGTTTTGGCGGAAGCCCAGAAGCCTTTTGAAGCCTTCCCCTTATTAGCAGGAGTCCTTTTGCGGGAACTGGAGGGGGAAGATTTTTTGGCCATTGCCGAGAAGAACGGTGATTACGAAGCCCAAAGTGCCCAACAAGTTGAGACTGGGCACTGAGAACGTCTCTAAGAATAGGAGCTGAGGTCCTATCCGAGTCCGTTCAAGTTGTAGCGGTAGATATACACGCACATACTAAAGAAGAGGATGAGGAAAATGAAGAAACCGGCGAAAATCCAGCCTTTCATACCTGCTTTGCGAATATCATCAGACATAGTGTGGGTCGTTTGAGCTGCAAAAGTACGCTATCTGAGTCATTCCGCGACGAATGAATTCAGGTGAGATTGTAAGGAAAATGCAATTCGTTCAAAGTGTATTGCAATTCCGTTTTGTACTACCAGTTTAGAATGTTTCCTTTGCGCTATTAACAAAACGCACAATACAATGGCAGATGTCGCCACCCGTGTTCACAAGATCATCATCGACAAACTAGGAGTTGATGAAGCAGATGTGACCCGCGAAGCTAACTTCACGAATGATCTCGGAGCAGATTCACTCGACACAGTTGAGCTCATCATGGAGTTCGAAAAAGAATTCGAAATCTCTATTCCTGACGAACAAGCAGAAAACATTCAAACGGTAGGTCATGCAATTGACTACCTCGAGAAAGCTACCGCTGAGTAACCTTTCTTGTACGAATCACACCTTGGTGTGACTTCAACGGTCGACTTTCCTTACTGGATAGTCGGCCGTTTCTAGTTTTAACAGACTCCTATTCAGTCAATTAGGCATTTAGACGACTAGTTCTTGGTTTGGTTTTTATAGACACCTGCCAATGGTTTAGCTCCCTCGCCTATCTTGGCCCCGCTTCGCTTCTTTCGAAGCGTATTTGTCAAGCCCTACCTCTATGAAACGAATTGTCATTACAGGCTCCGGAGCCATTACCCCACTAGGCAACACCGTTGCTGAATACGTTGAAGGTTTGAAAGCTGGCCGATCAGGTGCAGCCAACATTACCTTGTTTGATGCAACCGATTTCAAGACGAGATTCGCTTGCGAAGTGAAGGATTTTGACCTTGATAAGGCTGGTGTAGACAAGCGAGAAGCGCGTCGCATGGACCGTTTTGCGCAGTTTGCAATGGGCGCAACCCACGAAGCATTGGGCCAAGCGGGCATCCAAAACCCCGATCATGGCATCGATCCTGCACGAATTGCAGTGATTTATGGCTCAGGAATCGGCGGATTGGGTTCACTTCAGAATGAAATTGAGGCCAATGTTGCCCCAAAGATTCCGCGCCACAACCCGTTTATGATCCCGAAGATGATTTCGGATATCGCCGCGGGCCTTATTTCGATGAAGTACGGGTTCACGGGAATCAACTTTGCGACCGTTAGTGCATGTGCTACGGCCAACCATGCAGTAATGTGTGCCTGCGATGCGATCAAGCTCGGCAAGGCAGACATTGTTGTAACCGGTGGTGCAGAAGCTGCGATTACACGTACAGGTCTCGGTGGATTCTCTTCTATGAAGGCTCTTTCTCCGCGCAATGACGATCCGGCTACGGCAAGTCGTCCGTATGATGGCGAGCGTGATGGTTTCGTTCTTGGAGAAGGAGCAGGTACGCTTGTCCTCGAAGAGCTAGAACATGCGAAGAAGCGTGGCGCGACAATCCTTTGTGAAGTGGTTGGTACTTCTGCAACAGCGGATGCACACCACATTACTGCTCCTCACCCAGAAGGAAAGGGCGCTAGCAATGCAATGCGCTTGGCGCTTGCCGAGGCTGGCTTGACTACGGCTGACGTTCAATATGTCAACACACACGGTACCTCTACCCCACTCGGCGATATCGCTGAGTTGAAGGCGGTGATGAACACCTTTGGTGCGGATGTCTACAACCTGAATATCTCTTCAACGAAGTCAATGACCGGCCACCTACTCGGTGCCGCTGGTGCTGTTGAGGCAATTGCAGGTATTGCGGCGATCCATGACGGCTTCATTCCACCGACAATCAACCACTTCGTTACTGATCCGAACATCGATCCGAAACTCAATTTGACGTTCAACCAGCCGCAAGAGCGCAAGGTTGACGTGGTATTGAGCAATGGCTTTGGTTTTGGAGGCCACAATGCGGTTGTTATTTTGAAGCGATTTGAAGGTTAGGCTACTGCTTAAAACCTTTTGATAGATTTTAAGGAACGGGAGCTCACTGAAAAGTGGGCTCCCGTTTTTGTTTGCAGGATGGTGTTTGAGTTCTCGCAAGGGCCCTGCGGGCTGCGCAGAGGAACAGAGCACGCAGAGACCAGATGGAAATGACTTTCGCGGAGGCCTTTAGAGCGCGATCAGGATGGTCTTTGGGCGCTCGCAAGGGCCCTTCGGGCGGCGCACAGAGGAGCAGAGCATGCAGAGACCAGATGAAAATGACTTTCCTGAGAATCTTTTTAGCGCGAGCAGGATGTTGCTTTGGTTCTCGCAAGGGCCCTGCGGGCTGCGCAGAGGAGCAGAGCACGCAGAGACGAGATGAATGTGACTTTCGCGGAGGCCTTTAGAGATGGTGTCTAGGTTTTCGCAAGGGCCCTGCGGGCTTCGCAGAGGAGCAAAGCACGCAGAGACCAGATGAATGTGACTTTCGCGGAGGCCTTTAGAGATGGTGTTTGGGTTCTCGCAAGGGCCCTGCGGGCTGCGCAGAGGAACAGAGCACGCAGAGACCAGATGGAAATGACTTTCGCGGAGGCCTTTAGAGCGCGATCAGGATGGTCTTTGGGTTCTCGCAAGGGCCCTGCGGGCTGCGCAGAGGAGCAGAGCACGCAGAGACGAGACGAAAATGACTTTCGCGGAGGCCTTTAGAGATGGTGTTTGGGTTTCCCCAGAAAGGGGGAGGCCTTAATAGCTATAGTTAGCTGCAAAAAGTTGGTTTAATCGACTAGGTTACAAGTATGGAAGCTCCAGAAAATGAGATCTCGAAAGCGATTCTAAATGCTTGTATTAAAGTGCACCGCACGCTTGGCCCAGGCCTGTTTGAAAGTGTGTATGAAGGATGCTTAGCGTATGAGCTTGAAGAATTAGGATATGAGGTACGTAAGCAGGTTGTAATCCCTATTCAATATGGCGATTTAAAATTTGAAGGTGGTTTTAAGCTTGACCTTCTGGTCAATGAACTTGTGATTATTGAACTAAAAAGTGTCTCTGAAATTCAGCCCATTCATCGCACGCAACTCGTAACGTATCTAAAACTAGCAGAGAAGCGCTTGGGCATTCTTGTGAATTTCAACCGAATCAAGCTAGTCAATGGCTTCCATCGAATAGCCAATGGTATGCCGTTATAAGTGCTCTAAAATTACCAACCTGCACTATAAAGGCCAACGCGCCCCTAAGGCGCATCCTGAACTCTGCGCACTTTGCCCCTTCGCGCGCTGCGCCAGCAGCCTCTGCGTGAACTAACCCCACTTGACGATTGCTAGCTCCCCTTGCGTGAACGAACCCGCGCTATAAAGGCCAACGCGCCCCTAAAGCGCATCCTGAACTCTGCGCACTTTGCCCCTTTGCGCGCTGCGCCAGCAGCCTCTGCGTGAACTAACCCGCGCTATAAAAGCCAACGCGCCCCTAAAGCGCATCCTGAACTCTGCGCACTTTGCCCCTTTGCGCGCTGCGCCAGCAGCCTCTGCGTGAACTAACCCCACTAGACTTAGTATTGCCGGCTCCCCTTGCGTGAACGAATCCCGTTAAACTATTGCCAGCTCCCTCTGTGTGAACGAATTACCACTCAAAAAAACCAGCGAAAACAAACCCTTCCGACCGCTTTCTCATCCACCTCAACCGCTTCCTAGCTATTCAACTTTCAGGAGCTTTTCGCTTCTACTTTGGCCTTCATAACCGCACGAACACTGCACTATGAAGCCCCAACGTAACGCAACTCAAGTATCTCCTGCTGAACTCGCACGCCGCTTTCAGCGTCAGCTAACTTCAGAAACTGAACTGGATCTTGACGAAGCCGCACTCTTAGATGTGGTTGGTCATTACCGAGAACGTACCATGTTGGACGAGGCGCTCAAAGTAGCAGATCGTGCATTGACAAAATTCGCCTTCTCTTCTCGTTTGTACCTCGCAAAAGCAAAAGTGCTAACCGAACTACACGTGTATGAGTATGCACTTGAGGTTTTGGAGCAAGCCGAAGTTTACGGACCAGGAACTCCTCAAATCAACATTCAGCGTGCACAGGTATATGCTGGCCTAGGCTTGCAAGACGATGCCTTCGCAGAACTTGATCTTATTGAAGATACTGACGATCCTGTTTTGAAGAGCATGCGCTCTTTGGCGGAAGCGACAATTTTCGAGCAACTCGGTCGGAACAACGACATGTACTTTTTCCTAGAGCAAGCTATTCGTGAATGGCATGGAAACGACGAGGCACTTCGTCTACTTTGGATTTGTACAGAGCTTACCGGTAAGCATGAGCAAACGGAAATGCTTTGCGAGCACGTACTTCAAAAAGACGCCTACAATGCGAAAGCATGGTACAACCTTGGACATGCACGTTATGCGCAGAACAAGGTTGATGAGGCACTCGTCGCACTTGAGTACGCTTACATCATCAACCCACGTTACGAGTTCGCTTACCGTGAGGCAGGCGAGATTTCATTCGAAAACAAGATGTACGATCGCGCGATCGAGATCTACGAAGTGATGATGGAATACATCTGCTGCGACAATGAAGTGTTACTGCGTCTAGGTCAATCTTACCTCCACGTAGAGTCTTTCACACAAGCTCGTATTTGCATCAACCGTGTGCTTACACGCACTCCTGGACATGACGAAGCGCTCTACTACAGCGGCCTTTGTTACGCTGCTGAGCAAAAATGGACACCTGCTGTAAACGCATACCGTCGTGCAATTGCAACCAACGACCGCAACGAACTATACTACGCAGGCCTAGCAGAGGCGCTCGTACAAACGGGCGATGTCGCACGTGCTGAACACTACTATCAAAAAGCTGCCGACACAGCTCCAGAAATGCACGAGCACTGGTTGCGATATGTAGCGTTTCTCTTTGAGACTGGCCGCGCACTTGAAGGCATTGCAGTTCTTGACGAAGCTGAAGACCACACCGTTAGCCCTAAGCTTGACTACTGTCGCGTTGTACTCATGATCGCTATTGGACGTGAAGCTGATGCGCTTCGCAAGCTCTCTGAGCTACTTCAGGAAGATTTTGATGCACATGAAATCATCTTCAAGATCTCTCCAGCACTGGAAGAACATGACTTAGTCAACCAGGTGATCCGTTGTTTTGCGTAACTGATTAATGTTAGCTATAACTTGCCATAGGTGGCTCAACTTTTGCGACGTATTACCCGTCCAAACGCTGGTCAACTATGTCTATCAACACCATTTCTCAAGGGTTACTACTCGGATTGAGCTGCCTACTGCTGACTTTTTCAGCTTGTCGACCAGACGATACCGAGGTTATTCGTATCAATCCAACGACGTTTGATGCCGCCGACGAGGCTGCCATTGGACGCCGTCTCACCAACGAGAGTTGGCGAAATGAGAACGTTACGCGAATTACGCCTGACAATGGAGAGTTTACCGATGCTGCGTTTTTCTACCTACGTCCGTTGCTACAAGGGCTGCTAGAACAGCCATATGTAACACGCCGTGATAGTTTCGATTGGCAGATTCACCTCGTGCTAGACATTACACCACATGCGTACACACTTCCAGGAGGTCAGATCATTGTTCATACTGGATTGCTACACCAACTAGAAAACGAGGCAGAGTGCGTAGGCATCCTTGCACGTGAAGTTGCACTTGCAGAGATCGGTGCACCAATGGCTGCATTTGATCGCCAAGTCGAGGACAACGTAACCATAGGTGATATGATCTTGGGCAACATTGTACCACTCGACCATATCATCGAAAAGCTTCCTGCAATTACCTACAACGAGGCCGAGATGGCGACTGCAGATAGTATTGCAGCCAAGTTGGTATGTCAGAGCGATTACGAGGAGAGAGGCCTTACCCTTTCGGTAAAACGCCTGTCTGAAAGGTCACCCTACGCGACAGCACGACCTGCAAACCGCCACTGGCTTACTACGTTTGACAGTAGAATCAGCGAGTGTCCTGGTGCAGATAGCCTCTACAGAAAGCGCTACAAAGATGTACTAGAAGGATTCATTCCGAGATAGAGAATCCTAGATCAATCAAGTTGCCCTCTGTTTATCAGTAGTCAACAGATCAGCCTAAGATCTACTTATTCGCCTGTTGGTAAGCGTAAATCGCTGCACCAACCGTTCCGGCTTGATTCATCTGAGCTGCTGGCATCACAGGGGCCTGGCACTGCAAGAGGTGCTTGTAGCTATCAAATTTCTTTGATGCTCCTCCACCAAGAAGGATGAGATCTGGCGAAAAGAGACGTTGTACTTGGAAAAGTACTTCGTCAAATCGCTTCGCCCATTCGTCCCAGCTTAAGCCTTGACTTTTGCGCGTTTTACTACTCGCATAGTGCTCACTCTTCATACCGTTTGGCATGTAGAAGTGACCAAGCTCCGTATTAGGAACAAGTACGCCATCCACAAACATTGCAGATCCGATTCCGGTGCCGATGGTCAAGAAAATGACTACACCAGGATGCTCCCTAGCACGCCCGAAGGACACACTTGCGATACCAGCAGCATCGGCATCATTGAGTGCATAAACAGTCTTCTGACTAGCCTTACTCCACAGCTTGGCAACAGATGTTCTGATCCAATCAGCATGAATGTTAGCGGCAGAAAGCGCCACGCCATTACTGACGATGGCCGGAAAGCCTACACCAATGAGATCACCGTCGTATTCGAACTTCGGCAGTAACTCTTGAAAAGCCAAGGTCATTGCTTTAGGTGTAGCTGGTTGAGGAGTAGGAACGCGGTAACGCTCAGTGAGCAGCTCCCCCGTGACGACATCAACGATAGCACCTTTGATTCCCGAAGCACCGACATCGATGCCTAATATTTCTGTCGCTTTGCTCATCTACTGCAATTGGGTGTAGGTCAAAGAGTTTCAATGACCTACCAGCTTGATTCTTTATTTGCGGGATCAGTCCTAAAACAAAAGTTAAACCTTGGTTTTTTGCTAATTGATCACGCGGACCTGCATCGTTACATCCTCTTGCGGACGATCTTGACCACTAGTTGCTACTTTAGATATGGCGTCAATGACTTCCAATCCTTCAACAACTTGACCGAATACAGTGTAATCGGCGTCCAAGAATGGGACTCCCCCATTCTCTAAATATGCTTTACGCGTTTCTGAGGTATAGGTTATGCCTTTGCGTGTTTGCATTCCATCAAGATCACGATCCGCTACTGGACGGCCACCTACGATGTAAAACTGTGAACCGCTTGACTTTCGCTCAGGGTTACCAGCATCTCCTGTACGAGCTGCAGCCAGTGCACCTTTCACGTGCGCTAGCTCCTCATTGAACTCTGCAGGGATTTGGTAGCCTGGACCACCAGATCCAAGGTTCGTTTGCTTGCTTGCTCCACGGCTAGTTGGGTCTCCACCTTGGATCATAAATCCGTCGATGACGCGGTGAAAAAGGAGGTCATTGTAAAAACCTTCTTCGACCAACTTGATGAAGTTGTCGCGGTGTCCTGGGGTCTTATCGCTGAGCGAAACGACCATTTTGCCGTAAGGCGTTGTAATTTCTACCATGCAGTTTATCGGTCCGATGATTTGAATGCGATGTGAATCAATGGCCATTTTGTCTTTGGCCGATGCTTGAAGAGTAACGAGATAATTCCCACTTACCGTGTAACGGTGTGAAGGGTTTGGTTCGGTGCTGGTTTTACCGTCTCCGAAGTCCCAAATGTAAGTTTCAGCCTTGACGCTTTCGTTAGCAAATTTCACCGTCGCTGGAGCGGTATTATCACTCAGGTCGCTGGTAAACTTTGCTATTGGTTTTGCGCAAGCAGAAAATAAGATAGTAGCTGTTGCGAATAGCGCCAAGCAATAAGCAGATTGGCGTAGAATGCTTTTCGCTGTAGAATATGTAGACATGCTAAACAAGTTGAACGTGACAACAAAGAAGGGGAAAAAGGGCCGAAAATAAGGCATATCTCAAATTGTCTACAGAGATGATTGTTTTTAACCTGTGAACCACTACCCTTTGATCACGCCCCCCTGCCTAATCGCCTTGCGATTAATTGAAAATCAGGTCAAGCACAAGAGACGTAAATTCGTAAGAGCGACAGAAGTTTGACACCATAATACCAATGGTGGTCCATTGTAGCGTTGATCATTCTTCAACGTCTAGTTGATCACCTTCATCTTCATCGTGACGTCCTCTTCTGGCCGACTCTGGTCATCAACGGCCACATTAATGAGCGCGTCGATTACTTCCATTCCCTCTATGACCTGACCAAACACCGTGTAATCGGCGTCCAAGATTGGCAATCCTCCGTTCTCTAAGTAGGCTGCTCGGGTCTCATAGCTGTAACTTATCCCCTTTGAGATCTGCATGCCATCAAGATCTTGCTCTTCTACTGGACGACCACTAACAATGTAAAATTGAGAACCACTGGATTTCCGTTCCGGATTTTCTTCATCAGGTGTGCGAGCGGCAGCTAAAGCTCCACGAATATGTGCTAGCTCCTGGTCAAATTCAGCTGGAATTTCGTAGCCTGGTCCGCCTGTTCCAAGACCTGTTGGATCACCTCCTTGAACGACAAAGCCATTCACAATTCGATGAAAAAGTAAGTCCGTATAAAATCCCTCTTCCACTAGCTTCAAGAAATTGTCGCGGTGCAACGGAGTCTTGTCACTCAGTGAGACTACAATCTTGCCGTGTGAGGTCGTTATTTCAACGAGGCAAGAAGCAGGTGCTAAAATTTGAAGGTATCGTGATTCAGTAGAAACCTCGTCTTTGGCCGAGGCTTGCAACGTCACTAGGTAATTACCACTCGTAGCATACCTGTGAGAAGGATTCGCATCAGTACTAGACTGGCCGTCTCCAAAATCCCACAAATAGGTATCAGCCTTCACGCTTTCATTCGCAAAGCCAATGCTTGCTGGCGCGGTGTTATCGCTCAGGTCGCTCGAAAATTTCGCAATTGGTTTTGCGCAAGCAGAAAAAACAAGTAGCGCTAACCCGAACAAAATTGCTCGACAAATCACCTGGGTAACTACGAAGTTCTTGAGAAGAATATTAGACATTAAGCAGATTGAACGTCCTAACAAAGAAGGCCAAAGCCTAGGACAAAAGCTAGAACGCAAAAAATCCTAGTCCATGTACACCTTCATCGCAAGATCTTCTTTTGGACGGTCTTGGCGATCGGTCGCAACGGCAGCCAACTTGTCGATTACATCGAGCCCTGAGACTACTTCACCGAACACTGTATAGTCCCCATCAAGCCCAGGCGTACCGCCGATCTCGCTATAGAGCTTACGCTGTGCTTCGTTGTACTTCATGTTTTTCTGCTGTTCAATACTGTTCAGCTGTGCTTCAGGCACTGGCCGGCCTTGAACGACATAGAATTGAGACCCACTGGATTTCTTTTCGGGATTTCCTCCTCCACCAAGACGCGCAGCTGAAAGGGCTCCCTTTATGTGAGGGGCACCTATTTCTGCTGGAATGGTATAGCCAGGGCCACCTTGTCCGAGAGGTTGACCAGGTGCAGCGCCTCTGCTGTCAGGATCGCCACCTTGCACCATGAACCCATCAATGATTCGGTGAAAAAGTAGTCCGTCGTAGTAGCCTTCGTTCACGAGCTTGACAAAGTTGTCGCGGTGTTGCGGCGTCTCATCGTACAACATGACGCGCATGTCACCCATTGGGGTTTCGATGACGACATATTGGCGAGAATCACAACTTGAAAGGACAAGTGCGAGTACTACTGCGAGACAGGCGGAGAGTGCTGTATTTCGAAAGCTTCCCATTCGGCGAAATATTGGATGATTTTAACTTTAAGGAGATGCTCTTGAGCAACGTGACCTTCGGCCTCGACTGGACGTTCGGCACGGTAGTGTGGCCAACCGTCTTCATCGCGGTGCGTAAACGTATAATGACCATCAGCAGCAAGAACTTCGCAGGTCCCGATGTGCATCAGGTCTTGCTTTTCCTCTTTGCTAAAGTCTTTACGCCAGCGTCCGAGTTCTTGGACACCAATGAGCATGAGCACAGCTTGCATGTCAGGCAGCCGGTCGTGACCGAGGCTGTCCTTAACAAAGTGCTTGACGCGTAGCCAATTGAAATCTAATTCCCAAGTCTCCATTCGGCGGTGAAGGTAGCCTTTCTACCTTCGTTTTGGTAGTGCTATTCTAAGGTCGCTCGAATCCTTGTCGCATCGTTGACGAGACGCAGTACACCACGGCCGCCTTCTATGCCAGATGGCAAGATTGCAGGCTCTGCAAAAGGGTTGCCTTCTGACCCGAGCAACGCATCAAGCGTTTCGTCGTAATCATAGCCGCCACGGTTAATCGAGCCGAGTGTAATCCATAGCTGTGTGTCTCCGCCAGTAGGCATCATACGTGGTTCCCACCAAGTACCTAGGATCACTGAACCTTGGTTACCATTGAAGGTAAGATCGCTTGCAATCGGATAATCAATGAAGTCTCCGTTCGTGAATTCATCACCAGGATCGAGGTCTATTGAATTCCGGAAAGGGACTGTATCTGTCCCATTGATTTGGAAAGATATTTCCTCTCCCAAGAAGATGTAGCGGTTCTCTTCTGCACCTGGATCGTCAATGACGACACGTACAGAATTGTCGGAGTAGTAATAGCCTGTTGTCTGGCGATCTTGGAGGTAGGTAGCTGAAGCAAGGTTAGCCGCATTTGGCATCTGCTCTATTGCGCTCACCTTCTCTCCCTCAGCAGTGGTTGCTTCTAAGCGGATCTGGTCGCCTGCTTGTATCTGGTTATCGAGGCGCAACTGGTAAATGGTTCCAGGCAGGTTATCTCGCCAGCTGTTGACGACGACTTCTTCCAATGTCCCCAAGGTGACATCATTGAGGAACACCTCAACATTCGCATCCGCGATAAGCGAAGACGAAGTAGCCTCTAGCAAACTTTGGGTTTTGCTAAAGAAGACTGTAATTACCGTATCCGATTGGAAAATTGTGGACTCCAACACAAGGTCGACCGCAGGATTTTCAAGGTCGATGTCAATTTCTTGAAGGAAGCGATCTCCAGTACAAGAAAACAATGCAATCAAACACCAAGATGCTAATGCAATAGAGAGGGCAGGTTTTGCCGAAAGGCCAAAAGTTGATAGATACTTCATGGCTAGAATTTAAATCGGTAAGAGACACTAGGAACAATAGGAAGAATACTGACTTCTTCGATGACACGCTTCTGCGTTGAGGTGCCCGTTGCTGGATCGAATTCACTCTTGTCTCTCGCGAGCACGAAGAATGGATTACGATTCCAATACGCATTGTAGCAACCCACTACCCAGGCGCGTTCGCCCCATTTCTTTTCTTTGACGAACTCGATACTGAAGTCCAGTCGATGGTAATCAGACATGCGATATTGGTTCTTTCCGACACCTTGCTGTACCGATGTAAATCCAACAGAACCTGGGTTCGAACTCCCTTGATTACTAGATCTCCAATTGGTATTGATGCTGTACTCAGGAAGTGTGAATGCGTTGCCTGTGCCGTATACCCATGCGCCTGTAAGGACGATGCGATCTGACAACTCATGGGTAACCAAAATACTCAAGTCATGCCGACGGTCGTAGCGAAATGCGAAGGTCTCTCCTCCGTTGATTTCGTCAAACGTTCTGTTGTTCCAACTCAATGTATAGCCGATCCAACCCGTGGTGCGACCGATCTTTCGCTGCATGAGCAACTCAAGGCCATACGCCTGTCCGTTGCCCTGTGTGATTTTGTCTTCCCAAGACTGCGAAGCGTCAAAGTCGAAGAAACTCGCGCCTGGGCGATAGCTCACAACGTTGTCCATGTTCTTGTAAAACGCCTCTACGCTAAGCTCGTACTTATCCTTCCAAACCTTGGCAGCACCGATAGCTGCTTGCCAACTGCGCTGAGGTTTGATGTTTCGAGTACTAGGTACCCAAAGGTCGGTCGGCAAGGAAAGCGCCTCGCTCGTGAGCAAGTTGACGAATTGGGTCATGTTCGCATAACTCGCCTTGAGCGCGATGCCATTGTCCATTCGGTAACGCACTGCCGCACGTGGCTGCAAACTCATATAGGTCTTGCCAGAGTTGAAGGCGCTTGCGTGCAAACCAACGTTTGCCCAAAGCTTCTTTGTGATCTTCCATTCGTCTTCTGCATAGAGCCAAGACTCGATGCCGATGGTTTCAGGTTGACCGATAACCGTATCCTGAATCAACTCCGCCAAATCGCCTTGCAAACTCGTTGCGCCTGGACTGTAAGTATGATGAGTCACACCACCTCCTGCACGGATATAGTGCTTTGGATTCGGGATGAAGTCGAGGTCGTATTTCAAACCGACATCTCGGATACCACTTTTGTATACTGCACCAAAAGACTCCGTCTCATCATCAAACTTGCTTTCAAATTCAGAGAAGAAGTTGATTTTGTAATCAGAGAAAGTCGCCGTTGTATTAGAAAACAACCTTGGGCCTAGTTCCCAGTTCCAGCGGACAGCTGCGATCTTGTTTCCCCAGTTGATTCCTGCGCCGTAATTGTCGTAATCACCGTCCTCATACGAGTCACGAAATTCTGTTTTAAAGACGTCACCTCCTAAGTAACCGCTTACATAGATGCGGTGCTCATCGTTGATGTCGTGGCGAATCTTAGTGTTTAGGTCGTAGAAGTTGAGCGCGAGGTCAGTTTTGAAATTACTCCCCTTGTTTGCCTGCGCGATAAAAGGTTTTGCCAAAAGGTCGAGATAGGTACGTCGACCGCTCACTAAAACGCGGGTCTTGTCACCGACGGGACCATTGAGTGTTAGGCGACTTGAAATGATTCCAATTCCGCCTTCACCATGCCATTCGTCCTTGTGACCGTCCTTCATGTTGATCTCTAGTACAGAACTCAAGCGACCACCAAAACGTGCTGGGAAGCCTCCTTTGGTAAGCGTTACGTTATTGACCGCATCTGCGTTGAATACCGAAAAGATGCCGAGTACGTGACTAGCATTATAAACCGGCACTCCGTCCAAAAGGATAAGGTTTTGATCGGGCGAACCTCCACGTACGTAAAGTCCTGCCGTTCCTTCCGAACCTGATTGAACACCAGGAAGCAGTTGCAAAGCTTTGAGAACGTCGGTCTCTCCGAGGAGAGCAGGAGCGCGTTTGATCTGCTCGATCGGCACTTCTACTTTTGACATTTGAATTTGCTCGTCGATGCGCTCCGATTGTTCGGTGGCGACGACTTCAACTGCGGCGAGTGAGACACTGTTACCGAGTTGAAAAAGCAGTTCTCCTTTCGGCTTTCCTATGATGGTCGTATCAAAGGCCTGAAAGCCGATGTAACTGACCCGAAGGCGAAGTGTATCACTTTTATAAGTGTACGAGAAGAACCCGTAGCTATTGGTGCTTGCGCCTTCGAGGGCATCGCGATCAAGGAGGTTGGCACCGATTAGGCGCTCTCCATTGTCGCCATCTTCGATATAACCACTTATGGTGTTGGTCTGGGCATCAGCTTTCGCCAAAACCAAACAAACCAACGCAGTAAGCATGGAGCGTATGAGTAGCTTCATAGGGGTGAGATTTGAGTCTTTTGAGGGAAGGTATTATTCCCTAGAAAGTCTATACGTAGGGAATGCAAAAACGCTGCTTGCTTAGTACAACTTTAAGAGTTTTTAGTCTGGCAGCGTACAATCGTTAAGAATTCAAGTTGAAGATATCTTGATTTTGCGGGACGGGTTATAGCCTAGCATGAACCGCCAGAGCAGCTGCCATCTTTGTCACCCTTGACCTGTCTGGACTTTAGAATTGCTCAAAAACGAGCGTCTCAGGGAACCGCCAGACCTGTTAATATCCAAGCGACCTCGAACCGACAGGTCTTTAGACTACCTGTCCGTTCTATTGATAAATCAAGCTTGGATTAGCATACTTTTTTGCGGCTGACCTGACGGTTCGGTCGTAAAAAAGTAGCTTCACCCCATGCGAACCCTCATTGCTTTTGCGACGCTTGTCCTTTTTAGTGCCTGTAACTCCAAGGTGCCTACCTATGTATACACGACGCCTGTCGATACAGAATCAAACGAGGTCCGCTTACTGAACGGGCAAGTCTTCGTCACCATGGATGGCGTTACTGCTACGTCGGACTTTCCAGGAGCACGGCTTGAAAAATTCCAAGCGATTGGCCCTCGTGTCGCAGATATACCACGCACGCTCTTCCTTGCTAGTATTCCTGCAGAGAATCAGCCGATCAACCAGAGTCCTTGGTATGCATTCGGCCTCAATGCTGTAGATGATAGAGAAGTAACGATTCGCCTGCAGTATCCTGCTGGTGTAGGTAATCGCTACCTCCCCAAAACAGCGCCGAGCCTTTCTGGACCTTGGACGTACGTACCGTTTGATCTTGTTGATACGGTCGGCAACACTGCTGATATCAAGTTGACCGTGGGTAAAGAGTGGCTGTACCTCGCGGGCCAAGAGGTTATCGCGACCGATAGTATTCACCGCTGGTTGATGAATTTACCTACTTCCGTAAAACCGAGCATTGATACGATTGGCTTGAGTAAGCAAGGTCGACCTATCTGGGGTCTCGAGCTATCGAACGGTGAAAAGGACGCTCGTCCGACGGTAGTATTCTTAAGCCGCCAGCACCCGCCAGAGGTGACAGGATTCCAAGCTTTTCAGGCATTCTATACGCGTATCTTAGGTAGTGACGACTTGGCTGTCCGCTTTCGCCAAAACTTCCGAGTCTTGGCCGTACCGGTTGTCAACCCAGATGGTGTTGACGAAGGTCACTGGCGCCACAGTACGGGAGGGATCGACTTAAACCGTGACTGGGCACAGTACCGTCAGCCGGAGGTTCGCAACGTCGTTACTTGGCTAACGAGCAACACGAAGAAGGATCAGGTTGTGTGGGGCATGGATTTCCACTCGACCCAGTATGATGTTTTGTACACCCATGATCCTGCGAAGGTTGACTTCAGAAATGCAGCGACACTTAGTAGTTGGACAAACAAGTTGACGGCATGGGCTGCGAAGACATATCCAGGTGCTTCTCCCCTACCGACGACGACGCAGTATGGCCGTCCGTTGGTTACGGGTCAGGATACGATCCGCATTGAGGCTAGTCCTATTGGAAAGCCAACGAGTGCGAGTTGGTTTGCGCAGCACTATAAGGCGATTGGCGTGACGTATGAGGTTGGTGATGAGCAGGACCGCGATTACATCAAGGCCAAGGCTGAGAAGGCTGCGGAGTTGTTTATGGAGGAGTTGTTGGGGATGTGAGGG
>JBGCGF010000029.1:0-4948 GCA_045110575.1 Saprospiraceae bacterium
ACCAGTGGCAGAATCGAATCACAAGCAACACTGTTTGATACAGGGTAGGCTAGATTTCACAAAGGACCTCTTTTCAGCACAAAACCCACGGTTTTACAAGCTAGGTTATGTCTAGCTCAAACGTTTTGGACAGCTGTGATAATGATGACTACGAGACGTTGTATTACGCCTCAGAGAGCGTAGGCCAAAATATGGAGGGATTTCATAGTTTCTATAACTCAGACAAAGCCATAAATGTGTATTTGGCTAATCAGATTAATGGAATGTTCGGATTATCGTATTTCAGCGCTTGGGCTTCTTTTCCATGGTCTGGCAACCATTCTTACATTACTGAATATACTGACTACAATAGCAAAATTCATGTCCACGAGATGGGGCATCTTCTGGGCCTACTTCATACGCACAATCCTGGAGAATTAGTTGATGGTTCAAACTGCTCAACTCAAGGTGACCTGTGTTGTGATACCCCCGCTGAGCCGAATTTAAGATCTTTGGTAGATGGGGATTGCATGTATACAGGTAGTGAAGTTGATATTGCTGGGCAGCTTTATACGCCAGAAATCGGCAACCATATGTCTTATGCATCTTCTCGGTGTAACTCGTATTTTACTCCAGATCAAGTTGAGCGTATGGAGTATTTCCATTTTTACTACATGAATAAGTATCAATGTATTGATGATTATGAGTATACGGATGTTGTATTTGATGAAATTATAACGTCTCCGTTTCCTGCTGTTGAAGGTGAACCGTATTCGATTATCGTAAATGCCCGTAACTTGGGTAATACTAAGGCTGAGGATATTAGACTGGAACTTTCTTTGGACGATAATTTAATAGCCAGGAGGACGATTTTTACGATGTTTCCAACAAATCCTTCGTTCTTATGGATTTCAGATAGAGAAGAGTTCCCGCATGAAGCGGGCCGCTATCTCATTTGTGTTGAGACGGAAGGAGATTCACTGGAGGTGAATCCGCTGAACAATAGGTTGTGTCAAGAAATACTGGTAAGACAAAGGGCTGGTATCCCTGATCTTTCAGTAGGTGAGTTGTCGCATCCTGGTGTCTCCGGCCAGCAGAATTCTTTGAATCCATTATCATTCGAATTGGAAAATGTAGGAAGCATAGTCGCTGAAGAAGTGTCAGGTAAAGTTCACGTCAACGAAATTTTAGTAGATAGCTTTGCATTAGCTGATATTGAAGTTGGCGCAAGGATTAACGTTAACCTTCATATTCCCCTTGGATTTGACTCACATAGTGATGTCTGTATTGAGCTGGATCCGGCATTTGCGGAAGAAAGAATAGCGAATAACAAGGCCTGTATTCAGTATAGAGGAGAAAGTGACTTGCGAGTAGACTTGGAGGTTGACTCCATTGCGCTTTCTCCAGATGACAGCCTTTTGGTAGCTGAAAAGTTGTACAAGGTGTACTATAGAAATCTAAGCAACGGGCCAAATGTTGCTTGGGACGCCTCGTCATATCTACGAGTTAATGCTGAGGTGATAGATAGTACTCTATTTGGTTCGAATTGGGGATGGAGTGTAGGGTACACCAGTGTTGATTCTTTTGAGTTCGTAGTCCCGACTGGGATTTCAGGTTTTGAAGTCTGTGCCGAATTGAGAAATTACAGAGACACTTTTCCTGACAATAACATACTTTGCTTGAGTAGACCTGTTGATCAAGCTTCGAGTTTGGAAGCTGTATCAGCATTATCCAAACTGAATATTTACCCGAATCCCGTAGATCAAATTTTGTCCATTGATTCGGACGGTCTTATACGTAGAATAAGCATCTACAATAGCGTCGGAAGCCATCTGGTTTCTATTGATAACATTGAATCCAAAAGCAGGTTGATTGATTTTTCCTTGTTTAATTCTGGAGTTTACCATTTGGTCATAGAGACAGATAATGGTAGCCTCAATCGGATCGTCGCAAAGCTTTAACAATGTGACCCGTTAAGAATATGGGGTTTGGGCTGTCCCTTTCTCCTGTTTGGGTATAGTCGATGTGCAGAATCGCTTCTGTACAATTTTGTCCATATCGATGTTGATTTTTTGGGTATGTGTCATATTCACGCGATGATTTGAGAGGCTAATAATATTTTGCTATATTAACCATATAAACGTAGTCATGATCGCGTAATGCTGGGCCTCTAAGGTGCTATGTCGAAGGCGGTCAGGTAGCTCGCAGGTTATTGGCCAGACTTCAAAGTGAAATCGGGGGGGTAACCTGTGTGTGTAACGGCTTATGGCAGCAAAGTCCTATTCAGTCTAAAATTAAATTACAATGTCAACACATACTTTTGCAAAAACGACGGCTTCTATCGCTGCATGGAATTTAGCAACATTTGAGTCTCTTTCTGATGATCGAATCAAATTACAGGCTAATGGTTTACGTCTTCTTGACGCTGAGATTATAACCTTAGTTGAAATAAAGAATGAAGACCATTTAAAGAAACTAGTCGCATACCTCTCAATTGGTGAGGTGAAATATGATTACTCACTTATTGAGCAATCTCAAACAGGAAGTAATTCGAACCACAGTGCGATGCACATCGGTGTTGTCTTTAAGGAAGGTGTTGTAGTCAGTAACCCAGAGTTAATGGCCGGTTCTGATTTGGGAAATACTGGTTACCGAAAAGCTTTTCTGTGTGACGTAGAAGTTGGCAACTTCAGCTTTAAATTAATTGGTGTCCACTTGAAATCTGGAAGAGCAGTGGCGCAGCAAAAGATTCGAGATGAACAGTGCAAGGTCATCGGAGACTACATCAAGACCGTCAGGGGCACAAGTAATAGGAATCCCGATGTCTTGCTAATGGGGGACTTTAACATGATACCCGGACAAGACATCAGTAATTTTCATCACCTAGGAGGTGACGATATGATGGATTTTGTTTCGTCTTGGGACCTCCAAGAGAGGTACTCTCATATTTTGCCATCCGGTCGAGAGAATCTATTGGACGGTTTTGCAATTAGCAAGCGTTACAGCACGGAATACATAAAAGGCAGTCTTCGATTGTTTCCTATGCATTGGACAATGGGTATGGGGCAGTCAAAATATCGAAAGGAGGTTTCAGACCACCTTCCATTCGTAGCAAGCTTCGATATTTCTAAAAGTAGGGATTGATGCTTCTCGGTTGTGTGCATTATTAGGACGTGATTCAAAAGAGAAAACCTCTAGAAAGCCTCTAGGGTGGAAGTCTTATGCACTGACATACTTGAGTTGTAGTTCTCTAAGCTCTGCTAGGTTGGTTTATGATCGTAATTCATTGCTTCATAGAGATTGTATCCGCTCAACTACTGGCGTAAATAGAATGTACTGTTCTTCGCTTAACCAATCGCTTTAAGCGCTCAAGAACCTCCTCATAGAGAGTCTAACCAAGGATATTTCATTCTCCCATTGTCCGTGTATCGCAGTGAGAGATGCGTTGAATTCTATGTACTCCCAGTTTCATTCCCTTTTTAGATGTGCCGAAGACACCCTTTCTGAGCAGCTTTCAGGCACCTCATAACGTTAATTAGAAGACAATTTCGTTATGCTATTCCCGGACTTGGAGATTAGTGCTATTTTTAGTCATTTCAATGCAAATGACTGCTATTCAGTTGCTTGGCGCTATTGCTGTTCAGGATTGATTCAGCGAGCTTAATGCTGCCTAGTCACCTGATATTTCAAAATTAACCAGATGAAAAACAGCCTACTGTTACTTTTCGCATTGGCCTTCATGTTTTTTAGCAGCTGTTCGAAGGATGATGACATGGCTCCTGAAGAGACAGTTCCTGTCGTTGTGGGAGGTGAGACTCCTGGTCAGACTCCTATTGAGAACCCTGAAATTCCAGAGACCCTTGAAATTGATATTGACGATGACGGGGAAATTGACTTCGCAATCAGTTACACGTTGTTTTTGATTTTTTCGCCTGATACTGATAAAGGGATAATGGCCAATTTTGCGCCTCTGGGTGAAAATGAAGTACTAGCAAGTCAAGATGGAAAAGGTCTTTTCTTAAGAGATTTGGATCGAATTGAAGAGGGTGTTGCGGACCCTCTGTTTTGGAGTACTAGTGTCTATGGGCATACGATCGTTTCGATTAACAACGATGTCGCAGGAGAATGGCCGGAAGTTTGGGCCCTCAGTACAGATGACCTGCACGCCTCTTATTTCATGGGTTTGAAACTGATTGATGCCGGTCTGTCTCGCTTAGCGTGGGTAGAACTGGAGATTGATACTTCTAGTGGAGCGGTTTCAGTTCTTGATAAGGGAATGCGGTAGAGATCGAGATGTGTACGCTGGTAGAGCCTCTGTTACGCCTTGCGGACGTAACAGGGGCGCTCGATTTCTGGTGTTCTGACCTCGCGTTCCAAATTGAATGTAGCTTCACCGCTGCACCACAATTTGACACTGATGAAGAATCTTATTTTGTTTTCTGGGCTCCTCCTAGGGTTGACACTTTCACTAGTCTCTTGTAATCAAGGAGCAACAGCTGAGCAAGAAGCTCCGGCAACAGTCGCGGCACCTGCGATAGACTATCCTGCAGACTTAGACAAAGTCTTCGACAACCATGGAACACTAGACAAGTGGAAGTCAATGAAGTCGATGTCTTATGAGATCGTGAAAGAGGGAGGTAATGAGAAGCAACAGATTGATCTTCATAGCCGAGCTGAGCGCATAGACGCAAGCACGTTTAGCTCAGGGTTTGATGGTGAGCGCTACTGGACCGTTGCGGATACCTCTTACAAGGGCAACGCAAAATTCTATACGAACCTGATGTTCTACTTCTACGCAATGCCTTTTGTGCTCGCAGATGACGGAATAACCTACACGAAGATCGATCCTATCGTTTTTGAAGGGAAATCATACCCAGGATACCGTATCTCTTACGGTGATGGAGTAGGGATCAGTCCGCAAGACGAGTACTTCATTCATTACGATGCAGAAACGTTTGAAATGCAATGG
>JBGCGF010000030.1:0-27846 GCA_045110575.1 Saprospiraceae bacterium
CTTCATCTCGTAGTACTGAATGCCATACGAAACAAAATCCTTCATACTGTAATGGCCTGCCTAAGAAAGAACACTATGTATGACAAAAACTATCAACTGACGGCAATTTAGACTTGCTTATGTCATAGAAATCGCAATGACGGCCCCATCCTGCATTGCGATCTTTGCTCCCTTGCGCAGTCTGCGAAGTCCCACGAAGCGAGGATCTTTGACAGGCTTCCTTGCGCTTAAAAAATGCGCAAGAGAGAGATTGCCGCGTCAGCTCCTACGTCGCGGCTCGCAATGACGGGCACAAAAAAAGAGGGCCTAAAGCGTAAGCTCTAGACCCTCTCTTATTATGTACGTTAAACGATTACTTCCCCTTCACCAACAACGCCTCGCGCTCTGGTCCAGTAGAAATAATAGTGAGTGGTACACCGAGAGAATCCTCTATAAATTTGATGAGGTCCTTCGCGCCAGCAGGTAGCTCATCGATCTTCGTGAGTTTGCTGAGATCTGTATTCCAGCCATCGAAATAACGGTATATCGGCTCGATCTTGCTGTTCTCGATATCGAACGGAAGGTCTTTGGTTTCCTTTCCGTCGATGATGTAACCTGTACACACACCGATCTTGTCGAAGGTGTCGAGGATGTCAATCTTGGTGAGCGTGATTTGTGTTACACCGTTCAAAATGATTGAGTACCGAAGCTGAGGAAGATCGATCCAACCACAACGACGCGGACGTCCTGTCGTAGCACCAAACTCACCACCTGCGCGGCGAACCTCTTCTCCTACTTCACCATGAAGCTCAGTAGGGAACGGACCGCCTCCAACACGAGTACAGTAAGCTTTCGAAATACCGATAACCTCTCCAATAGAAGTTGGCGGTACACCAAGGCCCGTACAAACACCAGAAGTGGTCGTGTTACTGCTCGTTACAAATGGGTAGGTACCAAAGTCGATGTCGAGCATCGAACCTTGCGCGCCTTCGGCCAAGACTTTCTTGCCAGCAGCAATCTGCTCAGCGAGGTAGTAGGCACAATCGACACGTTGCAGGTTTGCAATCTTGTCGATCGCCTCAAACCATGCACGCTCTTCTCCCTCTAGATCGAAATCTACGTGTGGGTAAAGACGAGCTAACTCAAGGTGCTTGAGCTTAAGTGCACGATACTTAAGACGGAAATCATCGGCCTCGATATCACCGATACGCAAACCGTTACGGCCTGCCTTATCCATGTACGTTGGACCGATACCGCGAAGGGTAGAGCCGATCTTCTGCTTTCCTTTCGAAGCCTCACTGGCTGCGTCAAGCATCCGGTGACTTGGCAAGATGAGGTGCGCCTTGCGTGCAAGAAGCAGTCGATCTTGATAGTCAACACCCGCCTCATCGAGCTGCGCGAGCTCACCGACAAGGATCGTAGGATCTACAACTACACCGTTACCGATGAGGTTGATAATACCTTTGCGAAAGATGCCGCTTGGAACGGTGTGAAGGACATGCTTTTTCCCGTTGAGGACAAGCGTGTGTCCTGCGTTAGGGCCGCCCTGAAAGCGTGCAATGATGTCGTAATTAGGGCTGAGGTAGTCGACAATTTTGCCTTTTCCTTCATCTCCCCATTGTAGCCCGAGAAGGACGTCAATAGCCATGGTAAATGCTTGTGGCACGAAAGTACAACGCCTCTCACTGGACTACCTAAAGGTTCTACCCATGGTGTGAAGAAAAGTGATAGCAAAGCTGTTTTGGTCATCTCGACCGGAGCACAATCGGTAAGTCATCGCGTTAGCGTCGAGATAACGGGTTTGCGCAGCGGAGAGATCTGTTAGTCGGCCTTTGAGTTAAGGGCGGCTTGCGCCAACAGATTTCTCCGTGCGCTTCCTCGTTCCTAAGTCGCTTAGTCGAAATGACGGTTCTCACGAAGGTCTGGCCTTGCGTCTCGAATCCGGCAGCGTAGCGATCTAGCAATAAAACGGTCTTGCAACGAAGTGGTCGAACGTCTTTTTCCCGCTTCCGCTTCCGCTTCCGCTTCCGCTTCCGCTTCCCGCTTCCGCTAAAACAGTACGCCTAAACGCAATGTCAAACTGTTGATCGTTGCCTTCGGGTCATCCAAAGCATCACGGCCTTTGTAGTTGTAGTCATCACCGTCTTTGGTCGCATCCAAAAACATGCGTTGGAAGGTGAGTCCACCGAAGATTCGTGTACCGTCAAGTATGCTGTACTCGACACCTCCACCAAATCCCCAGCTAAACGCTAGTGGGTTGACTTCTTTTTTGATAGAAAGATCTTCTACCTCTTGTGTGACTCCACCACCAGAAAGACCGCCCAACGCATTGCTACGAATACCAAGCGTGAAAATTGGTGCCTCCATGTAATAGGTCAACGTTCCGAATTCTCTCGTGCGGAGTTTTAGCGAAAGCGGAATCTCTACATACTGAATCGAATAATCGATCAGAACGGGTCCATCGGGTTGATTTGCCTCACTGGTCTGGTTGAATGCGTCCGTCGTTGGAAGACTCTCGGTAAAGAACCTGCCTCCATACTGAGATTGCATGGATCCGCCTGTGTTGAAGTGGAAACCGATACCTGAAGCAACAGAGTACTTATCAGCGAAAACATACTCCGCCTGCGTGGCAAGCTTGAGTCCAAGCGCAGTACCTTGGTTAGTGATGCGATTGTCGTCGGTATTCATCCAACTAATAGTTGGACTGATTTGAAGACCGAACTTGAAATTGTTAGCATCTTGCGCGGTCACAGCAGTGCAAGTAAACAGCACTGCGAGGGCGAAAAGTGAAATTTGCTTTAGCATAGCGAGTTATAGTGTTTTGCAAAAAGTTATTCAAGAAGACTTGAATGACACAACGAACTTACAGTATCAGGTGATATGCATCGATTTTGTTTTTTAATTCTTCTTTTTTCTTTTGCAGCGTGCACTCCAGATGGACCGCCCGTTCCAGATGTTTCTGCGCTCACGGTTGACCTGAAAGTACGCCGTTTTGAGTACGATTTGGCAGCGGCAAGTCAATTGGATAGCACTCAGAATGGCGCGCAAGTGCTGCGAGAAGCCTATCCAGTCTTTTTCGACAGCATCTGGCTAGAGCTACTACTTCCTGGTAAAGGGAGACTCTATGATTCAGCCATGGTCGTAGCGTGGCAACGCCAACCTTCGCTTCGGAAAATTCTGGATTCTGTCCAAATTGCCTTCCCATTGAGTGAGCAAGCTTGGGAAAGAGACCTTGCGCAGGCGTTCAAATACGCCAAACATTATTTTCCCGAAAAGCCAACGCCATCAGTCGTTACGTATCCAAGCGAACTATCTCTAGGAGCGTTTACGTACGGAGATAATTTACTGGGTATTGGATTGGACTTTTACCTGGGCAATGGATTCTCAGCCTATGATCCAATGGTCATTCCGCGCTATATCCAGCGTTCTATGAATGCCGATCACATCGCTTCACGGGCCATGGAGGCTTGGATTAGCGAATATATCGGAGACGCACCGGGCGACCGCATGCTTGATCGCATGCTCCACAACGGAAAGATGCTTTACATCAAAGCGCGTTTGCTTCCTCATGTTGCAGACACCGCAGTACTAGGATTCAGTAAGGATCAATTAGCCTGGTTGGAGAGCAACGAACTCGAAATGTGGGCGCATTATCTCGACAAAGAGCTCCTTTACGAGACGAATACCTCTCTTATCGGCAAGCATGTAGGTCCAAGCCCGAATGCACCAGGAATGCCTCCTGAGGCGCCTGGGGGGAATGCAAACTGGGTTGGGATGCGCATCATAGAACAGTATGTGGCGAGGCGTCCAGACCTTGATTTACAGGGCTTAATTGACGCGAACGACAGTCAACGGATACTCACAGAGAGTAAATACAAGCCGAAACGCTAACTTCCCACTCCTAAGAGACGTCCTAAGAGCATGTTTAGGCATTCAGATTTCGGCTAAATCGAGTATTTTTAACCCATTCGACTTCGCTCAGGGCAGGCTATCAGGTTGGAATTATCCAATTTTTAGTCGAATTTGGATTTCTTAAACAGGCTCTAACTCACATTAAACTCTGCTATCATGTCTAAGCAACGCGCCATTCCACTCATCGATTTAGGTCAATTCGTCAACGGTAACGAAGCCGAACGAGCAGAAGTCGTCAAGCAAGTTGGTGATGCGTTTCAGGACACAGGCTTCGTGGGTGTTGTCAATCACGGCATCGATCAGCAATTGATCAATGATTACTTCCGCTCTTCGCGAGAGTTTTTCAAGCTTCCGACAGAAGTGAAGTCGAGGTACGAATTCAAAGGCATGGCTGGCCAGCGCGGCTACACTTCTTTTGGAAAGGAGCACGCGAAGCAAAGCCAGGTCGCTGACTTGAAAGAGTTCTTTCAACTAGGTATGGAGGTTCCAGAAGGTCATCCAGCTTTCGCCAAAACCCCACCTAATCCTCAGGTACAAGAGACTCCGGAGTTCAGTGAGAAAGGCCGCGAGCTATACAATTCGTTTCAAGCAGCAGGTACCAACCTACTCCGTGCGATCGCGATCTACCTCGACTTGGACGAGCATTTCTTCGATCAGAAGATTCAGTACGGCAACTCGATTCTACGCGCGATTTACTATCCGCCGATTGCCAATGAGCCAGCGAGTGCTATCCGTGCAGAGCAACACGAAGACATCAACCTGATTACACTTCTAGTAGGTGCAAGCAGTGGTGGACTACAGTTGCTTACACAGGCAAACGAGTGGGTTGACGTGGTTCCTGAAGAGGATGAAATCGTAATCAACGTTGGCGACATGCTTCAACGACTGACCAATAATTTCTTGCGCTCGACGACACACCGTGTGGTTAATCCGCCTCGCGAGGAATGGCACACAGATCGTCTAAGTATTCCGTTTTTCTTGCACCCAGTGTCGGAAATGGACCTTACAGCCTTGCCAGATACCGTTACTGCTGAGCGTCCGAATGCGTATGAGCCAATCACTGCAGGTGCTTATCTCGATGAGCGATTGCGTGAAATCGGACTTAAGAAGTAATCCAATTCCTGCTTTACTACGTTTCTATCGTATCTTGACCTACAGGTTAGCAATTCTATAGTTTGCTCGCCTTACCTTTGTTCTACAAGTCTACTGTCATGCAACCTCTTTTCCTCTTCGGCCTCGGTGTACAAGAAATGTTTTTCGTCTTTATGGCGGTACTGCTTCTTTTTGGAGGCAAAAAGATTCCAGAGCTCATGCGCGGCTTAGGAAAAGGTATCCGTGAGTTCAATACTGCACGTGCAAGCATCGAAGGAGAAATCCGCGATGGCATGCGCGATGAGGACATCAAGGAGAAAGCTAAGATCAAGGTTGAGAAAGAAGGTTAAGCCTTCTTCGGCAATCCTTGTGCTTCGCACTTCGGATAGTTGGTTCATTACAACGCCAGCTTGAGCTTTGCTCAGGCTGGCGTTGTCGTTCGAGGTTCATGCAAGTTGATCTTGTGCTGCGCACTTCGATCAACTTGGTTCAAGGTTCAGCAACAATCCTTGTGCTTCGCACTTCGGATTGTTGGTTCATTACAACGCCAGCAGAGCTTTGCTCAGGCTGGCGTTGTCGTTCGAGGTTCATGCAAGTTGATCTTGTGCTTCGCACTTCGATCAACTTGGTTCAAGGTGCGTCCCTACTAGCGAACCTTGAACCTCCCTTTCAGAATTGCGAAGCAATTATGGAAGAGAGCCGAACCTTGAACTCCTGGTTTAGAATTGCGGAGCAATTCTAAACCAGGGATTTAAGAATCATACTTTGCCAACTCATGCCTCTCAATAAGGCTGATCAGTTTGTGCGCGTACTTCGGGTCTGTTGCATATCCAGCTTTGCGCAGTCCTTTTGCCCATGCTTTGTAGTCTTTTGGCGAAAGCTTAAACAGCTTCTTGTAACGTGATCCTTTGACTAGGAAACTGCTGTGCGCGCGGTAGCTGTCCTCTGGGTTGGTGTAGTTGCGGAAGAAATCCTTGTGGTGGTCGTCTTCAAAGTTGTGGCAGTGTCCGCGCTTACACGAGCGCTTGAAGCACTTTATACCGAAGTGATTGTTGGTCTTGGTCGCGAGCCTACTCGTCCCAGCTACACTTTCTAGCAAACCTTGCGCAAGTGTAATGCTGGCTGGAATGCCGTGCGCTTTCATCTCTGCTTTGGCGATTGGTGCGAACGTTTCTATGTACTGCTTTCGGAGTGCTGCAACCTCCTGTTTTGATCGACTTGCAGGGTGCTTGAGGCTAGCTAGTTGCGGCTTTGGTTCCGGCTGATTGCGCTGCGCTTTCGGACTCACGTTCACAGGCGCTTCAACTGCTGCATCGCCCACATGGATGTCGATGCGCATGCCATGGCGCACGAAGAATACGATCACCAACACAAGCATCAAGTACTTGAAGGTGAAGTAGGGTCTGATTCGATGGAGTAGCGTGGCGTCGTTAAACATGTCGGTTGAATTGCTGTACAAATATAAGTAAAAACGATAATACGACACAAAATGTTTCTATTTGAATGAAAAACGTAGGTTGTTCGCCCTGTCGATCTCTTGGTCGACAGGTGCTGAAAGGAGCATACAGCACAACAAAAAAAGCCCCAGATCAGCATTGCTGATCTGGGGCTTTTTACGAATCTAGAACCTCGCTATTACTTCACACGAAGTCGCTTGCCGACATGAATCGTGTCCGATTCAAGGCTATTCAAGCTGCGAAGATCTGATACACTGATACCTTCTCTACTGCTGATGCGCCATAGCGTATCTCCAGATTGCACAGTGACATATCGTGTCGTTTTCTCAGCTTTTGGAGGGCTCACTTTTGGAGCAGCCTGCTTTGCTGGTGGAACAACCTTACGAGGTGTGTAGGTAGATTTTGTTTTTGAAATCGCACCTGTTGGTGCTCCCGCACGGCTAGACTCGAACTGTGTTTTCGTACTCGCTAGGTTAGACATTGCCTTATTCGCACGACGGAGCTTAGCTACGTTGTTCTTGTTGCGACGACCGCGGATGTACACTTCTTCACCTGCACGAGGCTCTGTGCCCGGCTCCATGTTGTTTCGCTTGTAGAGTGCACTCGTTTTGATAGCATACTTGTCAGCGATCGATTGCATGGTTTCGTTGCTTCGGATGCGGTGTGTCTTTTGACGACCACGAAACGCTTTGCGCTTTGGCTTCAGGTAGATACGTGTTCCTTGCTCTAGTGGCGTGATGACATGAGCGATATCCTCGTTGTACTTCACGATTTCCGAGCTATAGCTGCGCGTTCGGCGTGCGATATCACTTAGTGTTTCGCCAGGGGCAGCATAGGTGTACTCAACATCATTGTTGACGAGAACGCGAACGCGATCCGTAATCTTCGGCTGCTTAAACGTCATCCGACTTGTCGAAGGCATTGCTGCACCAGAAATGGCTGGCGTACGGTCGGTAGAAGCTGCTACAATCAACTCCGCATTTGCCTTAGTGACTTTCGTGTCACTGCTGGCAAGGAGGTAATCAGTGCTACCGCCTTGGTCAAACTGGTCGAGATTGTATGTCTCAATGAGACCAATCAACTTCGTTGCATAAGTTGAAGAAGTGGCGTATCCAGCTTTTTTCAAGCCTTTTGCCCATCCTTTATAGTTCGTCGGTTTCAAGAGGAATAAGCCTGCATAGCGTCGTGAACCTGTGAGAAAGTCACTGTGGTCTGAATAGCTCTGTGCAGGATCGTCGTACTTCCGGAAGCAGCTTTCGATCAGCTTTCCTTGGCGGTTGCGATCATCGTCTTTGCGATACATGGTTTTGCCTGTCCAACTGCTGTGGCATTTGATGCCGAAATGATTGTTGGCCTTCGTGGCGAGGGTGCTTCTTCCGGCACCTGATTCGAGCAAGCCCTGTGCGAGGGTAATGGATGCTGGAATTTTAGAAGCGTACATTTCTTGCATCGCCATTTCGGCGTATGTCTGGATGTACTCGTGGTAAGCAGGGGAAGTTTGTGCGCTCATGCTGAGCACCAAACCCGCCGCTAGGCAAGTGAGTGTAGTTTTCATGTGTAAGATTCGCTAACGTGTGTTTGTTCAGTCGTGGTACCAACTTATAGGTATGGTAACACTTGCGCTTCGATGAAGAAGTGCATCCCTTTATTACGCGAATCGACGCATCGGAGTTACGTCCGTTTACTCAATTGATCCTACCGAAACCGCACGCTCAGCCCTCATCATCAGGTAGTTGACCACGTGATTGAGCTTTGCAAAGCGCGGGTCTTTCGTGTGACCTGCTGCATAGCGCGCATAGATCTGTTGGACGATTCCGGCAATTTTAAAGTTACCGAACACAAAAGGGTAGAGTAGGTCCCCGGTCTCCAGGTTTGAGGTTTTGGCGTAAGCTGAAACGAGTTCACTACGCCGCCAACAGCCTGGAAGGTGGGTTGCATTCATACCGAGAAAGGGCATTTCAGCAACTTCTTCTTCATGTGCCCAATAGGCCAGCGTAAGGCCTAGGTCTAGTAACGGGTGCCCGACGGTGCACATTTCCCAGTCAAGAACTGCTGCAACAGTGCTGTAATCATTAGCAGCAAAGACGACGTTGTCAAACTTGTAATCGTTGTGTACGAGCGCTCCTGGATGATCAGTAGGCTGCTCGCTTCTCAAGTAGTCTACGAGGCCTTTTGGGAGGGAGACGTTATCTGTTTTTGCTCGTTCAAAGCGACCGATCCACCCTTCAACTTGTCGATTCACATATCCTTCAGGCTTTCCGAAATTGGAGAGCGGACTGTTCGATAGGTCTAGTTGGTGAAGGTCTGCAAGTGTTTCAATGAGTGCAGCAGAAGCTTGGCTACGTTCTTTTGAAGTGAGGGAGTCTTGCTCTCGGCCAGGTTGATGCCGAATGATTTGCCCTTCGACGCATTCCATGAGGTAGAAGGGGGCGCCGATGATGGATTCATCGGTACACATGAGCATTGCTTTCGGAGCTTTCGCGAAAACAGGTGCTAAGCCATCGAGAACATTGAACTCTCGGCCCATGTCATGCGCCTTTGCGGCTCTCGGGCCGAAAGGAGGTCTGCGCAATACGAACTGCCCGCAATCCGTATCGAGCCGGTAGGTAAGGTTGGAGAAACCATTTTTGAATTGCTCAACATGGTTGAGCAGTGCAATGTCTAAGGCAGAATTTTGCAGGTAAACGGATAAGCTATCGAGTGCTAATTCTTCTCCGGGGCGACAATTTTGGGTTGGCATGGAGCTAAGGTCGTCATCGCTGGGGTATAAACGCAGAAAAGCCCAATGCAGATGAACTGCACTGGGCTTTCTTGTTTAGCTAGACATTAAAGTCTTGCCGGGTTGGTTGGGTGCTGACTAGTAGCCACCACGATCTCCACCACCGTAGCCGCCACGATCTCCGCCGCCGCCGTAGCCGCCACGATCTCCACCGCCTGATGAGCGTCCACCGCCGCCGCCGTAGCCGCCACGATCTCCACCACCTGATGAGCGTCCACCGCCGCCGCCGTAGCCGCCACGATCTCCACCACCGCCGCCGCTTCGGCGATCGCGATCATATGCACCACCGCCGCTTCCGCCGCGTGATCCACCACCGCCGCCGCCGTAGCCGCCTCCACCACCACGCTCTTCACGTGGACGTGCTTCTTTTACGATGATGTTACGTCCTTCAACGTCTGCATCATTAAGATTTTCGATGGCAGCATTGCCTTCTGCGTCATCTGGCATCTCTACGAAACCAAAACCGCGTGAACGACCAGTCTCCCGATCTAAAATTACTTTAGCAGAATCAACTGTGCCGAACTGCTCAAAGAGTCGTTGAAGGTCCTCGTCCGTAGAAGAGAAGCTTAGACTCGCAACAAAAATATTCATTAAAAACTAACTGAAAAGTGAAAAAACTACTCACCGCGCTGAAAAGAACAGTCTGACCAAATAGCGATGAGCATTGTAAAGGAACGACGAATTTTCGTATAAAGTTGTTTTTTTATGTATTAATCAAAAACTTATGTCTAAAATTCCTATGCTTAACATGTCATTATCGACCGAAAGGGCAAGTTTTTTTATTCATATTGTGACAACAAGCTTTCCCCCAACTAAATAACAGACTATGAGTCCTTTAGAAATACTCGCACAACAACTTTCAGGTTCAACAATGAACCAACTCAGCCAACGTGTTGGCGCTCAGCCCCAGCAAACACAAGCTGCGACGGCCGGTATCGTTCAGACTTTGCTCGGAGCAATGGCCCGAAACGTACAGAAAGATCCAAGCCAAGCAGATAAGATTGCCGGCGCACTCGAGCGTGACAACCACGCAGGATTGCTCGACAATCTTGGTTCAATGCTGGGCGGAGGTTCAGGAGCTAGCCAAAATGCTAGATCAATGAACGGAATGGGCATTTTACAGCACATTTTAGGTGGAAGTGCCGGACGTGTTGCTGATCAAGTGTCTAAAAGCAGTGGCCTAAACTCTAACCAAGTAGCTCAACTGATGGTTACGCTAGCACCTATCGTAATGGGAGCTCTCGGAAAGAGTAAGCAGCAAACAGGCGCACAAGGCGGCTCTGGTATCGCAAGTATCCTCGGCGCTGTTCTTGGCGGCGGTGGACTTTTCGGCGGAACCAAATCAACACCACAGCAACAGCCTGCAGGAAATCGTTTCCTCAACGCTGTACTTGATCGTGATGGTGACGGTAACACTGGTGATGATCTCGCACAGATGGGCATGCAGCTCTTAGGCGGACTCTTCAGCCGATAAACAGGCTCTAAGACACGCTCTTAAAGGGGAGCTTTAAAAGCACCTTATTAAGCCCTGCCACCTTCAGCAATGAAGTGGCAGGGCTTTTTTATTGAAAACTTAGTCTTAAGTATTAAAAGACAAAATTCATATTTGTAGGATGGATTTCGATTTGGTCAAATATTCTACCGCCGCACTTGAGTGGCTACTTGCATTTCTTCCAGGCGCTTTAATGGCGATCGGAACACTCATCTTTGGATTCTGGTTTGCCAACAAGGTGGACGACATCGTTGAGGGCGGACTCAAACGTTCGAGTCTTTCACCAGAGCTTACGAGCTTCTTCGGCTCTATGAGTACGATCGTTGTAAAAGGTATCGTGCTGATGCTTGCTGCCGGTTTTATCGGTTTCAACACCGCATCACTAATAGGAATCTTAGCTGCAGGCGCCTTTGCCATTGGCTTTGCCCTACAGGGAAGCCTCTCCAATTTTGCAGCTGGTATCCTGATCCTCACCTTCAAGCCATTTCGCGTTGGTGACTGGATCAGCGCTTCAGATGTATTCGGTAAGGTGGAAGAGATTCAAATTCTGAGCACCATCGTCGTGAGTCCTGGCATGAAGACCATCATCATTCCCAATGCAGATATCATTGGCGGAGTAGTCACCAATTACACTACAAAAGGAGTCACCCGTCTCGAGCTGGAAATACCAATGGCATACGAGTCGTCCTTCCCGCAAGTGAAAGACGTGATCATGAATGTCTTGGAAAACAATGACCTCGTGCTGAAGGAGCCAAAGCCTGATGTCGGTATCGCTACATATGATTCACACAACATCATACTTAGTGTACGTCCGTACGTAACTCCTGATAACTATTGGGACGCTACCTATCAGATTAATCGCCTCATTAAGACTGCGCTCCACGAGGCTCAGATTCCGATGGCGTACTCTGAAGGGGTCGAGTTAGGCAAGATTGGTGCGTAAAAACATTGTTAAGCTTCTTTCAACTTGTCAGGAGTGCTAAACGCCTAATGGTCAAGGAGCTCGGCACGGTATCTGACTAAGTCAGGGGGTATGATGTACCCTATTTCAAGTAGAGCATTTTTAAGCCTTTCGATCCTATTTGGGCTTGTTGGGTTTTCCAACACCATGTCCGCTCAATGCGGCACGGTTGCCCATATAGAACCTCCAACTCAGGTCTTCTGCAATGCGCCCGGAAGTTCGGTGACGCTAACGGCTCAACCACTTGGAGGGGTCTTTACAGGCCAGGGAATTCGAGGCGATGGCTTCCTAGCGCTAGATAAGCTCGCGTCAGGTTCGTACTGGATGTACTACACGGCAGCTGATAGTTGTGCCACGAAAGACTCTGTTGAATTGAATATCCAGCAGGTTACTTCTGACCTGACTCAACTCAATCCATACAACTGTGCTGATAATCGACCTTCACTCTTACAGGTGGTCGCAACCAGTGACGAGACGCTCTTGATAGAAGGATTTAACTGGGCAATGAACGTTCAGCCAGGGGAATTTGAAACGCGCTCTATTCCGAACGCTCGGCCTTACAGACTAGAAGTGAATAGTGCGACAGGCCAGTCTTGCATTTCCAATGTCCAGCCCGATTTTATCAATCCGCCGCAAGTTTGGACGCGCACCAATTTGGACTGCTTAGCTGATACGATCAATATTGAAGTGGTTGGTCAGTTTTTGCCTCATGTTGCAACGTGGAAGTATTACGATGATTTCGCTTTCGCTAAAACAGGCGAAGTAGAAACAGGCCTGCAGCTTTCGCCAAAACAAGTAGGTGATTACCAGCTTGAAGTCAAGTATCCAAATGGCTGTACTTCGGAAAAGGCTGTTTGGGTTCCGTTAATCGATAGCTTCATTCCAGAGGTTACCTTACCTGCCCGTGTATTGATGCCTTGCATCGCTGAAGAAGTCGTCTTGCCGTGTTTGATAACCGCTGCCGAAGAAAATGGCCAGCCTTACGTAAGCTGGGTTTCGGAAAGTGGGCAAGGGCTTGTCGATTCGACGAGTATGGCGCCTACCGTCAATTGGGTTGGCACGTATACCGTCTTTGTCATTGACAGCACCTCAGGGTGTTCTGCCAAACCAAGGTCAATCCGTGTAGATCAAGCTGGTCCTCAACAGGATACTTTTTATCAGTCGATTTGCCACGACTCCTTTTACGATTGGGAAGGCCGTCGACACCGTGAAAGTGGCGTGTTTGATCGCTCCTTTGAAAACTACTACGGTTGCGATTCAAATCGCGTGCTCGTGCTGGAGGTTTTGGCGAAAGCTGAAGACACCATAAGCATGACAAGCTGTGCAGGAAGCACGGTAATGTTTGGAACCGACATTTTGCAAACCGCAGGCCTGTATACCCAGACCTTCTCATCGATACGCGGTTGTGACTCTACTGTCACGCTGTTTTTAGAATTTGCCTCTCAAGAAGTAAGCGCCTTAAGTCAGACGATTTGTGCGGGCGAAGACTATCAACTCGCCGGTCAAACCTTTACTGAGAGCGGCTTCTATGCTGTATCCTTCCAAACAAGTACCGGGTGTGATTCCATTGTAGAATTAACCTTGCAGGTTTTACCTCAAAATCAATCCGCAACTGCTGTAGAAATCTGCGAAGGCGATACATATCTATTCGGTAATCAACCACTCTTTATTGCTGGACAATATGTCGACACACTTACGACCAATACCGGCTGTGATTCTATCGTCTCTTTACGATTAGAGGTACTTCCAACTTCTAATACTGATCTTTCAGCAGTCATCTGCGAAGGTGAAGCGTATGAATTCCTGGGGCAGTCGGTTACAAGAACTGGACTCTATTCACTCGCATTTGGCGCTGCCAACGGTTGTGATTCTTTGTTCAATCTTGACCTCACGGTCACGCCTTCAATGGAGTTGAGTATCGACACGGTAAACCGTGGGGGAACAAACGTTTTTGACCTCGTTATTCGTGTCGAAGGTGGAGTTGCTCCTTATCGTTTCCAATGGTCGAACGGTGCAAATAGCGATAAGGTCACCTTGGGTGCAGACGTCACAAGTGTCGAGGTTTTTGACGCGAATGGATGCGGGCAAGTCTTGGTGCTTGGCGGAAGTAGCAACACAAGCCCTGATTGGGCAAACGATTTGAACCTCGGCCCGAATCCAACAAAAGGAGCGCTGCAATGGAGCTATCCTACGGGCACCGCTTTGGAGCTCGTTCGGGTGTTTAACATGCAAGGTCAGGTGATCGCTACACAGTCTCTTGTTGGTAGAAGTGTAGGTCAATATTCGTTAGCTGATCACCCTGCAGGCGTTTACCTCTTTGAGTTTATCGATGTCCAAGGACAACGCCATGCGCAACGGGTAGTCAGCGAGTAAAAAGACCTAGAGATACAACGCCTCTATTCCTGTCACATACTTACTGTTCTTCGTCTGTCGAAACTTGAAGTAGTCTGTGATTTCGCGTGCGAACTCGGCATCTTCAGCCGCATACTTTAGTTCGAGAATAACCGGATAGGTCGACATCTCTAAAGGCTGATTCCTTTGAAACGGCATGCGGAATTGCTGCTCGGTATCAATCGTCACCCTAAATTTCTCATCGCTTGAGAGGTAGTATGCTCGCTGATAACTATTGTGTAGCGTCGGGGCCAGCAAGCTCATGCTCGGGCGAGTCGCTTGGACAGCTTCCATTAAGTCCGCTTTCGAATCGATACCGTTCGCGTCCATTGGGAAGTTCTCTTTCCAACCCAGTTCCGCTTGTTTATGCTTTATCTCTAGCGTTGACTTTTGGGTCGGAGTATCACTTTGGCCGTACCACCTAAGTCGCATTTTACTTCGACTGGGATGACCTTCGACGTTTTGGTGAAAACAGTCAAAATCAAGCGTGTCGAGATAGATGTTATTTATCTGACGATCTGGGAATGCCTTTGAAAAGGACGCAGGATGGCAAAGAATATTGGCTGTTATGGCCTCAGCTTCTAGTAGGTCGATCGCAAATTTAAGCTCGTAACGATACATTACTTAGGGAGCTTTATGGTCGATTCTGAATCGACATTAGATATGCGCTCGACATTTTCAGCTGTGTAGCTTTCTACCACTATACTTCCTCCTCCAAATTCTGGCTTCTTGCGATACGCAGCAAAGCCTTGATTGCAGTCTTTTAAAGTGGTATTCTTTACGGTAACCTTAGACAGATCTTTTGAGGCAATTCCGATTTGCGCTTTCGAAATAGTGACATCCGAAATTTGCAAGAAAGCTTGCTCTCCAGCGCTGATGCCTTTGTCTCCAATTTCATCAAGCGTTACGTTCACAACGGCTATCGAACTACCAGAAAAGTCAAGTCCGTCGTTGCCGGTTTTGAAGAGGTAAGAATCGCTGAGGGTTCCCTTGCAGAAGTCCCCGTCGAATCCATCAGCAAACGTGTTGTTGATGTTGAGTCCTTTGATGTCAAACTTACAGCGAACAAGGTTTAAGGCGTCTTCACAGAGGTTGTGAGATACCGTTACTCTATTGAAGTTTACATCCGACTCATAGAAGGTGACAGCGCCAGTTAGTTGCCATTCGTTTTCTTCCAGGGTATTCAAGTTATTAAACGAAGTGTAAGCAAGAACCGAGGTTTCTTTTGCCTGGATAACAGCTACTCCTTGAGATGACTTATCGCTTGATTTGAAGAGGATCGGATTCTCTTTAGCGCCATTGCAAAAGAATGCCCCGTAGGAAAGGAGGTAAGACTTCTTTGTAAAGTCTATTTCAGCTCCAGCTTCGACAATAAGTGTGTAATCAGCAGGGATTACCATTGGCGATGTGACGAGGTGTTTCCCGCTACGAATCGTGATGGTCTTGTCCATGTTCGTGTACGATCCTTCTGCGAGTGGAATCTTCGGTTCGAGTACGGTAGGGTAGAGGATTTTTAGTTCACTGCCCGGACGTTGCCAGTTGTAGATCTCGGAATAAAAAGTCGAGTCTAAACCAGGAAGTTTAAAGCACGCAAACTTGGACTTTTCCGGTATGCTAACTTCGGTATAGCTCTTTGGGAACCACTTTCGATTACTGCGAATGAGGCTTGGTTCTCCAAGTTGGACCTCTCCGTTTTCCTTTCGACTTCCTCCAACAACCTCTAGTGGGAGGCTGTGATTGCTAGTTGCCCAATAGGTTGGCTTCTGGTTGTCATCCAACTCACGATACACCTTCAGTGAAGTTTTTGGATACGGTACAATGTCATTGTGAATCCGACCTGCACGCACTCGGATGTCAGAGATGTCGAATTGGTAATCAGGATCTATAAAGGCATTGATTTGACGCTCATGGCCATATAGGTCTTCTCGATACTTAGTTTGTAGCTCGTTGATGAAGTTGCCTGATGAATATTCTAGCAGTGCCGCAGTGTAGTGTCGGTTAAACGTTTCGTCCTGGAAGATGTAGTGATAGATCGCATTCCATTTGTCGAAAGATTCGCTCGACTTATATTCTCCAAAGAATAAGTCACTGTACGTTTTGAAGGGGCCAACCTCGGTGTATCCATCAAAACCGATAGGCTCGAGCTTGCGGGTAACGGGGTTGTAGTAGAAACGTAGGTTGTGCCAAATGGTGCCGTGATTTGCATCAAACACATCGGCAAGTGCGAAGTACTTCGCAAGTCGATCTACATCAAATACTTCCGGAACAGGAGCCGACTTGAATCGGAACGCGTTCATCAGCTTATTGGCCTGCGTGAACTGCTCCATGAGTTTAGGACTGCCTGTCGTTCTGCCTCCCTTAAAAGGCAATACTTCAGCAGTTGCGAAAGCTTCACGGAAACCACTCTGGTGGACCAGTGTATTTCGGATACGTTGATCCCAGAGGTAGTCCTCCTCAAATTTTACGATAACGCCTTCTCGTCGATCTCTGAATTCGGCAATTTGCTTGTCGAAATGCTCTTCGTACGCATATAGCACCTGGTCTTTGGTGTTCTGACTCAGCAGCACAAAGCCATAGCGTGGCGTGATGATGTCTGCGTGCTCAAGTGCTTTGTGGTACAACCACTCGTGCAAGTAGAAGCGCGTCTTAGGGTTTTGTAGCGAGAAGGTCTGGAGGCGATTCCATGAACGATCAGACGGCATCTGTATGCGATAGGAGTAGTAGTCTCCTTGCAGGTGATCTGTCCAGTCACCTTTCAATCGAAGCTTTATCTTTTCTGGAGTTGCCGCATCGTCGATGGTGAGCTTTGCTTTTACCCAGTCGTCATCTGCAGTCTTGAGGATTCCTTGTTGCAGTGCACTTTGTCGTTTGGCTTCGAGCTTTTCGACGGCTTTGTTGTCAAGGTAAAAGTGAAGCCTAGAAAGCGGCTCTGTTCCGAGACTGTCGAAGTCAACGGTTTCTACACGCAAGTCGTCGAAGTAGGCTACGATCTCATCGTCGAATACGTAAGGGAATATCTTAATTTCCGTTATCTCGTGGTCTTGAGGGAGGCTAAATTCGAGCTGAAGTAGTTCCCACCCGTTATCGTCTTTTTCAATCGCTATTGACGTTTGAAGCGCTAACTCATCTCCTGGATCACCGCTAACGGCAAGTCCAGAGCGCTCCGGACCTGAAGTCCAGCGTCTAACAGACACGATGTAGCGTAGCTTACTATCCGTCGCAGGAACGGTGATGGCCATTCCATACTTGTGTTTCCCCTCAAGCTTAGAGGAATACTTCCCTGAAAAGCTCTTTTCTGAGCTTTGCGTAACTCCATTGGTCGCGGTGTGACCGTTGGTCACGAAGTTTCCACCAGATACTTCTTCGGCATCACAGTACACCGTTCGGTCTGCCGTACGAGGTGTACTCGAAAGGAAGCTCGGGTAGAACCAAAGTGCGCCAAGTACAATTGGGATAAGCAGAAAGGCTGGGTGAAAAGCCCACCGCCCGTCTGATTTGAGGCCCTTAATTATCATAAGATCAATTCAGGCTGCTCAACAAATGACACCTTGGCTTCCGCATCTTTTGCGCGCACAGCAGTAAGAATCTGCTGCAAGTGACTTGGTTGGTCTAAGGCACATAGGTAGCTCGCATTGATGCCGCCTTTAAGTCCGTCTACGCGCTTGATCTCCAAGTATGAAGTGTGTGGTTCGATCAGGTTTGTTAGCGCTGAGATATCGTCGAGTGAAGTTTGAATGTTGAGGAACGCTTTGTTGCTCACCGCATTCTTCGTCTTGGCAAGGCGACTGTTCACGAACAGGATCGGAAGAATCAATGCAAAGCTTACGACCGCTAGAATCGGCTTGTCAGCTCCACCGATCAGTCCAAGACCAATGATGAGGAAAAGCATGGTTAGTTCCTCTGGATCTTTGATCGCAGAACGGAACCTCACAATTGAGAGCGCACCAACAAGTCCAAGAGAAAGGGCAATAGAAGACTTAATCACCGTGATGATGAGTAGCGTTCCTAGTGCGAGCGGAATGAAGTTGTTCGAAAACTTCCGGCGGTCTGAAATAGCCCTGCCGTAGCGGATGTAGAACAGTTTGATAATGTACGCGATAACCGTAACGATCAATAAATTGAGTACAAAAGACCATACGTTGATGGTACTGTTGAAGTCGTTTAGGTATTTTTCAAATTCTAACATTGACTGTCTCTAATGGATTTGGAATCACGAAAAAGCGCCGCTGTACCCTTGCTGGTAGCAGGCTTACACACTCTTCTGTTGTAGCTGCCAAGGTCTGATTATTCGTGTAAAGGCAGGGTATTATTCTTAAACAGGAAAATCGAAGCTTTGCACACTGAAGGTTGGGGCTTTTCGCCTCTCTAAACCCTGCACGGGAACCTCGAACCGTAAACTCCATTTGCGCAGCAAATCGAGTTTACGCTGAACCCTAGTGATCCATTTGCGCAGCAAACGGATCACTAGCTGAACCTCGAACCTTACTCCCAATTTGCGCAGCAAAGTGGGAGTAAGGTGAACCTCGAACCTTGATTTCGATTTGCATAGCAAAGAGAATTCAAGCTGAACCCCCTAACCCATTCTGCCTAGCAAAATCCTACCCTATCACCCACATCCAAACCGTGATTACCACGATACTCATCAAGTTGAGCGCAAAACCTCGTTTGGCCATGTGTGCAACCGAGAGTTCGCCGCTGCCGAAGACGATGGCGTTTGGAGCGGTCGCGACAGGCAACATGAAGGCGCAGCTCGCGGCGAGGGTGGCCGCAGCCATTAAGATGATCGGATCGTGTCCAGTTGTTTCGGCCATTTCAGCGATGACTGGCAACAGCACAGATGCGGTGGCCACATTGCTGGTCACTTCCGTCAAGAAATTAACGAAAGCAACAATGATGAGTAGTACAAGAGGAAGGGGAAGATCTCCGATTACCGTGAGCTTAGATCCGAGGTAGGCTGCCAGTCCGCTTTCGCCAAAACCAGCTGCGAGCGCCAAGCCACCAGCAAAAAGAACAAGCACTCCCCAAGGGACAGTACTTGCAGTAGGCCAATCGATGAGGCGACCGTTCGGCATGTCTCCCGGTAAGGCAAAGAGTATGGTGGCGCCAAGAATTGCTATTCCCGCATCACTCACCGGAATGAACGCTTCATAGAATGGGCGGAAACTCCAAGCCAAAGCCATGGAGATGAAAACGATTCCGACGCGCTTTTCGGGAGTGCTCATTTTGCCAAGTTGCGAAAACGCATGCCGCACTTGTTGAAGGCTGTCGCCGGTTTTACGCAAGTGTAATCCAGACACGCGTGAGAGGTAGAAATACAAGGCGGCAAGCATGACGACCACAATCGGGAAGCCAATCTTCAACCACTCCGCAAAGCCGAAGGTGATGTTGTACCGTTCGCTTACGATACTGGCGAAAATCCCATTGGTGGGTGTTCCAATCAAGGTCGAAAGTCCACCAAGACTCGCTGCATAGGCAATGCCTAGAAGGAGTGGAATGGAGGCTGGTCTTCCTTGCTCGTCTTGTCCGAGGTATGCGGCGGTTGCCATCGCTAGCGGCGCCATCATAACGGTGGTTGCGGTATTCGAAATCCAAGCGCTGAGTGCAGCTGTGGCAATAATTAATCCTAGCAAAACCCTGCTTGGCGATCCTCCAAGGCGAAGCACGATTCCGAGGGCAATGCGTTTGTGAAGGTTGACGACCTCCATTGCTTTCGCGACCAAGAAGCCTCCAAGGAAGAGGAACAGCATCGGGTGCGCGTAGGCCTTTGCCGTTGCTTTTCCTTCCATGATGCCGAGCATCGGAAAGAGTAGGGTAGGGAGCAGGGCGGTGATGGCCATCGGGACGGCGTCACTTACCCACCAAATGGCCATCCAGACGGTTAGCGCCAAGGTGTATCGCGCAGTTTCGGCCATGTCTCCAGGCCAAGGGGAAAGCGCTAGAAGAACAAACAGGATCGGTCCTGCAGCAAGTGGCAACCAAGAAAAACGACTGGAAGTGTTGTTAGACATGGAAGACTATGTTGCTAAAAGAGGAGGGGACGAAGCGTATTGTTCGCGTCTATTGCGTGTACAAGAAGACCCATCCCATGAGTACAAACTGTAGGAGGATCCTCAACCAGAGCGCCCATTTTGGCAAACCCAAGCCTGCTTCACGGTCCGATACCATGTAGAAGTGAACGATCAAGAAGCTGGTAAGCATCGCTATCGTTGCCCATGCGGCAATGACCTGCGTAGGCGGGTAGAGCAAGGCAAGGCCAAGGATGATTTCAATTCCGCCACTCAAGGCAACGAGAAATTTGTGTGCAGGCAGCCATAAGGGGAGCATGCGGGTATAGAAACCCGGACGCAAGAAATGAGAGATGCCCGCAGCTACTAGTAGTCCAGCTAAAACGTAAAGACCAAGTTGAGCGAGTAAAGCCATAGCTGCTAAGTAAGATACATTTAGATCATGTTCAAAATTTCGACCTTCCTTTTTTGTTTTGGCGTAAGCTGTCAAATACTCTGAACCGTCAGATCTGACTTGTCAATTAAGGTAGCCGTTCGTGTTCAAAGATTCTATAAGTTCCTTTTATCGACGAACCGTCAGATCTACCGTATAGATTAGGCTAGCCGACAGTATTCAGAGACTAGGTACAATTCCTTTTTTCGATAGATCTGACGGTTCAAGTAGGAGCATCATTTACCCTTTCATCCTAAACAATCTGTTTTACCTTCGCGGGCTCAACCATCATGCATGAATGTCGTTATGCCTTGCATAACAACAACTTCATCTGTTTTGGCGAAAGCTCAATACTTTTCTACCTGCCCGCATGTCCAAACTTCCACCTGCTACCCTCGATGCCAAGACCGATTTGGACGAATTACCGATTCACAACGATGAGTTCATTGAAGTAGTCGGTGCCGCAGAGCACAACCTTAAGTCGATCGACATCAAGATTCCGCGGGAACAGCTTGTCGTCATTACAGGTATCTCCGGTTCAGGTAAGTCAAGCCTCGCGTTTGATACGATCTACGCAGAAGGACAGCGTCGCTACATGGAGACGTTTTCCAGCTATGCACGCCAGTTTATGGGCAGCATGGAGCGCCCGGAAGTAGAGAAGATCGACGGACTTAGTCCTGTGATTTCAATCGAGCAGAAGACGACGTCACGGAACCCCCGCTCAACAGTGGGAACGGTTACGGAGATTTATGACTTCCTACGTCTACTCTTCGCACGTGCTGGAGATGCGTACAGTTATGAGACGGGCGAGCGCATGGTGCGCTACACCGAAGATCAGATTATTGCGACGATTCTTGAGCAGTTCAACGATAAGAAAATAGCCTTGCTCGCTCCACTTGTACGTGGACGTAAAGGACACTACCGCGAGTTGTTTGAGCAAATGCGCAAGCAAGGGTATTCGAAGGTTCGTGCGGATGGCGAAATGCTCGACCTCGAGCCTGGCCTTCAAGTAGATCGCTACAAGGTGCACAACATTGAGTTGGTCGTTGACCGGATCAAGGTTGGCGAGCGTCGTCGTGATCGCCTGAGTCAAAGCCTGCAAACGGCCATGACGATGGGTAACGACCTTGTCTTTGTGGAGGACATCGAAGGTGGCGACATCTTGCCTTTCTCTAAGGCTTTGATGGATCCGAAATCTGGCTTGAGTTACGAAGAGCCAAGCCCGAACACCTTCTCGTTCAACAGTCCATATGGCGCATGCCCTGACTGTCGCGGACTAGGAGAGATGAACGCGGTCGACCTCGACAAAGTGATGCCCGACAAGACGTTGAGTATTAACAAGGGTGGTTTGAAGCCGCTCGGTGAACTGAAAGAAAATTTCACCTTCAAGCAGCTGGCGGCCATCGCCAAGCACTACAAGTTCAAGCTCACGGATCCGATCTCGGATATTCCAGCCGTTGCGATGAACACCATCCTCAACGGTGGTGATCGCGAAGTGAAAATGCCGAAGAGTAGCAATTACGACCAGAGTCAGACCATCGCAGAGGAAGGCTTGTCGAATCAACTTCTTCGCTACTACAACGAAACCACCAGTGAGAAACTCCGCCAGTGGGCAGAGGATTACATGGTGACGGACACCTGTCCGACCTGTGAAGGGTATCGCCTCCGTAAGGAGAGCTTGCACTTCAAGTTGGGCGGTCAGCACATTGGTGAACTCGCACAAATGGACGTGGTCGCACTCGCGGCGCGACTAGAAACGATAGAGAAAGATCTTAGCGAACGTCAGCTGCTTATCGCAGGTGATGTACTCAAAGAGATCGGCTTCCGCTTGGGCTTCCTGATTCACGTAGGCTTGACCTATCTATCACTCGATCGTAGCTCGAAGACACTCTCGGGTGGAGAGAGTCAGCGTATCCGTCTGGCGACACAGATCGGCTCGCAGCTCACCGGTATCACGTACATCCTCGATGAGCCGAGTATCGGTTTGCACCAGCGCGACAACGAGAAGTTGATCCAAGCGCTGCGTGAACTAAAAGACATTGGTAACTCTGTTCTCGTCGTCGAGCACGACAAGGACATCATGTTGGCCAGCGATTACCTCATCGACCTCGGTCCTGGAGCGGGAACGCTGGGTGGTGAAGTGATGGCGGAGGGCAAGCCGAAGGAGTTTTTAAAGAAAAAGGGAGGCCTTAAGGGCATCACGGCCGCCTACCTGAGGGGGGAGGCTGAAATCGAACTTCCTGCTGAGCGTCGCAAGGGCAATGGTCATAAGCTTTCGCTAAAACACGCCACAGGCCACAACCTCCAGGACGTTAGCATTGAGATTCCGCTAGGAACCTTCGTATGTATTACGGGCGTGAGTGGTTCGGGCAAGAGTTCGTTGATCAACGAGACCTTGTATCCGATTTTGCGTCAGCACTTTTACAAGAGTCTGCAGCGTCCGTTGCCACATAAGTCCTTGACCGGTCTTGAGCACTTGGATAAGGTGATCGAGATCGACCAAAGTCCGATTGGACGCACTCCTCGCTCAAACCCAGCGACCTACACGGGCGTCTTCACCGACATCCGCAAGTTGTTCTCTGATTTGCCAGAAGCGAAGATTCGTGGCTACAAGCCAGGTCGTTTCAGTTTCAATGTGCAGGGCGGTCGTTGCGAAGAATGTAAAGGATCAGGACTGCGCGTCATCGAGATGAATTTCCTTCCAGACGTTCAGGTGGAATGTGAGACCTGCATAGGTCGCCGTTACAACCGCGAGACCCTCGAAATCCTCTATAAAGGCAAGTCGATCAACGATGTGCTAAACATGACGGTCAAGGATGCTGCCGAGTTTTTTCAGCATATTCCGAAGATCAGCCGTCGCATGCGTACGCTCGCAGATGTTGGACTAGGGTACATCACCCTCGGTCAGCAAGCGACGACACTTTCGGGTGGTGAGGCGCAACGCGTCAAACTCGCCGAAGAGCTTTCGAAGCGTGATACCGGTAACACGATCTACATCTTGGATGAGCCAACTACCGGTCTGCACTTCCAAGACATCAAGCACCTGCTTGTCGTCCTAGATCGTCTCGTTGCCAAGGGGAATACCGTCGTCGTGATCGAGCACTCGATGGACGTCATCAAGATGGCGGATTACATCATCGATGTCGGTCCGGAAGGTGGCAGTGGTGGAGGAATGATCGTCGCTTCGGGTACACCTGAGGATGTTGCGGTGGTTCCTGAAAGTCACACGGGCCGTTTCTTGATCCCTGAGTTGGGCATGAAGGCAAGTGATGTCAAGAAGAAGTCAGCTTCCGCCAAAACCCTTAAGCCCAAGGCCAAAACGAAGGAGGAACAAAAGGCTTCTAACCGTCGCCAGAAGGCCGTCGAGAAGGTCAGAGGCCCGAGCCAGTATGACCTAGATGATCAGGCGAAGTCTGAGAAGGTCGCTGCGAAGATAAGGGCGCAGGCGCCGAAGACGGAGGGGAAGGCTAAGGCGAAGGCCCCTAAGTCGAAAGCGAAGAAGAAGTAGGGTGTTGGAAGGAAAAAGAGAATTGAGTTAGGATATGCTTCGCCTGGTCTATCTTTTTTGTATCTGAAAAGTCAGGTTGAACCTGACTTTTTAGCTATGAATTGCAACTTTTCCGGTTATTGTTCGTATCCTTGTGGTCAGGTTTGAGCTGACTAAATGGCTATGAAACATAAGTTGATTTCTACAAGGTCTAATGAAATTTTGACTTACTTCAGTCAAAACGACAGAGACTATTTTGATTTTGCTGAGGCCACTATTGCTCTACCTAATTCAAGTACAAGCGCTTTGAAAGAGCTATTGAGCGATATGGTAAAGAGAGGTCTCCTTATGCGTTTGAGAAAGGGGCTCTATTACAGGATCCCTTACGAGCAAGATGCGGACTCTTTTATGCCGGATTGGCACCTAATAGCGGAGCCACTTACCAAAGGAGCAGAGCATTACATAGGCTACTATTCGGCTCTGCAAATACATAACCTCATAACTCAACCTTCATTAAGGGAGCAAATCGTTGTCTCGCGACAGTTCAAGCCTTCAAAGCTTCAGATCAAAAAGACAACCTTTCAATTTATTTACCATAACGAGAAGCATTTTTTTGGTTCTAAAAAAATATGGATCGACAATTTTAACAAAGTGAAATGCTCTGATTTAGAGAAGACTATTGTTGATTGCCTCTTTAAACCAGACTATGCTGGTGGAATTGTAGAGATATCGAGGGCAATTTATTCAGCAAAGGAAAAATTAGATTTTGATAAACTGTACGAATACGCATGTCGGTTTAAATCTCAGGCTGTGATTAAACGAATGGGGTTTCTTCTCGAATTACTAGAGATTGAATCAGGAATAACGAAAAAACTGCGCAAAGAAATAACAAAGTCTTATGTCAGGTTGGATACAGAACTACCTGAGTCGGGTAAGCTTAATAGCCGATGGAGTATCCAGCAAAATTTAGAATTAGAAACTATTAAATCCGCCCTGTACACATGATTAAGCCTGGAGAAATACAAAACAAAGCACGAAAGGTAGGTGTCCGAGATCAACAGATAGAAAAAGACTACGTTTTGTCTTGGATTCTGCAAGGACTTGCTCAGCACGAGTTGCTTTCAAAGGCACTAGTCTTTAAAGGTGGGACAGTCTTAAAGAAGGTATACTTTGAGGACTACCGATTTTCGGAAGATCTTGATTTTACATTACTGAATGATACTTTAACAAATGATCAAATCTTCAGCGGCTTCAACGAGGTGTTTGAGTACATCAATGATGAAGCTAGAATTCCGCTAGAGATCATTGATCAGAATGAGCATGCCGATGGAGGGATCAATTTCTACATCAGCTATACGGGACCGCTTGGTGGAAGCGGCGCAAGTAGGAAAGTCAAAATTGACATTTCTAGAAGTGAAAAGCTGGAGTTTGAACCAGTCATGCAGAAAGCGATACTGTCATATTCTGATCAGGAAGAGCACGAATTGCAATGTTATTGCCTTGAAGAAGTATTGGTAGAAAAACTACGCTGTACCATGCAGCGTATGGAACCCCGGGATTTCTACGATATTTGGTACCTCACTGAAAGGCATGATATGGATGTTGCCTTTCTTTCTGCAGAGTTTAGAGAGAAGTGTAAAAGTAAGGGAGTCAATCCAACCAAATTTCATGAGAACTTGGAAAAGCGATTGCCGCAGTACAAAGGAAGGTGGGAGAAGTCGATCTCTACGCAAATAAATGACTTGCCCGACTTTGATCAAGTAAAGAGAGAAGTCTTACGTCATCTTAGAAACCTAGAACTAGTATGAACATAGCTCAGATAGAAAAGAACCTTCAAAAGCTCATGAAGTCGTTTGACAAAGCGACCATCATCTATGACTTACTGCTAGCCCATATCTACCGCACCATCTCCATCATCCCGCCATAACTGCTTACTACATCATATCGCACTCGGGCATCATCACCCGATTGCTCACGCAGACGCTCGAAGAATTTACGGGCACAGTTGATTTTGACATCCTCGATACCACGCAATTGTAGGGTAGACATGCTGCCTTTTGTCTCGGCGATGAAGTAGATGTGCTTCACGGCATCCTCTTCAAAGACGATCGCCCAGTCTGGATTATAATCACCTACGGGAGTAGGGATTTTGAATTTACCAGGTAGTTTGGCGTATACGACCACTTCTTGAGCAGCATCTAGCTTCTCTGCAAAGGTGCGCTCACCTTGTGAGTCAGTCTTTACGTAGTCGTAAATGTGCTTGCGCAGCTTTTCTGTCGCATGCGCGTAAGGGATAGTCTCAGGTACAAATATGTCTGCATCGTAGGTGCCTCCTGTACGGTCGTAGGTAAGGTGCTCTACGACCAAGCTAGCCTTCTGCTCAACGATGAGTCTAGAAATTTGTACGATGAATTGCTCCGGATTGAACTTGTACATCTCAAATTTGCCAGGATCAATTCCCTTTAAAATTTCAGCAGCTGTCGCTCTGGTGATATCGGCTTGTGCTGCAATTCTGCCTAGTAAGTCGTAGCGGACTTCCGACTGAACCTCAACTTTTTCGTCTGCAAAATTTGTCTCTTTCGCATTCGTAAACATGGCACCTTGTGTCATATCGCCCTCCACATAGCTGTCTTTCTGAACTCCACGTTCTATTTGGTACGTTACAGCGGTGACCGTCAGCTGGCGATTGATCGCTGGGATGGCATTTCTAATCAACTCTTCCGTGCTAAAATCGACTTGGTAGACCTGCTGCTTGTTGATCTTATTCCAAAGCGATTGGAATTCTTGACGGTGGTAATTGTTATTGATGTTAACCACCTTGTCTCGGCCACCTCGATCGAATCCAGGTAATGCAGCATCTGTATAGACACTTTGAATCAACTGATGTACAGATGACTCATACGGCTGCAGCTCTTCAGGTAGCACTGCGAGCTCTTCTTTCTCTTTAGCGTCGTAGTATCCTGATGTGATTTGTTTTTCAAAATCTCGGTAGTCATTCTTAACGAGGTAGTGCTCTAATTGAGCCGCTAAGCGTTCATCAATTTTCAACTTGCCTTCTTCATTGACAAGTTCTTTGTTCAAGAAGAAAGCTTCATCCGCTCGTTTCGGTCGACCGTCAACAGCATCCTTGTACTCTTCTTGTAGCCGTTTGACATATGAGCTATACTGCTCGTCGGTCACGACTGTAAGTACGTTGATGTCGTGGACCTCTGAAGGGTCATCCATGCGGACATAGCCGCCTTGCCCGTCTGACTGCACTGCGATACGCAAACCACGTCCCAGCTCTTGGCGACGCGTATGGTCACTTTTTTTCTCGTCGTAGACCGTATGCTTCAGGAAGCACATCACAAAGACATTTGGATTGTCCCAACCTTCTCTAAGCGCTGAATGTGAGAAGATGAACCGGCGAGGTTCCTCTAAGCTCAATAGGCGTTCTTTATCTTTCAGGATGAGATCGTAGGCCGCGACATCATCACTCGATCCGTCCTTCTTGGATTTCGGGTCTCTGAGTTGTTTGCTCTTTTTGTCGATAGAGAAATAGCCTTCGTGTACTGACGCTGCATCATCTCGTTTGAGATAGGTATGATAAGCAGATTCAAAGGCAATCTCTGCGAGTTTTGCTTTTTTCAATGCAGCATATTCTTCTTCAAATATGCGCGCATATTCTCCTAGTGTGTCCTCGCGGTCATAGTCTCGGTACTTGACCACGGAGTCGATAAAGAACAAGGACAGCACCTTAATTCTTCTGCCATGTAATTGCTCTTCACGTGCAAGGTGTGCTCTAATTGCCTCTCGGATTTGAATGCGGCGCAGGTTATCTTCGGTTGAATCATCTACGGCCTCACCCGTATAGATTTT
>JBGCGF010000031.1:0-39039 GCA_045110575.1 Saprospiraceae bacterium
CTCCATCGGGATCGCATTGAGCACAATCGACACTAAGGAGCTCGCCTTGGCCTTGAGCCACAACTAAATTTGAAAAAAGCATAACAGCTATTGCTGCCAGCGTAAAACGTGAAAACGTGAAAACGTTGAAAACAAGTTTAATATTTAGTGATTAACTTATCCAAACATAAGAAAACTAGAGCAAATCAAATTACGAAAACGCTTGTCTCTGTAAATCAGCCGACGAAACTTACTTCCGCACAATCCCCAGGTGCAACAACCGTCCTCCCGTCTGACAAACCGGACTCACACTGTGACCAATTACGACTCCATCTTCTGGCGCGTAGTAACTCTTGATTTCATCTCCAAACGGATTGCGTAGAACTGCAATCACATCGCCTTTCTTGACCATCTCGGTAATCTTTGGCTGAATGCTTAAAAGTCCGCCGGTATCTGCGTAGAGCCAATAGGAACGCTCACACAAGACTGTATCAACATCGTACTCATCGGTATTGCCGTCGACCATGTTCTTGTCGATTAGGAAGTTATGAATGCCTGTTGCCGTAGAGCGAATGAATCCTTTCTGAAACGTGTTCGGATTACCGACTTCAAGCGTGATCGCAGGAATACCAAGATCGTCCACCGCACCACGTAGCGTGCCATCACCAGGAGGGTTGTGTACGATGATCTGTGCTCCCTGGTGACGCGCCATGTTGCGAACCTCCTCGCTGTCCATATCAGCACGAATGTAGTAGCTGTTGACGCGACCAAAGCTCGCCGTATGGAGGTCGAAGAGGAAGTCAAATCCCTTCACGATACGTTCCATGATGCGATACGCGTAAACGCCACTCACCGTACCATTCTCTTTTCCAGGCATGATGTGGTTGAGATCCGTACCATCTATAAACCGACGCTGCTTGCGAAGTAATGAAGGCATATTGACACCAGGAACACCGACTACGGTTCCACGCAATTTCTTCGGGTCGAGACTTGCCATCAAACGATTGATGACAGGGATACCGTTCAACTCATTGCCATGTACGGCAGCCGTTAACCCTACTACGGGGCCATCTTCTGCGCCACGCATTACCATGATTGGTACATAGATCGGTACGCCCATGCCATCGGTCACCATTTGCAGCATATACTTCGCAGTGGTGCCTTTTGGCGTTTGCGTAACGTCAAGTGAATGAATGACCGTAGCGTCAGGGATATGAGGAAAAACTGGAGTAGACATTTGAGATGTGGGATGTGGGATCTGAGATGTGAGACCCGAGATGTGGTCGACCGCTCCTGCGGCCAACTGGGAAGAAAAGTCTATGAAGATTTTGATATTAGATAGTCCACCAATCCAACCGCCGCCCATTCAGCAGCGGTCTTGCCATCGGTAGGGGGCATATCTAAAAGGCCACCGATACTCATGGTGTTCACCTCGCTGAGTACGCGGTAACCTTCATTGCCCATGAGCGTATCAATGCCATACATCACAACACCAAGTTGCTTCATGTGGGGTCGCAGCGTTGCTACTATTCGATCCTCTGAAGCAGTAAGCGTCGTTAGTTCAGCACGACCTCCTTGAGACACGTTGCAGAGCCATTGGCCTGCTGCAGGAATTCGAAGCACCGCACCGAGTACACGATCAGCTACAACTACTATACGCTTGTCACCCTCTACCACCCGAGGGAGATACTCCATCGCGAGGTAGGGGAATAGCGCTTCAGGTTGCTTTGGCCAATCTTGAAGTAAAATGTGCTTGTCATCTACTTCAACGACACCGCCTAGGATTCGGAGGACACCATTGCCGCCATAACCCTCTACCGGTTTGAGAACCGTATCGCAGGTTTTGGCGAAAGCTAAAACCTCAGCATGCGTGTTACACATCTTCATTGGCGCACAAAGCTCCGCAACATTAAGCAACCACGATTTAGGCGTCGAAGTCGCTATACCAGCGGGTTTATTGACCACTGGCACTTCTCCGAAGCTATGCTCCAAGTACTCAAACCAATTGCTTGGAACTGGGTGCGGGATACGTAGCACTACCCCATCAGCCCAGGAAAGTGGAGTTATGACGAGTCTGCTTTCGCCAAAACCTAGGCCCTGCGCATCAAAAGCGAAGTATTTGTCTGCTTCAACGGCGAACAAATGATCGGTTTTGGCGCAAGCAAAAAAGTTATCATTGGACAGCGTACCTCGAGAGGCTACGCGAACAGAATTGACCTGCGGAAGAGTACACATCGCCTGCACCAAGGTGTACAGCGAATTATTGACGGTGTGCTTCCTATGATCTGTTAATACAAGAACATTCACTAGGAAACCATGATTTCATCGATGAGAGATTGATCATCGTTGAGGCTCTTAAAGAGCTTCTTACGAAACTTACCTTGCTTATTGTACAGTTGCTGAGCAAGTCTGTCTATTGCAAGCGTTGAAAGCACCGTCTGGATATAGCCTTCGATGAGATCGTCGAGTGAAATTCCAAGCTTATTGAAGTCACGACGATCCATGAGCATGAGTCGACTAGAATCAGAAATAAAGCTTCCATCGTCTTGTTTTACAGAAAGGTTGGTACCTAACATTTCCCAAGAATCTGCATTTTCCTTCAGCGAATCTGCTAGAGGTTTAGCTGCACGACGACCGTACACACTGATCGGACGCAAACCTGTTGGTGTCGAAGACAGCATCACTCGCACATCACAGACGTACGTCTCCCCTTTTGCATTTGGGATGGTGCCAACATGATAAAGCTTGCCACTTTTTGTCGTTGAAGACCACTCATAGTTGCCAATGAGACTTTGCACGATGAAGTGCTCGTAATTGAACTCCATTTCCATGAAAGCATCTAGCTCCTTCTGATTGACAATGGTGAACACTCCCTGCCCAGCGTTACTGTAAGGAATCTTAACTACAGCTTGCCCTCCAAAGTGACGCACCCAAAGCGGAATTTCGGCTTGCGATACATCCCTGATCGTCTCTGGTGTACGAATAGAAAGGCCTGTACCTTCTAGATCACCATTAAAGAAGTCGTAGGCCTTTGCAGCTACACTCTTATTACGCCCACCGGCAAGACAAGCTACAATAGGATTAACGATTCGTGTCTTAGAATGCAACGGAAGTCGAGTCCAAGGGCGTTGGGTCAAATAGCGAAAAACACCTCTAATCGGATGCCACTGCCCAGCTTCATCGCGGACTTCTAATAGCCCCTCATTCCATCGAGCAGGAGGGTCTTGATCGTCTTGATAAAACGGGACATAATGGACAGGCTCTTGCATACTATCTGCAATCGCAGCAGCGTAACCTGAGGCTTCCATCTCGTTCTTGTCGTAGAGGACTGCGATACCGCCTTTAGCGTGACGATTCGTCTTTAGTCTTGGCGCAATCGTATTATCCACCAACCAGCGGTATCCACCTTGTTCTTTGTTGTCATCACGCAGTGGCATTGACTTTTGTCCTGAAGGACAAGAGTTGTTCTCAATGACGACCATCTGGCGTTTACCACCTGCAGTAGTTACGTTGATTAAGTCCGCTCCGGCCCACTGAAAATATTTGGTTGGAGTAGAGAGTAACTCTCGGAGTTTCCCACGATTAACGGTGGGATGCAAGTGACAATAACGAGTAATTATTCGCTCTTCGCTCAAATTGAGGAAGAAATTAACCATCGGATGGATGGTTGCATTAAGCGCTTTGGGATACCAGTGCTTTTCTGGCTCGAATCCACCTGGCTCAACTAGAGTACTGTGCTTCAAAAGATTAGCGTGTAAGTAGTACGTAAAGCAAACCGAAACAGACCTTACAGCCCGCTCGAATAACTTGACAAAGTTGGCTACTTTCTCAGATAAAAGGCAAAAAAAGAGTGTTAATACAGGATATTAACACTCTTTAATTTTCAAGCCTTTAAAACCAGGTTACCCGCTAGCTCTTAGGCTTGCGTCCTCGTCCTTTCGAACTCTTCGCCTGTCCATTCGAACTTGCTTTCGCAGGTGCTTCTGTAGACTGCTTTTTAGCACGTCGTGGCGTCTTGTTTTCCTTCTTCGTTCGGGTATCTACTTTCTTCCCGCGAGAATTAGAATCACGCTCTTCCTCAACAAGTGCCATCTCGATACGACGTGTATCCGGATCTGCACTCACGATTTGAACGCTCAACTTTGTTCCCATCTGAAGCTTCATACCAGATCGACGACCAGTGGCCACCAAACGGTTTTCGCCTAACTCAAAACGATCACTCATCGTATCAAACGGTACGAATCCTTCACAGTAGTTGTCGTTAAGCTTCACGAAGACGCCGCGGTCAATGACACCATTGACCTTGCCTTCGAACTCTTCGCCGATGTGGTCTTTGATGTAAAGTACCTGGAAGTAGCTCGTGCTTTCGCGCTCAGACTTCGTAGCTGCACGTTCTCGCTCAGAGATATGCTTACAGTGCTCTTCAAGACCTTCTTTGTCTACGCGATACTCTGTCTTGTCCAGGTTCTTTTCAAGGATACGGTGGACGTGGATGTCTGCGTATCGACGAATCGGACTGGTGAAGTGCGCGTAATTCTCAAAGGCAAGTCCGTAGTGACCAATGTTCTCAGTCGTGTACTCTGCCTTCGACATCGTACGGATAGCAAGCGGAGAAAGAACAGCAAGCTCTTCACGTTCTTTTGCAAGCTTCGTGAGTCGGTTGTAGCTCTTCGCAATCGACTTTGGACTGCTCAGATCGAGATCAATCCCAAACTGTGCAGCGAAGGTTGCTAGGTTGGCCATCTTGTCCGCATCCGGCTCATCGTGTACACGATAAGGGAATGGAATTTCAAGCTTTTCACCCTTCTTTGAAATAAACTCCGCTACCGAACGATTGGCAAGTAGCATGAAGTCCTCCACAAGCATGTTAGAGTCTTTGCGCTCCTTCACGTATGCATCAATCGGCGCACCGTTCTCGTCCAGTTTGAAGCGAACCTCATCTGAATCAAAATCGATTGCTCCTGCTTTAAACCTGCGGGCACGAAGCTTCTTAGAGATCTCATTGACATGCTGAATGATCTCCGTCCACTTCGCCTCCTCGGCTGCACCGGAAGACTTCACTGAATTAAGATCAGACTCGATCAGCTCTTGGGCCTCTTCATAGGTGAAGCGACGGTCAGAGTGTGTCAACGTCTTCGTGAAGTACGTTTTGCGAATGATGTTCTTGTCGTCAAACTCAAACATCGCAGAGAAGGTACACTTGTCCTCGTGAGGGCGAAGTGAACAAACACCGTTTGAAAGCTTCTCTGGAAGCATCGGTAGCACGCGATCTACGAGGTAGACACTGGTTGTGCTCTTTGCTGCTTCGTCATCTAAGGCAGAGCTTGGACGAACGTAGTGGCTGACATCGGCAATGTGTACGCCGATCTCTAGGCGACCATTGTCAAGTTTGCGATACGAGATCGCATCATCAAAGTCTTTTGCGTCATACGGGTCAATCGTGAACGTAAGCACGTCACGAATGTCAAGACGACGATGTGCTTCTTGCGGACTGATCGTTTCGGAAATGGCTTCTGCCTCTTCCATTGCTTCAACAGAGTGGTTGAGCTCGAAACCTTGGTTGATGAGGATTCCCTTCATCTCAATGTCCGTCGATCCGGTTGCACCGAGCACCTGCGTGATTACACCACGAGGATTCTGTCCAGCGCGTTGCGGCCATTCGGTAACCTTGACGACGACCTTGTCTCCGTCTTTGGCTTCGTTGGTGTTTTCGGGTAGTACGGCAACATCGAATTCGTACTCGATGCGGTCTGGAATAACGACGCCGTACTTACGACCGTCGCGGTACCTACCGAGGAAGAACTCAACCTTACGTTCTGTCACCTCTACTACTTCACCTTCAGGCTTGTTGCGGCCACGGGGTGTCCAAACTCGGACTCGTACCGTGTCTCCGTTCATTGCACCAGAAAGGCGACGTTGCGGAATGAAGATGTCCTGCTCACGACCTTCGACTACGATGTAGCCTGAACCTGAACGGCTGAGGTCTACTCTTCCCATCAGTTCGTCGTCGGCAAGAGAGTCATCTTTTTCCTTCGCCTTAGGCTTTGACTTTGCTTTGGGCTTAGAGAAGCCTTTGCCATTGCTTGATTCGAAATCAGGCTGGTTGTGCGAAATCGCCGACTCATCTTCCATCTTGCGACGGTGACGATCTTCTTTGCTCGACTTATCGTCGGCCAATTTGAGTAGTGGCACCGTTTTGAGGCGACCACCTTGCTGCAATTGCTCGATCGCGTAGCGAACGGCGTCTTTGTTGTTTTTCAGCTCTAGGCGCTGAATGATTTGTTTAGGAGTGAAGCGCATGTCAGGATTCATCCGAAATAGATTCAGGATTTCCTTTTGTAGCTGCTTGTTGGTGAGTTTGCTGCCGTCTTTGTTGGCGCTGCGCTTACCGCGCTGTTTTTTTGAATTACTCATTAGAGTCTAACTAAAGATTTACTGTTCGACTAAAAATTCATCACAGCTCACCTTACTCTTCGTTAAAAATGCTCGTGATAGCTCTGCTATCCCTCCGCTTTTCGCCTTGAATAAGATCAACTATGCTTGAATTTCGCCAGAACGTAAACCCTTAGATAGACTCTAGGGTTTGCGTCCTTGTTCAGCTGTTGGCCACTGATACGGCGCCTCAAACATAGTTGAGTGCGGCCGACGTAGGGCTATTTTACCTAATTAACGTCACCAACGCCTATTAGGTGCGTTTTGAGATGAATGTTGATGTTGGGGTAACGTTGAAGATGGGCCAGCAAACGACGATTAATCGAAAATGTGATCTGTACCAGAATGCCGCTCCGGGTAAACCCAGGGCTAATAGTAGACGCCGCTATGCGGCTTCGAAAACAAACGCACAGTGCAGCCGCATAGCGGCGTCTAACATGGAGCACTCGGGTTTACCCGTGCGCACTCGTGCTGGTTTGTGCTGGTTTGTGCTGGTTCGGATGTATGAACGCTTGTCTGTTCGGCCAATGCTACTGCACTACAAACTTCCCCACCCCAATCGATTGCCCCGAAGCAGATCGTAGGTAAGCGTAGTAGATACCTGCAGACAAATCAACAGGAACGGCACATGAATGATCGGCCCCTAAGGCTGCAGATTGCCCAACGGGGCGACCAATGTTATCAAAAAATTGAACCGTATAGCTTGAGCTTGAACCTTGATCGAGCCCAGCCAATTTGAAGCGAAGTCGATTACTTGAACCAGCCCTGAGCAAGGAAGGCACAACCTCCAAACTAGGAACCACACCAGCTACCTCCTCTGGATCATCCGTTGCACTGACGTATTGATCTAGCCAAATAAGGTCGTCGCAGGTTTTGTTGGGATCTGCAGTAGGGCAGCCGTGCTCATTCAAATGGATGATACGTACTTCTGATTCCAAGGCATTAGTCACACTGTTCCTCTCCCACGTCATCGCCGTCACAGACACAAAATTTTGAGAGCTGTTCGCTACTCCATATTCCTTACTTAATTCATTAAATTCTGTTTCTGCAATGATTCGTTTTTTCCAAATCAACTCTAAGGTGTTCATGTCGTATGCTACGACCCCAAGCTGATAAGGTGTCTTGTTATAGTTAGGATCGCCTGGGCGTAATTCCAGTTCTTCTATCGTATCCCCACATTGACCTACAGCCACCAAGGTATCTCCGACAGTCGCGTAATCTACCAAGGCTTGCATTCCATCCCAAAAGGCAGGGTCTCCAATGTCTGAACTGTCCAATCGTTCATAACTTATTGGGTCTATTACATAAGCTTTAAAATCTGTCCCCGTAGTACTGTCTGCTACAAATTCGGGATGACGATGATTAGATATAAAAAACAACATCGCGTCAGTACGTTGGGCAATTATAGCCCCATCAAAATTTTCACCTCTATCATGTGCAAGCCAAATGCCATCTGAAAATACTTCATCCCTATATTCAGTAAATAGTTCTTGACCGTCCAAATTATAGAATTTAAAAAACATTGACTCCCTTGAGGTCTCGTTGGATTCAACCCCAGAAAAAACAACCGTAGTATCTCCGTTATGAATTTGAATAGCACTAGTATGCATACGCTCCAAGCTTCTTACAAAATCACCTGTAGTCCATTCTAATTCTTCGTGAGCCACAACCTTCCAACGATTAGGGTCGACAATGTTCATGTAATGTGGCTCTCTTCCAAAACCAGGCCTTGTGATTGCTGAAAGCAAATCACCATCAATCACGAGATCATAGATATAATGAGAACCACTCTGTGCATCATGCAGCGTAAGTGTTCTTATGCCCAAAGTTTTGGGGTCAAATTCATACAGCGCGATCCATGCAGAAGTATCTGGAGGTGTAAATGTTTTTCGAGCTCCCCAATACAGCTTACCTTTATACTCTACAGGTGGTGTAGAAGGTCTATAAGCAGGATCGATTAAATTTACCGTTGCGGGTAAATATTCATCAGGATAGACATGAATCCCCTGTGCAACAGCATATCTAATAACCGTGAAAATAGTATCGCCTTGCATATATTCTAATGTGTCATAGATATATGTAAGACGAGAAGAAATCACGAGCGAATCACCAAACCATGCATGGCTATCAACTAGATAATCGCCCGTGGGTGACCACTCCTTGAGGTTTCGACCAGCATCGTAGTTGACTTGGGAAAAGGATGAAGTAGAACAGCATAGCAATAGCACCCATACAAGCGAAGATGTATGAATCCTCCAAGTCACTATAAGCCTAAGACAATCAATTTTCAACATGCTATTCAACTTTTCGTGTAAGCTTAGCACCATGATCAGGACAAGTTACCTTTAGGTAACGATACGGCGCATCGAAGTCAATTTTTGAGAGAATTGATGGCTTAGCTACACGTTCCTCTTCTCCACTCAATAAATTGACTAAAGAATACGTCACATTTGCACAGTGCGACTCGCATGTATGAGGAGCGATCAGATTTTCCTCTGCGCCTTTAGTATCTTGAAGTCCTACATCACTATCGTCTGAGCGATCCGCACAGGAGAGATAATCTGGTGTACTTACCAATCGATGAAAAACCAAATTATGTTCTCGTAAAAATGGCTTTGCAAGTTTTGAATCTGCACAAGTTACTTCGTAAGGTCCAAGGAACTCTTCATCCTCTAACACCCCGTGCGCTAACAACCATACCTGCCTAGCTCTTTCCAATCCAGCAATATCAGACGAACTGAGACTTTCTGAATTACGAACGGCTTGAAAAAGGTTTTCATCATGACTAAAATTAAGGGACAAGTAATACACACGAATTTGATCTTCTTCCGTCAGGCAATCAATAAAATCAACAACCCCACTACCGTCTACAGGGGCTGTTCCATATGCATCCTTCAGCAAACTGTACAGCGAACCTACGTTGTTCTTTTGGTTAGGATGATCCGGAGACAAGCCTCCAGATGCGAATTGATCGCAAGGACTAGTTGTAGCATCAATTGGCTCTTCAGGTACTGATTCGTCCTCACAATCCTTTTCATCAAAAGCCCTGTCCATAACTACCCGTTGATTGCCCCCGTATGTACTGCTTTGGTCAGGGTTGTACTCACTACTTTGGCCAGCTAAAAACGTGTGCGAGAAGTAGGTAATTTCAGCGTGATTGCTAACTGTGCTAGATCCATCTGAAATAATATCATAAACGTTGCCCGTCCATAAATTCCCATGGCTCTCTCCAGGATCCCCCTGTGTTGTTTTCGGGTTAAAGGTTACTCCTGCTGCCCTTCGAAAGATTAAGGCCGAATTCATCCCTGAAAAAATATTACGCTCTATACGGGTTAAGGTTTGGTCCCCTGAGATTGATACCCCTCTATTTTTTGCTCCTGACCCTGAGAAAACATTGCAGCTGATTGAGCTCGTTTGTTTTGGCTCGACAGACCAAACAAACGCATCCCCTACGGCACCCGCAAAAGAATTCTCATCAATTACTATTTGACCAGCTCCATATGTTTCAACATAGTAAATATCTGTACCAAGAGGCACATTACCAGAAACAACAAACGAATTCCTCAAAATATTCGAATTATTTTTATCCTGATAATCAGACGAAATAATACGGATAGATCCTTCATTATCGGTGAATTCATTATCCTCTTTAACTCCAATTTCATTTTTAACAATTGAATGCGACCTTGTATACTCCAACACCACACTCTCTTTATTTTCTCTGAAAAATGAGCCATCAATCTTAAAGAAAGAATTGATACTAAAGATTGCTTGATTTTCATATTCATAAAACGCACATCCGTCCTTAATTTCTATGCCATTGGTTGCCCAAGATGTTATGCCACTATTTGTTGCTTCGTCACCACGCTGCCCATAGAACTTCGTATTCTGAAAATATGACTTATTTTCCTTTTCATACTTCATGAATTCGGCTACCCGCTTGTTATCAATAAAATCAGTAGCATCAACATACATAACGCCTCCCCAATAAGATTGATCCCAGCTAGCGTTATAGTCGCTACTTGGCTCATACCGGCATGTCCTCAATACACTTATCGCATCTCTTACGTTACTACCTAAGACTTTGACTACGCCAGCTTGATCTGGAGTAGGAAAATCGTCAAACCCTGGTTGTTCTAGGTCAAAATTCCCTTCTATAAAAATGCCTTCCCATCTACCTTCTTCGAATTGATTACAACTAGAAAGATCGGCATTGTCTATGATCAATCTCGACCCTCTTCGCACCACGATGGCTACGCCGGGCGCAAATTTCACTTGTCCATTGAGTGTGAGTTCTGCTCCTGATAAAATTTCAATATTTTTATTAATCGTCAACGGAAACTGGCTACCAATAATTCCGATCGTCTCGTTATCTGTAATTTGAGTTACTCCATCCTGTTTCTCGCAACGAGCTGTTCCAAAACGATTGATAAATTCACAATACATCTTAGACCACTGGCAAGGTGATAAGCTTAGGCCAACAGGATTTGCCCCTGACTGATTTGGATAATTATAATCCATAATGTTGTTGCTCGTCTCTGACAAGGCAGCATAATAGGTTGATGGATCTCCTAGATCAATTTGCGTACATTCATTTTGAACAAACGCATGGTTCAGGCCCGCGGTATGAACAATTTCATGAAACAAAGTGCTTCCCATCGTAGCTATAATTGGTACATACCCTGTCCCAACTGAACTAGCTGCTAAAGTCCCAAATATCGAAATCATCTGCCCAGAAGCAATTCCTGATATTTTACAATTGCCCCCTCGAGAAAAATCACCGTACACAACTATACCCTGTACTGTAGGATTCGATAACAGGCCACTATTGGCTAGAGCTGAGTATGAATCCCAGATATACACACCTGGGACATCTGGACAATACGCAGCTCCAATTTGAGGCGAGGTAGTTCCTGGAACAGGGATAATTCTGCTATCACCTACAACACCTGAATAAGGCTCAGGAAGTGCAGAATCTACATGATAATACGCACCCAAGTTGGCAAATATATCATCAAGTTGTGCTTGATAACATTTACATCGTTGTTATACGACGAATCACTTGAGCTACAAGTCATTTCAAATCTGGTTCCTGCTGCTGGGGGCAGCTTAGTCCCTGCATTTGTAACACAAGATTCCCCATCATCGGCATACTGAATATAATGAAACACGTAAGGTAGCACTACTGCTGGTAGGTTTGCCCTTGCCCCTTCAAAGAGAGCAATATCCATGACTGAGCAATCCGAAGACGCACCTGGCGTGTCCTCATGCGTCGAGGATGTCCCACACGTTTCTACTTGGGCACTCAGCGTGGTAGGAAAGTGAAGAAAGCACGCAAAGAAGAATAAGGTAGCTAAACAGAGTCTATAGGTCGTGATCATAGGTTCAATGTAAACAAGGCCATTCTCAAATTCAAGATTTGAATTGTTTTAGTAACTAAAGTTACTACCTTTTCAGTCGTATCAAGCGGATTGACCTATAATTTTTCAAAGCTGGACGAATATCCAAACGGAGTCGAAAGCCTATCAAAGTTCGTATGAAGCAAAAAACACCTGTACTGCGAACCAGTCGTTCACAGTACAAACTCTCAATACCAGCAAAATGAGCCGAAGGCAAGCCAAGCCCTTTAAACAGCGCGAGGTGTCCTGCGCTACACGCGGGACACCTCGGCATTCAAAATTCAAAATTATCGAAGCGAAGCTTCATACACGAATTCAAAATTGAATAAAGGCTCCGCCTTTATTCATCATAGCTCAACTCTACATCTGCAGTCACCGGGTGTGCCTGACACGTAAGTACGTAGCCTTCTACAACCTCATCTGGATCAAGTGCGTGGTTGACATCCATTTTCACTTCACCCTTCGTCACCTTAGCGATGCACGTAGAACAAGCTCCTGAAGTACAAGAATAAGGAGGGTTCTTTCCTGCTTCGACAAGTGTCTCTAGGATGGTCTTCCCACCTTCACAGTTGATTTCGATCACCTTACCGTCGAGTGTCACCTTCACAGCTCCAGGAGTTCCCTGAATGCGATCAGCATCAGCAACTTCTTCCGTTACAAAACGCTCGGTGTGAATAGTCTTCGAACTGATCCCCTTGCGTAGAAGCTCCTTCTCTACTGAATCAATCATGCCGCCAGGGCCACAAATGAAGTACTCGTTGTCTGTCGTATGCGCCTCTCTCTCCGCGAGGAAAAGGTTAAGCTCCTTTGGATCGATTCTGCCGATACGTCCGTTCCAAGTTGGCTTGCTCTTACCGAATAAACCTTTGAGGCCGCCAGCTTTCTTGCGGGCAGGCTGACTCAAAATGTGATTAACGGTAAACTGACCACTGTAGCGTCGCTCCATCTCCTCGAGCTCCTTCTTGAAGATGATCGTGTCTTCAGATCGGTTGCCGTAGATGAGGTGAACCGTGCTCCCTGGCTCTTCTTCGAGCACTTTAAGACTGATCGACATCAATGGCGTGATGCCTGAGCCTGCGCCGATGAGGTAGTAAGTCTTACGGTTGTCGCTATTTGCTTTGACAGCAAAACGACCATCTGGAGGCATTACTGAAAGCGTTTGACCCTGCTTGAGCTGGTCGAGCAAGTAGTTTGACACCTTACCTCCGGCCAAGCGTTTCACGCAAAATCCGAACTTATCGTCGTCTGGACTTGTACAAAGACTGTACGCGCGACGCTCCTCTTCACCGTTAATGTCAACTTTCAACGTGATGTACTGGCCTGCTCTAAAGGCAAACAGTGCATCCCTTCCGGCTGGAAGCTCTAAATAGATGACGCTAGCGTCTGGTGTTTGCGTTTGTTTCTCGGCAACAGTAAGGTCAAAAAAGTCGTGTGACATAAGGTAGATGTGGTAGGCTCTCAAAAGGTTAGAGCAAGTCCGAAAAGACCTCAATTCGACTGAAAAGCAGGTAATCCCGAACTGAATCCTCGTTAAAAATGCTCAAATTAGCTAGCTAATCCTTGCACTTTTCGTCTTACTCAGCTCAAAATTCTCTCTATTTCGTGAGAATCAAAATTCTTAGACAGGCTCTGATGCTATCTTGCTTCAGCACCCAAAACAACAAAGAACTATTCATGTTGCGAGATCTACGCTATCTATTTGCTTACACACTCCCGCTAAGTGCTTTCGCAGCCCTGTATTTACAGGGCTTTTGGAGCTATACAGCGTTGATATATGCGTTTGGAATTATTCCTTTACTCGACTATTTCGCCCCCCAAGCAAAGGCAAACAACAACGGAGAGGAGACCGAATCACGCAATTCGGTCCGTTTCTTTGACTGGTTGCTCTATGCGAACGTTCCCATTTTCTACGGACTACTAGCTTTTCTCTTCTTCACGGTTTCAACCACAAGCCTTGAAACCTATGAACTCGTAGGCTTAATCCTCTCCACGGGAGTTATCGCTGGCACCCTAGGCATCAACGTAGCCCATGAACTCGGCCACCGGACAAGTCGCGGAGAGCAGGTTTTGGCGAAAGCTCTACTCCTACCCTGCTTGTACTTACACTTTTTCATTGAGCACAACCGCGGACACCACAAACACGTCGCTACTCCCCACGATCCTGCTACTTCCCGTTTTGGCGAAAGCATCTATGCTTTCTGGCCTAGAACCGTCGTAGGAAGCTATCTAAATGCTTGGGCACTCGAGAAAGAACGCTTGGGACGGGAGGACAGAAGTCCTTTCTCTCTCAGCAACCACATGGTTCAATTTACGCTGCTCCAACTTTCCTATCTCGGAGCAATCGGGATCGTGTTCAGCCCGTGGGTCATGTGCATCGCAATCGCCGTAGCTGTATTCGGCTTTTTACTCTTAGAAGCTGTCAACTACATCGAGCACTATGGCTTGGTGCGCAGGCAACTTGCGAGTGGCCGCTATGAAGCTGTTTCGCCTCAACATTCATGGAATTCAGAGCACGAATTGGGCAGGATAGTCTTGTACGAGCTCACTCGACACGCGGATCATCATTTCAAATCGACTCGACCGTATCAATCCTTGCGCTACTTAGAAGAGAGCCCAAACCTACCAGCAGGCTACCCTGCGAGCATTTTGATGTCGCTGGTTCCGCCACTTTGGTTTTCAGTAATGAATCCGAAAGTGAGGGAGTTTAACGAGCAGCGTCAAGTAGCCTAGCCTTAAGCCCTGTTCTTAAAGGTTTTTACAGCTTGCGCCAAAACCCCATCAAACGGAGTTATTTACGCTTGAACACCTCGTTCACGCCCTATTAGCCATCCTGTTGGCGGTCACAGACATTCAAAATTACCAACTCAAAATTCAAAATTCGCCGCAGGCGTCAAACCCAAGCCCACACCGCGCCTGCCATTGCTCCGAAGCCAACGAGGTAGCCTCCGGCAATGTCTTCAAGTACGTGAGCCTTAAGGTGAAGGCGAGCCGTTCCGACAAGTCCTGCGAGCAAAAGAACGCCCGCCAAAACAGTTACTAGGCTAATCTGAAGCTCTTGTCCTCCTGGAAGGAGAACCGAAAACCGGTCGTAGGCAAACAGTTCGATCGTCACCAGTACCGCCCCAATCAATCCACCCATGCCGATGGCGTGAAGGCTGATCTTAGAGAATAGATTGATAAAAAACCCAGTAAATAGGCCTACCACACAGCCCAATACAAGCGCGGTGTAGGCAACAGGAACGGTTGCATCATTCTTACAAAAGGAAAAGAGCCCCAAATAGAGCATTCCTACGGCGATGAGTGGAATTGTGCGCTGCTCACGCTCGGGCATGTCTAGGCTCGGGATGACCTCCAGCCCTAACATCATCAAGATGACCAGTGCTGGAATCAGAAAACTAGACGCGAAGACCAATAGTACAAGAGGCCACTTTTCTAAAGGAGAGCTGACACCAAAGAGGAACGGGTTGACCGCTAGCAACAGTATCAATATGTACGTAGCCCCCAAGAGTGGGTGCGTTACATAGCTAATAACTTTAGAGAGGAACCGCATAGGCGCGAAAGTAGCTAGTGGCTAGCCTTCTTTTGCCACGATGGCTGGCATAATCCGCGTAATAATTACTTCGACGCGACGATTCGTTTCACGGCCTTGCTTTGTTTCGTCTGAAGCAATCGGCTTTTTAGCTCCCAGACCTCTCGCTTGCACCCGCACCGGATCGATTCCGTTGCGCAGCAGATAAGCAAGTATCGCTTGTGCACGCTCGCGGCTCAATTTGTCAAGCGCAGCAGGCTTACCGTTGCCATCAGTGTGCCCTTCAATGCGGACGTAAATGTTGGGGTACTTATTGAGCACATCGCGCAGACGCTCTAGCTGCGGAAGGCTTTGCTTCTTGATCTCTGAAAGACTCTGTTGGAAGAAGATCGGATCGAGGGTAATCGTTCCTCCTTTCTCTTGTGGGTCTAGCAGAATATCAACCTCATAAGAGTTCTTATGGGTTTGACTACGAATGTTGAGACGCTCAACATGGCCGATAAAGCCATCCTTCTCAGCGCTCAATGTGAAGTCTCTGAGGCTTTTGACCCTGAATTCAAAGCGACCTTTCACCGTGGCAATCGTCGTGTCTTCCCCAACGATTCCTTGAGAATTTATGTCAACTCGTGCATCCATGAGTTCGCCAGTACGGGCATGCTTTACGCGTCCTACGACCAAGATGTCCAAGGGCTTAGGCTCTTGAATCCGAACGCGATAGATGTCACTTGATCCATCACGATTACTGGTTAGGTAGAGGTAGCCGGTCGCTTCGTTGAAGTAAGGCTGAGAATCGTCGCGTTCTGAGGAAATCGGAGGCTTAAAGCGTCTCGCCAAACTCCAGTTGTGCCAAGAAGTATCGACTCGACGGCAGAAATAGATGTCGTTGCCACCTCGGCCCCATCGGTTACTTGAAAAGTAAAGGGTCTTCTTGTCCTCAGACAGACTCGGCGTGCTTTCGCGAAAACTTGTGTTGACTCCGTCACCAAGGTTTACGGGCTTACTCCAGCGTAGAGAATCCATTCGTCGAGAAACGTACAGGTCTGTTTTACCAAAACCTCCACTTCGCTCTAGACTCAGGATCATAATCTCGCCGTCATCAGAAAGCGTGACGCCAACCCCTTCTCCACTTGTGGCGTACTCATCAATGATGATCGGCTCTGGTCGCGTGAATCCTCCACCGACTTTTCGTCGTGTGTGAGAGAATCCTTTTCCAAGGCCTCCGCGCTTTGGGAACTGATTGATGGTAATGAAGTGTCCAGGTTCGGGCATTACGGCTCCCAATGCATTGGGTAATGCGTTGTTGAGCGGCGTATCGGGGTGGCTAATACGGACGAATTGGTCGTTGTAGTCGAATTCAGCCAACCAGATGTCTTGGTTAAACCTCGAGCGCCATACCTCTCCGTTCGGGCGGCCGCCGATCTGCGTGTACACTCTTCTCAAAAGCTGCTCGTAGCCGCTTGTGCTCAGCGAATCGACTGCATCTCTGCCGTTGTACACCAAGTTTCGGTTGAAATCTGGTGATCCGGTACGGGTAAAGTAGAGTCTTTGACCGTCACGACTTACAACAGGGCTGATCTCATCGTACTCATCGGAGTTGATGGGAGGAGGCAGCTTTTCTACCACAAGATCTATGATCGGAGCCTGCCCAATAGCGACATTGAGCGATAGTAGCCCAACAAGGAGCAGCGTAAACACGAGTGGGAGGGGGAAAAATCTAAGTGTCATAGTGGATCTGGCTGCAATGTAGTACAACGTTTTTGGCCCGCATACCTTAGATGAATAACTGCTCGAAAAGGCTGAGGATTTCGCGCTCAAAAAAAAATCTTCTTTTTTTTGTGATTAGCGTTGCGAATGAAGAATAGGCGAGCTACATTTGCGCTCGCTACGAAGAACGGTTGTGATGTTCGCATCAAAAATCACTTCATTAGCACAGAACTATGGTCTGGTAGTTCAGCTGGTTAGAATGCCGCCCTGTCACGGCGGAGGTCGCGGGTTCGAGTCCCGTCCAGACCGCTTTAAGCCTCTCAGCAATGAGAGGCTTTTTGCGTTTATACCCTAGCGCAATGCGCAGTGTGGCGCCCTTGTGGTCCGACCGTTGTACGGTCGACCGTGCAACGGTCGGACCACATGAGAACTCTCCTACGTTCAGCACACATATCGACACCCTGCGGCTTACCTTTCGCCCCGCATGCAACTACGTCCGCAAAACGAACGAATCCTTTTTGGCCTCAAGCTCCGTCAATTGCGACAGAGAAGAGAGCTTAGCTTTCAGCAGCTTTCGAAGCTCACTGGCATTAGCGTGAGCTACCTCAATGAGATAGAACGCGGCAAGAAGTCACCTAAAAAGGACAAACTCAAAGACCTCGCAGCCACACTAGATGTGGAAGTCGCTACGCTTGAAGACCCAACCCTTGACGCAGCAATGATGCCCGTGGTTGATTTGCTCCGCAGCAACTTCCTCAACGAACTACCCTTAGATCGTTTTGGAATCGAGCTTTCGAAGATCGTTGAGATCATCGGCAGCGCGCCTGCACGCGTAGGCGCATTCATCTCTACCCTACTTCAACTCAGCCGCAACTACGCGTTGCTTGATGAGAATTTCTACGAAGGCGCCTTGCGTAGCTGGTTAGAGATGCACGAGAACTACCTCGAAGACAGTGAAGCTTTCGCCAAAACCCTCCGCGAGGAGCTTAAATGGGAGCCGGCATATGTTCCTACAGCTGAAGAGTTAGGATACATCCTTCGCTACAAATACGATTACCGTATTGAGAAAGGAGGCCTTGATCAACATGAAGCCTTCGAGGGACTTGAACGCGTATTCTTACCCACCGATCGCAGCCTCTTGCTTGCGGGAAGTATGGAAGAGCGCGACCTGCGTCATCACCTAGCTAAGGAAATTGGCTACCAAATCCTTCAGCTTTCGAAAGAGCGGAGTTTGACTTCGCCCATCGTAGAGATGAGCGGATTTGACATGGCCCTCGCGCAAGCGCGTGCACATGCGTTTGCCTCGGCACTACTGCTACCTGCAGAGCAATTCGACGCTGAACTCAAAGGTTTTTTTGGAGAAGGCGAACTTGAACCGGACATCTTTCAGCAACTGCTCAAACGATACAAGGTCACTCCGCTTCTTCTACTAGACCGAGTTGCAGCATTGCTCCCACAGTTTCGAGAGATTCGATCGTTATTTCTGATCCAACTCACTGAATCAGATCCTGGCGAACTATCAGTGACTCGCGAACTTCATTTGGGCAAGCACCACCGCCCGCATGCTACGGGTCTTCGAGAGCACTATTGCCGTCGTTGGGTAGGCGTACGCACACTGTTCGGAGGCAGGCACACAGCACAAGTCGGTTTACAAGTATCCCGGTTTCATGGTTCTGACGAAGAATACCTCGTCCTTGCCATTTCTGACCGACAGCACAACGGTAAAAGACAGAGTACTTTTCTAGGAATGCCGCTTACGCCTGAGCTTGAAGGCACAATCCCTGCACTCGTCAAGGCCGCGTTGCAGCACCAAGTCGTGAGTAATACGTGCGAGCGCTGCCCTATCGAAAATTGCAATGAACGCGCTGCACCGCCGAACGCGGCCAACCTCAAACAACAGCGCAAGCAAGTCGGAGAAACCATCGATGACCTGCAGCGTAAAGCAAGACAGGCGGCTAGGTCGTACCGATCATAAGCAGCGAAGCTGCGTACTCTATACAATAGCTATTACCTGCGAACCAGTGGTTCGCAGGACAGCCCAGAATCCAGTAGATTCACACTTTGCAACAAGCTGCCCCGCTTGTCGGTTTCCATACACACACATTCTATCAGCATGCCATTTCGTTTTATCGCCCTCGTTTGCCTACTCGTTTTTGGTTTTGGCGAAAGCTCTATCCTACTCGCACAGCCAGCAGCCTTACCAGCTCCACCACCAGCGGCGAAAGTGACTGAGATTACCCTTGATGAGATTTGGAGTGAATTCAAGTTCTTCGCGAAGCGCGTCCCTGGTTTCAATTTCCGCCAACAAGGCAATTCCTACACTCGCATCAAGGACAACAAGGTTGAGGATGTAGACTTTACCAGTGGCGAGGCTGTTGCAGTCCTCTTTGACTACGAAGTCGTTAAGACGGCCACCGGTGACGAATCACTCCCTAAAAAGTTTGACAGCTACTCGTTCTCTGAAGACCAGAAGCGGATGCTGATCAAAACGGGAACAGAAAAGATCTTCCGTCGCAGCTCACGCGCTAATTTCTACTTGCTAGACAATGGAACCCTCAAACCGATCGACCCAGCTGGAAAGCAGATGTACGCATCGTTTAGCCCTGACGGCAACAAGGTTGCTTACGTGCGTGACAATGACATGTACGTGTACGATGTGCCGACCGGAAGTCGCAAGCGCATTACGAGCGATGGTGAAGTAAACGCAATCATCAACGGTGCAACAGACTGGGTATATGAAGAAGAGTTTGCACTGGCGAAAGGCTTCGAATGGAGTCCAGACAGCAAGTCTCTTCTCTTCCTTCGTTTCGATGAGCGTGCTGTACCAGAGTTCACCATGCAGATGTACAACGACGACTTGTATCCTGAAAATAGAACGTGGAAGTACCCAAAAGTTGGTGAAGACAACGCTACCGTAAGCGCACATGTTTATGATGTTGCTTCCGCCAAAACACGTCTCGTATTCGATACCAAGGACGGCAATACGCACATCCCGAGAATCTACTACACCCCTGACAGCAAGCCACTTGTTTGGGTGACCAATCGTCACCAAGACACGTTCCAGCTTCTTGTTGAACGTGTACCTATGGCAAAACTGACCAAGCTACTCGTAGAGACAAGCAGCAGCTATCTAGAGGTTAAGGATGACCTTACGTTCTTGGACGATGGCAGCTTCTTGTGGACCAGCGAACGCTCTGGCTACAATCACCTTTATCACTTTGACAAGCAAGGAAAGCTGATCCGTCAGTTGACGAAGGGCAACTACCCTGTAACGTCCTTTTACGGCTATGATGCTGCTGCCAAAAAGCTCTACTTCCAGGCCGCGATGAAGTCTCCGATGCAACGTGAAGTGTATGCACTTCCGTTAAAAGGTGGCAAACCAAAAGCGATTGCCGCGACGCCAGGTACCAACAGTGCTGTGTTTAACGGTGACTACTCTGGTTACATGATTTCGCACTCAAGCATCAATACACCTCCGACCTACGCCGTGTTCAATGGCAAAGGAAAGCTCGTCCGCTCACTTGAAGACAACGCCAAGCTTTCAGGCATGATGAATGAGGAAGGTGTCCGACCAGTCGAGTTCTTCGACTTCGGCAACGGCCAAGGCACACGCCTCAATGGCTGGCGTATTACCCCTGAAGGTTTTAGCGAAAGCGCAGGTGTAGAGTACCCACTCTTCATGTTCCAATACTCAGGTCCAGGATCACAACAAGTACTGGATTCTTGGCGCGGAACGAACTACTGGTGGTTCCAAATGCTCGTACAACAAGGCTACGTTGTGGCCTGTGTAGACGGTCGCGGCACAGGTGCACGAGGCGAGGCGTTCGAAAAGCAGACGTACCTCCAACTCGGAAAGTATGAAGTTGAAGATCAGATCGCAGCAGCGAAGCACCTCGGCAGTCAGTCTTGGATTGATGCTGAACGTATCGGTATTTTCGGTTGGAGCTACGGTGGATTCATGTCTACACTCTGCATCTTGAAAGGCGCTGATGTTTTCAAACTCGCTATTGCGGTCGCTCCGGTGACGAGCTGGAAATGGTATGACACCCTTTACACCGAGCGCTACATGCGCACGCTTACAGAAAACGAAGCAGGCTACAAGGAGAACTCTCCAGTATACTTCGCAGATAAACTAGAAGGCCATTACATGCTCGTACACGGTATGGGCGATGACAATGTTCATTATCAGCACTCGGTCGAAATGGCCAATGCGTTGATCAAGGAGAACAAGGATTTCGAGTTCTATACTTACCCGAATCGCAACCACGGCATCTATGGTGGCGTAACTCGTCTGCACCTTTATGAGCGCATGACAGAGTTCATCAATGAGCGCCTGTAACGAACTTGCAGGTGGCCGAATTGAACGGCACACCAGACCAAGTATCCCGCTACCTTTGTGTTCTTAATTCCTATGCCTTGGCAACTGTAAATAAACCCAAATTCACGACCATCATGAACCGCCGCGCGCGGTTTGAGTATGAGTTCATCGATACCTTCGAAGCAGGCATTATGCTTCAAGGAACGGAGGTTAAGTCTTTGCGGGCAGGAGAGGCGAACATCGCAGATGCGTATTGCTACTTCAAGGGAGCCGACCTGTACATACGTAACTTGTACATCAAAGAGTACAAGCACGGTTCGGATGCGAATCACGACCCAAAGCGCCAGCGAAAGCTGCTACTCAAGCGTCGCGAGCTCAAGAAATTGGACAAGAAGATCAAGGAGAAAGGACTCACGATTGTCCCGATCAAGCTCTACATGAACGATCGCGGACTTGTCAAAATTGACATCGCGTTAGCGCGTGGTAAGAATACGTTCGACAAGCGTGATACGCTCAAGAAGAAGGATCAGAAGCGCGATCTGGATCGAATGATCAAGCAGTAGTCCTTCATTAAGCCCTCCTCAAATCTTTCGCAGTGAATAAGATTCTCTTCTTCCTTATCGTAGTATGCCTGTTTGCGGTCTACCGTATCGTAGTGAAGGTTGTAGCTGGTCGTAAGCACCTCACGGGAGAAGAGTTCCGAGCGTATATGAAGGGTGGAAAGACGATGAGTGACGATGAACGATCTCGCGTCACTTCCCATCTTGGAATCTGTGATAGCTGCCAGGCGCAAGTTGATGAGTGGATCAAAGGAGATCCTGACGATGCTTAGCCAAGGTTTAAGTCGTAACACGACTCGCCTTTCGGCGATTGATGGCCCATCGTAGTCCAAAGAAGCAAAGGCAACCGAAAAGTAGAAGTGGCCACAGTGTCGCTCCAAGTAAGATTGCTGCTTTGACTCCTCTCCAACCTGAAACAAAGCTGTCACCTAAGTCGTTGAAGAAACTCGCTTGTACAACTGGCTCTACTTCAATAGAAAAGGAGAGCTGTAGCGTTGCATAAGAGGCTCTATCGCCAAGGCTTTTCAAACGCGCCTCTGAAGACTCGATATCAGCAAGTACTTTAGAGAGTTCGCGCTCGACATTGATGACCTCCTCCACGTTTTTCGCCCTAGACAACAACTGCGTATAGCGCGCATGGAGAGCACGTTTGGTAGAAAGGCGAGCTGCAATATCAACGTATTGCTCTGTGACATCTTTTACGTTGACGTTCCGGCTTAGCACCTCTGTAGAAATAGCTTCTACCGCCAATATGAACTTGTCAAATTTTGCCTCCGGTACTCGAAGTGTGTAAGTAAGATCATTGCGATAATTGCTACTGGCACTCTCTGATGAGACATATCCATTGTAGCCTTCTAGAAGGGCCAGTAGCTGCGTGCGCGACGAGTCTATCGAAGAGACTTGGCAATGCATAGAGCCATTGCGAATAAGCTTTCGTGTCTCTTTTTGAGGCGCTTCAGGCTCAATAGAATTGGCTGATATTCGATCATTGTAATTGACCTGCTCTACCTCAATCGCTTCAGCGACAGTATAGCCAGCTTGGTCCTTAGTTAACGATGGGCTTTCATAATGACTACTTTCGCTACAGGCAAAAAAGGGCAACGAAACAAGAATAAACAGAAGGATACGAGTCATGAGTTGGGCTTTGGTCTGTAGAGATGCAGCAACACCTTGTGTTTGGCGTATTGCTACTCTTTAGATGCGGCCAATACATGTATTACATACACGCGTTAGCGTGGCCAAGCATCTGCACGCTGCACTACCCCAACCGTGTCCCCACCCAAGAATAAGCGACAGCGACAAAGATTATTGTACTACTAGCATTAGAGGCTCCGGTACTGGCCCACAACCCTAGACCTACAAAAGCCGCACACCAGGCAAGCCCGATGAACACTGACTTGTTCTCTTTATCTGAATCTACAATTCCATTCAACGGAATACACGTTAGCGCCAAGCCTGCTGCCGTCCAATAAAACGGAGCATGCCCAAGTACTGCGCCAGAAATGCCAAGCGAAATCGCGAGCAAAAGGCAAATAAATATGCCCAATACATATACCTTATCTTCTTTCTGAACTAAGTATTTACCCTGCGGATGAAAGAACAGGTATGCATTAGAAATCGGAGAAGTAAACCACGTCCACAACAACAAGACAGCGTAAAACGGCACTAAAAAAGGTAGTATCCTAATCACCACCAATAGTCCAATGATTAAAGCCCATCGATACTTCTGTCCGATGTCAGCCATCCAAACAGAAAAACGGAGGAATTGGCGATATAGAGGATTGGTTGCCTTGATTACTTCTGCGAGTCCGCTCTGCGCCCACTGGTTATCTGGCTCCAAGCGAAGCGCTTCTACAAAGTGAGTTTTAGCCGAATTCATATTATTTGTCCGCAAGGCTAAGTATCCAGCATTCGCATGGACATCAGCGCTCTCAGGATTAGCTTCTAGCAATTCACCTATAGTGTCTGTGGCGACATCTCTTTTCCCTTGAAGATTTAGTGAAAGTGCTAGCACATTCAAGCAATTCTCATGGTTAGGATCGAGCTCCAAGCCTTCACGCACCACAAATTCCGCATCGACATACCGTTCTCGCTGAAGTAGTTGTTGCCCCTTTGTGGCATAATATTCCGGCTGCCACGGCGCCAATGAGATTGCCAAGCCAATATGGCGAAGAGCCTCATCGTATTTCTTGAGGTTATGTTGAGCTACCGACAATAGGTACATCGAAAAATCATCTTCGGCATCTATAGCTATTGCCTGTTGTGCTTGAATTTCTGCCTCTGCATATTCATCGCGCCTTAAGGCGATTCGTGCACGAAAAACAGGAACATAAGCTACCTCTGGATGCTCCTGTGCGAGACGATTAACCTCCTGTTGCGCAACATCTATTTTATTAGCGCTAAGTAGACCTTCAATACGGGAAATCTGAGCTAATATATCCATCACATTTTTAGATATGCCTTCACATCATCGTACATACCCGAAGCATTGGAATACAATACGTAGTTACGGGCAGTATTAAGCCAGTCTTTTACAGAAGGTCGCGTTTGAGATGCAGCATTCAACAAGTCTTTTGTCGAGATCGGCTCCACCTTTCCCGAACGCATCGCCTGGGCAAGTTTTCCTTCTACCGCTCGATCAACAACCGCCGTCAAGTCAGCACCACTAAACCCAGGAGTCTTTTTGGCAATCTTTTGCGTATCTACTTTTTCAGTAGGTTTTCCCGAAAGGAGAAGATCAATAATAATTTTTCGCGCCGTTTCATCAGGAGGCGGAACAAAAATGATTCTATCAAAACGACCTGGCCGCATGAAGGCCGTATCGATGTGCCATGGAAGATTTGTCGCACCAAGTACGAGAAGACCTTCGTTCGCATCGTTGATACCGTCGAGCTCCTTTAAAAAGGTATTGGAGGTATTCTTCATACCGCCGCCGCCAAGGCTTTCCTTTCGTTTGCCCGCGAGGGCATCAATCTCATCGATAAAGATGACGACGGGTTGATGCTTTCGTGCAGCACAAAACCGAGTAGAAAGATTCTTCTCACTTCCTCCTTGCCACATCGAAAGGATGTCATCAAGGTCGATCGCCATAAAGCGCGCATCGATCTCACCCGCCGTTGCTCGCGCAATGAATGTTTTACCACAACCCGGAGGGCCGTAGAGCAAGATTCCTCCACCCGCCTTCTTGCCGTATTGCGCAAACAGTTCAGGATTGGCAAGAGGTGCTATGATTTTCATGCGAATTTCATCCTTCACAGACTCCATTCCGCCGACATCTTTGAAGCTTGTATCCGGCTTTTCGAAGAAGAGCGAAGTATCATCCTCTTCTTCGCTGGGCATCCCGAAAGCTTTCACCTTCAGGTCGTCTTCCATTTCAGCGTCTGACCACTCAGGATCGACGAGCTCAAACATGGCAAACTGTTCCTGTGCTTCTTCCTTGCGATCATCTGCAATGAGAAGACGTAAGTGAAGGCTTCTGAGTTCATGAATTTCTTTGCCATTAAACTCAGAGGTTTGAAGCAACTCTTCGCTAATAAAAACACCTGCTGAAGCTTTACCAAGTTGCAAATAGCACTTCGCAAGCGCGAGCTTTACCGAACTACCTGCTCCTTGTTGAAGAAGCTTAGAAGCATGGTCTCGAGCAGCCTCGTACCTCCCCAAAGACATACATCCTTGTAGCACCTGTTCGCGCAAAAGTTGATTTTCAGGAGAGGTCGCTAGCGCAGCTTCTAGCGCATCAAGCGTAACAGCATTCATAAACTATATTTTAGCGAAAGCGATTACAACGCTCCCAACGCCTCCACAAAGTAGCCCCAGAATTTCTGTACGGAACTAATCTGCACGCGCTCATCAGGTGAGTGTGCACCCGTAATGTTCGGACCAAAACTGATCATCTCCATTCCTGGATTCTTCTCGCCGATAATGCCGCACTCCAATCCTGCATGACATGCATTGACGTGTGGTTCCTCATTGAAACGCTTGACATACAAGTCGCGCATCGTCGTGAGTAACGTTGACTTTGGAAGTGGTGTCCAACCTGGGTAAGTCCCGTCGGTAGAGATCGTTCCTCCAATTAATTCGAAGATGCTCTGGATAGAAGCTACTTCGTCGTACTTCTCCGTATCCACAGAACTACGCGTGAGGCACAATACCTCGTATCCGCCATCGGCCACAAGTACACGTGCTACGTTGTTGCTTGTTTGTACCAACCCTTCAACGTCTGGGCTCATGCGCCAGATGCCGTTTGGCGTTGCCTGCAAAGCGCGAAGGAGTTGCTTTTGGAAAGCAGCACCAAGGTTCTTTGCTGGCGTATCAATCGCCTCTACAACGATTTCTAGGCTTGGATCAGTAACTGAATACTCCGCTGTAATGATGGCTTTAAGAGAAGCGATAGCTTCTTCAAAAGCGCTCATGTCATCAACAACGAGATCGGCAAATGCTTCACGTGGAATCGCGTTTCGAAGTCCACCGCCGTCAATTTTGCTTACGCTAAAACCATTGCTCTCTGCATGCAAGAGCAGACGTGTCAACAGCTTGTTTGCGTTGCCTAGTCCTTTGATGATGTCCATGCCCGAGTGTCCACCACTCAATCCACGAACAGTCAAACGAACACCCTTTCCTCCAGCGCGCGCTGCTTCTGCATGGTAGGTTCCGTTAGCGGTCACATCAATACCGCCTGCGCAGCCGATGGTGAGTTCGCGATCGTCCTCCGTATCAAGATTGAGCATGTACTTGGCTTTGAGCACTCCATGCTTCAAGCCTATTGCACCGGTCATTCCGGTCTCTTCATCGATGGTAAAGAGCGCCTCAATTGGTGGGTGAGCAATCTCGCCTTTGTCTGAGAGGACAGCCATGATTGCAGCTACACCGATACCGTTGTCGGCGCCTAGTGTTGTTCCGTCTGCTTCAACCCAATCACCATTAATGATCATGCGAATGCCTTCGGTATCGAAGTCGAAATTCGTGTCCGCATTTTTCTGGTGCACCATGTCGATATGGCCTTGTAGCAACACGATTGGTCGATCTTCCATACCTGCAGTTGCCGGCTTGAGTATCAGCACATTTCCAACTTCATCGATGGTCGTTGGGAAGCCTAAGCTTTCGCCAAAACCCTTCACGAATTGACGGACGCGCTCCTCATCTTTTGAAGGACGCGGCACCGCGTTTAGATCAGCGAAGTGAGACCAAAGGGCAGTGGGTTGGAGTGTTCTTACAGACATGGGGTGAAGGTAAACCTTTGGATCGCTTCGCTGCTAGAGACTGGACCAGCACTTTGTGCTTACTAGAAGCTGGACAAGGAAGTAATTAAACCTAAAACAATGGATTTTCTTAAGCCAACCCCAGCCAGACATAACATGGAACCTCTGTATTCCGCCTTCAGCGGCCTGGACAGTCCGGAACTACTGTTCGAGCAACACTAAAAACTGGCTATCAACTTGGCTTTGCGAAACACGATCAACATTCGTAAAGTGCACCACTTCGCGAGTTTTAGTTTCGGACGAGCTTTTTCGTTCTTTTTGGCGGGACAAAAAGGACAAGAGAATGAGCACCACGGCCCGGCCGATCTAGAGATCGACAGAACAATCGCAATGCCAAGACCTACTGCTTCAACTGCCCCAACTTCTTAACCCGCTGTTGCTCAACACTCAGACTCCGATCACCACCAAACAATGCACCTTCCCAGTTCCCGTAAGTAGGATTTGGGAGCACGATCCAACGCATGCCCCAGTAATCGGCATAGCGATTGGCAGCGGCAACGCGCTCTTGTGGCGTGCCTTCGGCTTCTAGGAAATCGCCTAGGTTGTCACCCACGAGTTGGAGAATGCGGTAGTTCTTCGCGATAAACTCGCGACGTGGCGTCTTGTCACTACTTGCCCAATCAGGCTGCTCTCCACGCGTGAGAATGACGTCGGTTTTACCAGCAAACGGAAATCCGAGCTTCTTAAGGTTGTTACGCGTTGCAGCTTCTTCCGAAGCCTTGCGGTTGGTGAGGTAAAAGACGGTGATCCCACGGGCAGCGGCCTCTTTACAATAGTTGAGTGCGCCAGGAACAGCCGGTGCCGCTTCTTCTGCGCACCATGCAGCCCAACTCGCAGAACTGTACGACTTCCCAGACTGGATGAGACGCGCTTGAAAAGCCGAATTATCGAGAACGGTTTCATCTACATCGAGGATCACAGCAGGAGGTAACTCTCCAAAACCACCTCGCTTAGATTGCTCCGTTGCGGCGGTCCAGGTTGGATCTTCTAGCGCCTCGTCTAAGGCCAATTGCCCTGTAGTGTACGCTTGACTCGTTAATCCGACATACTCGGCTGCCGTTTGCACCCAAAGCACAGCGTTGAGGTTATCGTGCTGCACCATTACAGATGCAGGAGCACTTGTCGAAGTTGAGGTAGACGTAGACGTCGTTTTAGACAAGTCCGCCTTCGGGGTACAAGAACCGATAACGAAAACTGAAGCGAGCAGCAAGCAAATAGCGTAGCGTGTGATCATACCGCTAAGATGTCGAAGGAATCTATATCGTAGGTTAGTCGCAACAAGTCAAAACACCCAGAGCGTGTCTAAGAAATACTAGCTCGACTAACTATTGGATAATTTCAACCGTATTTTCGTTGAAAATGCTCAATTTAGCTAGCTAAACCTTGCGCTTTTCGTCGTATTACGCTCGAAATTCTCTCAATTTCGTCAGAACCTGAATCCTTAGTCACGCTCTAACCATGGAAGCTCTCTCAAATCCCTACCTCATTCTAAAGGTGGTTCACTATCTGGGCATCTTCCTGGTGGTCTCGACAGTGTTTAGTGAATGGCTATTGGTGCAACCTCAATTGAGTCGGAAAGAGATCAAACGCCTTTCGCTCGTTGACGGAGGATATGGTCTCGGTGCCATCATCGTCGTTGCCGCTGGACTTACCATGTGGCTCAGTGATATTGGGAAGCCTGCCGCCTTTTACGATCGCAACGTTTACATCTACGTCAAACTGGCCGTCTTTTCTGCCGTTGGATTACTCTCAATCTACCCGACGATCTGGTTTATCAAAAACAGAAACGGTGAGCAAGATGAAATGGTCGAGGTTCCGAAGTTGATTCGGACGAGTCTTGCGATTGAAGTTGTGTTGCTTTTGACGATGCCGCTGTGGGCGGTGTTGATGGTTTATGGGTGATTGGAGCCTGAAGGCTATCAAACCAATTGCCAATTGGCGCGTCGCCTGGAATATCGCTCCGGGTAAACCCTGGGCTACTATCAGGGTCGCAGCTACGCAGCTTCTTGGTTTCCGTCTAACTCTTGGCCTGTGCACCACCCAAGACCGCAACACCCCGCAATGGCGCAAAAGCCCCATTCTACAAGCTCAGGAAAGGCCATACCTACCGACACGAGAGTTCAACATTAAGGTGCCGATAGGTACCTCTATTTCCAAGCGAGTACTTTAGTACTCTGAGCTTTTTCGCTCTTCTATTCGGTATAGGATGGGCACCAGCGCGTCATTGCGAGTCACGAAGCTGACGTGGCAATCTCTCGTATCGTTCACATCTAATGCTAGGAACATTATCCTATAGCCAGATTGCCGCGCCAGCTCCTTCGTCGCGTCTCGCAATGACGGACGAACTTTTTCGCTCTTCTAGGCATAACAAAAAAACGAGAGGATGGGCAGCATTGGGTACTTAGAATATCTGATCGCTAAGCTGGCGGATAAGATCTAGGCTTCGTCCCAACCAACAGATCTCTCCGCTACGCACATCAAACCTGAATCGCTAACGCGTAATATTAAAGGAAGTGCTACGGTCGAGATGACTGGTTAATTAAGGAATCAATTCACCTAACACTCCGTCCAACGACCCAATCAAAACCTCAGCCTCCTGCATCCCAAAACACATCGGCGGTTTAATCTTCAAGACGTTGTGATGCGGACCGTCAGTACTCATCAACACACCACGCTCGCGCATGCGATTGGCGATGTAGGATGTCTCCGTATCGGCAGGTTCTAAGGTAACGTGATCACGTACCAATTCAACGCCAAGGAAGAATCCATGTCCTCGCACATCTCCGATAATGGGATGTCGAGTTTGGAGATCTCGTAGACCGGCGAGCAGATAATCTCCAACCTCCTTGGCATTCGCTTGCAAGCCCTCTTCGCGGACGACGCGCAGCACCGCCCGACCTGCCGCACAACTCACAGGGTTGCCACCAAAGGTGTTGAAATACTCCATGCCCGACACCGCAAACGCATCGGCCATTGCTTCGGTACAAACGACAACACCTAGTGGATGACCATTGCCGATTGGCTTACCGATCACGACCACATCAGGAACGACATCCTGTAACTGGAATCCCCAAAAGTGCTCCCCTACTCTACCGACGCCAACTTGCACTTCATCGCTGATGCAAATGCCTCCTGCAGCACGGGTTTTGGCGAAAGCTGACAGGAGATAACCTTCAGGCAAAACCACCTGACCGCCACAGCTCAAGATGCTCTCACTAATGAAACCGGCGATACCGCGACCTTGGGACTGTACGCTTTCAATCGCTGTATCGAGATAGTCCGCATAGTCTTCTCCTGCCGTTGCAGGATCGTTATGAAAGCCTCGATACACGTCTGGAATCGGGACAATGTGCGTCGTTGAAGGAGCACCTTCACCACCCTTTCCATCGAACTTATAACTACTGATATCGATCACCGCATTGGTGTTGCCGTGGTAACCAACCTCAATGGCGATCATGTCTTTTTGCCCTGTTGAGGCACGCGCCATGCGCAGCGCTAACTCGTTGGCTTCACTACCAGAATTAACGACGTGAACGACTGACAATTCGGGTGGTAACGTGGCGCACAACTCCTCGGCAAAGGCGACGATCTCTTCGTGTAAATAGCGCGTGTTTGTGTTCAGCACTGCCGCTTGCTCCTGGATAGCATTGACTACGACAGGATGCTCATGACCGACATGTGCGACGTTATTGACCGTGTCTAAATATCGACGCCCCGTTGCATCCAACAGGTACGGGCCTTGACCACGCACCATGTGTAAATGAGCATCGTACGAGAGGGAAAGCGAGCGACCGAGGTGCTTCTTTCGCGCTTGATCAATAGACTCAGCCGTGCGAATTTCTAGCGTCGGATGTAAGCCAGAAATGCCACTGATGTTTGCCGCATTCGGGCAAATGCTCGCATACACCTTCGCCTCTTCAGGAAAGGCAACACCTGCAAAGTCTCCTTGCTTATCGAGTAAATCGAGCATCACCTGAAAGTGCACGTGTGGCGGCCAACCACCATTCTCATCTGGTTCACCAAAGGTTGCGATCACTTCGCCCGTTAGGACTTCTTGACCGGTGCTCAATCCTTGCAGACTAGCTGCTGATAAGTGACCGAACAAGGTGAAAAACTGAAGCATCTCACCTTCCACTTCATAGTCATGCTCCAACACAATCGTAGCGCCGTAGTCCCGAGGATTGTTGTTTTGGCGAAAGCTGTGAACCCGTCCAGGATATGGACACATCACTTCTGTACCTGCGGAAGACCATAAGTCAAGTCCCAAGTGTACCGTTCGCCACCTCGGACCGTCGTTGCCCTGCTCTTCGAAAAGTTCGGTAGTGTAGACCGGGCGCGTCTCCAGATATCCGCCATAACCAATGTCAGCTTTTGCGCTTTGAAGCATCGTTTCGATACGCTTCGAAAAAGTGTCGAGGTCTGTGTAATTCGAGTAATTCCCGAGTGCACGAGACCCTACCGAAAGGTCGAGCGGTGCTAATCGTTTGCCTTCCACTTTCACAATGGGAGAGAAGGCTGGATTCGTATTGAGCCAGGTTTGAAAATGCTGGGCACGTGGGCAAGGTTCCAAACCGCAAGCGGCTCTAAAGTGATATTTAGCAAGTCGAGGATGTACGGATTTTAGCTTCCGCAAAACAGCCCACGCTTGGTCTTCACTTACTGAGCGATATGCGTTTTCAGGTTCGTTGGCGCGTGCTTCTGCAGCAGAAGTTACCGTGATCAAAAGTCGACCTGCTATGAGCGGAAAGAGGACTTCTAATTCATTCTCTTCTAGCGGAAAAACAGCGTGATAACCAGACACCACTTCAGCCATTGCGGCAATCGGATCGACGGTATCCATTCCTGCATATGCGCAAGCGATCGCGAGTTCATTGACGGTTTGGGTATAGACCGCATCGCCTACATCTACCAGTCCAACGATGCGAGGTGACAGCGGATCATCATTGACCAGCAGATTGTCTTCGTGCGCGTCGTTGTAGTTGACGCTATGTCGAAGGTGTGCAAGTTTGGGCTTGGCTTCTGTCTCGAAGAGGTTGAAGAAGTATTGGGCGAGGGCTGTGTTGTCGCTCGGCCCTTCAACAGGTTCAGGGAACCGAGGGGTAGTACCATGTTCAGGGAACAGAGGGGAGGAATGAGGTTCAGAGAGCAGAGAAGAGGTAGGGGTAATTTCAGCCTGTTCGTAATTCGTCGATTTACGAACAGCACCCATATCTTCCTGAAAACCAGTCACTTCATCATCAGAATCACGAGATTTAGCGGAGTCTTTTTCACTGTCAATGTAATTCGTCGATTTACGAACAGTCGGTCCCATAGCCGGCCCTTCAACAGGTTCAGAGAGCAGAGAAGAGGTAGGGGTATTTTCAGTCTGTTCGTAATTCGTCGATTTACGAACAGTAGGCTCAACAGCCGGCCCTTCAACAGGTTCAGGAAACCGATTTACATGCTTCAAATTCACTTTCGCATCCAAACTATGCTGTGGATCCCATCGATAGTATTGATGTGCTTGAGGATGATCAAACCCTTGAAGCGCTTTGCTTAATTGACCACATATACCTCCCCATTGCCGAAGAAGCGTCTTACTCTTGTGAGTGAGTACTCGCAAAGGTCGGCCTTCTACCCATGTCAACATGTGGATGAGACGAGGACTCGAGTCTACAACATACTCGACGTAAGTTTCTCCAGCAAGCGTCTTGTGCGCTGCAGGGATTGAGAAAGGAAGCTGCGTTTGTTGATGCGAGAGATGCTCCAAAAATGCCACCTGAAACGCGATCTCTTCACGAGTCCGCTCTGGCCCAGCTACCTTAAATACGAATTTCCGACCATCACTATCCTTGAAGCGATAGTTGAGGTCGACCTCACCAGGTAAGGCCTTCAGGACTCCCGAGAGACCGTATAATTCTAAAATAACAGACAGGATTACGCTCGCTTCCATCGGGGAAAGCTAGGGGAAACCTCCTAGACAATTGTGCCTGAAGAAAGACGTTTACGCCTTCTTTAAAAACTGAGTCTTGAGTACGATGGTACTCTTACCGATACGTACTTCAACTTCGTTGACCGATCCAATGGTTCTGATGTTACGGATAGGGGTGCCTCGCTTTAGCACCTTGGCCATACCCTTCACTTTCAAGTCTTTGGTAACGTGTACGCTATCGCCGTCCTCGAGAATATTCCCGTTCGAATCTTTGGTTTCCATGTGGCAAAGATGACCGTTTTTACGAAAGGACATTCGGGTAAAAAAAGCGTCTGAAAATACGAAAGGCGCGATCGCTAACAAGCGACCGCACCTCCGTACATGGTCATGGGATGACAGCCCGAATATACGTTAAGCACTGATCTCCAATGCACTAATCATCCAAACTACGTGTTAATGCGTAAGGGTTGCTACATTCATTCGCAATACCCCAAAGCAGTATGCTGACCGCCCCAGTCGCTCATGTTATCTTCGGGTCGGCTTCGGTATCGGCACTTTCTGCTGACACTCGCCCTTCGAACTGTTCGTTTATGCGTTTTGCTTTCCTCACTTTTCTTCTTAGCGTAGTCTTTGGACTTCCACTTTTTGCGCAAGATTTCGAGGTCTATACCGATCGCCCTTTAGCTGATTACCAAGTAGGAGAAACAATCACCTTCATCGTAGATACGGACATCAGTGGTGAGATCGAATACGTCATCAGTTACAACTTAAGGACCTCGTCTATTCTCGAAGGAACAAGGACGCACTTCGGAGGCACTTCTGGCATTTCGTACACGCTAAACGAACCTGGCTTCCTCACTTTTGAAGCACGCCTAGGAAACAAGTACAAAGCCGTCGCAGCCACCGTTAGCAAACAAGACATCCCTGCACTCGCTACTGAACCCGCAGACTTTGATGCATTTTGGGCAGATCAGAAAGCCGCACTAGCTGCGATTCCGCTCGACATTGTTGATTGGACCAAAGACCGCAACGAGTTTTCCAAGACCTACCAATTCAGCTTGGCACAAGTGGATGGGAGACGAGTATACGGATATGCCGTTGTTCCAGATGGAGAAGGGCCGTTTCCAGCAACCTTGCGCATCCCAGCCTATGGAGACGGGAGAAACCTTGCCACACCCGATGTCATTAATGCCGAGCGTGCCAACGTCATCGCAATGAGCATCAGCATTCACAATGCGCCAGCAGATAAACGTGATCAGTACGCGTACGAGCCCAATGTCATTACTGCTCCTGAAACGATCTACTACCGGTATGCGATTTTAGCCGCTATCCGAGCAATTGATTATCTCGAAACGATCGACGTATGGAATGGCGAAGAGCTCTGTGTGTATGGAGACAGCCAAGGAGGAGGATTGAGCATGCTCGTCGCAGGCATCGACCAACGACCAACACATCTCATTCAAAGTATTGCAGCCTTAAGCCAGCACGGCGGCAAGCGTTTCGGTCGACCAAGCGGTTTTCCATATTACCTCGAAAGAGCCGAGGCCATTTACCAAACGGAAGCTGAACGCGACCAAGTGTTTGAGGCGACCAAGTACTACGATGCGGTTTTTGCCGCAAGAAGATTCAAGGGTACTAGCCTGCATTTCTCAAGCTTTTTAGACGACGTTTGCCCTCCTGAAACGGCCTATGCTGCGCACAATCAGATGCCAGGATCGCGCGTCATGCTGCACAGCCTGGATTTCTACCACAGAAGCCCGGACGAGTTCATTAATGATCGACGTCAATTTTTCCGTGAGCACTTTGTAGCCTCACGCACCCCGCTTTTTCAGTTCGAGTCCGAGACCCGAAGTCATTACATTGATGCTGGCCCTCAGGCTTCCGTCCAGTCCGATACGATGGTACAGTTGATGCCCGATTTTGGATTTGACAACGCTGGTCCTGACAACGATTGGACTTACGAATGGGACATGCTTTCAGGACCAGGCACGGCAACGTTCGACAATGCTACAGAAGCTAATACGAGCGTTATGTTCTCTGATTCTGGATCCTACAGATTGCGCCTCCGCGTCACTGATCCATATCCTGAACAAGAACTTAAGTACTGGGTCTTAACTGATGAAGTGACCTTTAATGTGAGTCCGAACGGCATGACCATAGACACGACGTCATCGAGGCTTTTCGAGACCTTCGATGCGCTTGAATCCGTGCGTGTTTCTCCTAATCCTGCGCACTCGTCGCTTCAACTTGAAGCAGACTTCTCTGCAATGCTAGACCTTGATGTTGTCATACGAGATGTTCTGGGCCGTGAAGTGTTTACAGCTTTCGCCAAAACAGAACAGCTGCGCTCGACCATCGACGTGAGTGCATTCTCTCCAGGCATTTACTGGTTGAGTCTTCAGAACGGTGCTCGCATCCATACAGAGCGTGTCGTTGTTAGGTAAGCGTGAAACTGCTTACCCTATCTGGATCAACCCGACCAACCTCTTCGACCGTACGATTGCTAAAGGCATTAGCCTTGTCGGCGCCTCAGTTTGAATGGACGGAAGCTCCATCGCTTGACACCTTGCCTTTGTTTACGCCTGCTCGACTATCCGAGGGCAAAACTGCGTCGTGTGCCGTTTTGGCGAAAGCTGTACAAGAAGCCGATGTCGTCGTAATCGCAACCCCAGAGTATGCCCACAACATGCCGGCAGCGCTCAAAAACGCATTGGAATGGTGCGTCGCAAGCGGAGAGTTTTCGCAAAAACGAGTCATTGCCATCACTTCAACCCCCAATGCACCGAGAGGAGAGCGATGCATGCAAAGCTTACAATGGACGCTTTTAGCCTTAGATGCGATTGTCCTCGTGGAGGTGCCGATTTATGGCGCAGCTAAAGGCATCGATGAAGCACTGGTCGCGACTGACCCAGAAATCAAGGACACCTTAGAAGCAATCGTTGAGCTACTTGTTGATTCCTCGGCTGCTTGACGTTACCTTCCTGCCATGGCTATTGAAACCTATGAAGCGCGCTATGCGCAACTACTCGTGGACTACTGTGTGGAGCTCACTCCTGGCGACAAACTTTATGTAAGCAGTACAACGCTCGCCGAACCGCTCGTCAAAGAAGTATATCGAATCGCCTTACAGCGTGGTGCACATGTGGAGGTCAATCTCGACTGGGATGGCATGGGCCGTACCTTCTTAGCAGAAGCTAACGATGACCAACTCGCATACATCAGTGCCCAAAAGCGCGATGCCTTTGAGACTTTTGATGCGTACTTGGCCATTCGCGCACCGTTCAATTTGCGGGATATGCAAGATGCATCTCCCGAAAAGAAAAAGAAACGCTCTCAAGCGCTGAAGGGACTAAACGACACGTATTTCCGCCGCACCGGCACGCGCGAACTCCGCCGCAACCTCTGTCAATATCCAACGCAAGCAGCCGCTCAAAACGCTGGTATGAGTTTGGACGACTATCGCGCGTTCATTTTCGATGCCTGCAAACTCAACGAGCCTGACCCAAAGCAAGCGTGGTTAGAGGTGCGTAGAAAGCAACAAGCAGTAACGGATAGACTGAACAAAGCGAAGCAGATGCAATACCTCGGTAAAGACATCGACTTGACGTTTTCAGTCGATGGCCGCACTTGGATAAACTCTGACGGACAGACCAATATGCCGAGTGGAGAGGTGTACACCAGTCCTGTTGAAGATTCAGTGAATGGCCACATTCGCTTTGACTATCCCGCTGTATATCAGGGACATGAGGTCGAAGACGTTATGCTTTGGGTGGAACACGGAGAGATCGTAAAATGGGAAGCCAAGCGTGGCAAAGACTTCCTTGATCACATCTTTAGTTTGCCAGGAACCCGCCGATTTGGAGAGGCGGCCATTGGAACGAACTACTCGATCGACCGATTTACGCGTAACATTTTGTTCGATGAGAAAATTGGCGGGACCGTTCACCTCGCAATTGGTCAGAGTTATGAGCAGGCTGGAGGCAAGAATAAAAGTAGCGTCCACTGGGATATGATCGCAGGAATGCAAAATGGAGGAGAGATCAAAGCGGACGGAGAATTGATTTACCGAGACGGTCACTTTATCGATTACGAACTTTAAACCATGTCGAGATCGCATCGACTGCCTAATAAGGTGTGCCAGTGTACAGTTTTGTTAGGTAACCTATGTCAAATACTTACGTTTACTTAGCGTATGTTACTTTGGCCTCCTTTTCAAAGGCCAATACTTAAAATCAATTTGCTGATGCCAGTCTAAGGATCTTCCTGAAAACTGGCTAAACCGCAAGGACAATACATACACTGTGGAAGACAAGTTTGCTATTCTAGAGCTGAAATACGGCAACGTATACGGCGGATACCCCAACTTTTTCGCGATTTCAGAGATCGCCATGCTGGTTTTCGAACCAGATACGAAACGAATTTTCTTAGAAAGCTGGAGCAACAATGCCGACGTAGACTACGTGAGCGTTGACACTAAGGTCAACGAACTAGGTCATACGTTGAGTCGACACAAGACTGTGGTCAACATGCGTACGCGTCGCCGCCAAGATTTCGATGAGAACTTCGAACTTAACGATGACGACCTTCAGGATACGTTCAAGAATTTGAGAATGACGCGCACGAATGTGAAGCGATTCATGTCCAACAACTTGCGCAAGTACCGCGTCAATCAACTGTACACGTTTGATGGCCGTCGCGATATTTTCCTTTGCGAGCGATCAGGCGTTGAGTTTGATCACGTGCGCATTTTGGATCTCCAAAAGGATATCAGTGCCGAAACCAATTACCTCTTTAGCTTGAAAAAGCTTGGTGTTGTAACTGGTTTTGATTTTGACGGTAACTACCTCCGTTCAAACAACGAAGAGTTCTGGTTGCACCCAATTGCTGCCCGTCAGATCATGCCACGCTCGGCTGCATTCGATGCTGCTCAGCTACTCATGGCACAACGTGAATTCGTTCGTCACCACGATGATTTCATGTTGAGTGCTGCACGCACGCTGCAAAAAATTGAAAACGAAAGCGAAGCTGCTTCATAGCAATTTCGGCCTTTTTCTTAAAGCCTCTGGATGTTCTTCGATAAACGTTCAGAGGCTTTTTTTTGTCTCAGAATTCCGTGAGTAATAGTGAGTAATTGCTCACCTAACTTAGCAGCATGACTGTTAAGCAAGCCCGCATTCTTGAAGTTGCCACCGTACTTTTTGCTACAGATGGCTACGACGCTACGCCTACTTCTAAAATTGCAAGTGAGGCAGAGGTGTCTGAAGGATTAATCTTTCGCCACTTTAAGAACAAGCGGGGACTCCTCGACGCGATCAGCGCCTTGGCAACTGTCGATGCGGACAGCCAACTCAATGCACTTGAAAAAGAGCAAGACATGGGCAAGCGTATCCAATTGGCCATTGATCATGCTTTCGCCAAAACCAAAGGCACCAGCCACTATGCTGCCTTACGCACACAACTTGGTGCGACGGGAACAAGTTTTGGCGAAAGCCCAACAGCTAAGCTGGACAAACTTCTCGAAGAAGCGTTCACAGGAATGAACTTCGAAGGTCCCGCGATCGAAGCGCGCTTTTTACGTTGTGCGCTTGCTGGAATTCGTGAAGCAATCAGCGCGGGCGACTTACCGAGTGCGAAGAAGTTGAAGGAATTTGTACAGAACATGTATGCGTAAAGAGGGAATTGCCAGTTGGTAATTGATAATGTGGAGACGCTGGGCTCGCCTTCGGCTCGTTTACTAATTGTCAATTGCTAGTTGATAATCATTGCTGTCCGGTTAAACTCATGGCGAGCCTGTTGCTTTGGATAAGTAACTGATAATCAGTCAACAATCGCACTTTTGCCAAAAGCAACCCCTTATATCATACCTAAACAGAGCTAAATAAGTCTGGTACAGACTCTTCTGATAGCTTGTAATTTATGAGCGTTCCGTCTGGATTATTGAGAAACTTA